>CAYMUE010000108.1:0-21761 GCA_964393505.1 uncultured Polyangiaceae bacterium
GAGTCCAGAACGCAGGATGGTGCGAGCTCGTACGTCGATTCGTATCACGAAACGAGCGCCTACGTGGGCGGCCGGGGCGCACCGAACCCAACCCGCCTGCTACGTCCCGCACCCCACCTTTCCCGTGTCCTCCTGGCACGTGCACGCGCCGCACGACCCCTTCGACAACCACTTGCCGTCGCAGCACTGATAGCTCGGGGAGCAGCCGCCGTCCGCGTAGACCCCGCCGTAGCTGTGCACGCAGCTCGCCCCCGACGGCCCGGCGTCAGCGGCGGTCCCTTCCCCTTGCACCACGACCCCGAGGCTCTCGCGCCCGCTGCGGTCGATCGCGGAGATCGCCCACTGACCCTGCGTGATCGTGATCTGCTTGGTGGCCGAAGGCACCAGACGATCGATCTGCCAGACGCCCGCGTCCTCGCGATACACGGCCCAGAACCGGATTCCATTCGATTCCGTCACGACCTGCGCAACGCCGCCCGTTACCTGCACCTGCGGGTGCGCCGGAGGCGTGTCCGCCGCACCCAGAATCGCAGGCGTCGCCGCGGGGCGCCCGTAGTACTCGGCCTTCAACATCGTGGCCAGGCCGTCGGCGTTGTCCACAATCGGCCCCACCGACCACCAGATCGCTCCGCGCGTGGCGCTCGAAGCCGCCCCTCGCACGACATCCATCTCCGCCCGGTACTCGTCGAGGGAGAACCCCCCCGAGGCGGAGTTGCCCACCAGCAGCATCCTCCCCGTCTCGGCGGCGCGCGCGTCCCACCACTGCAGCAGCTTCCCGTAGGGCTGTCCCGATGACGTCGTCGGCCAATAGAGCTGCGGTGCCACGTATTCGAGCCAGCCCTCCTGCATCCACTTCAGCGGGTCGGCGTACAGCTCCTCGTACTGGTCCAGCCCCACCACGCCCGACGGCATCCCCGGCCGATAGATGCCAAACGGCGAGATCCCCCAGCGCACGTCGGTGCGCAGGCTCTTCACCGATTCCCCCACGGCGGCCACCATCCGGTTCACGTTGTCGCGACGCCAGTCGTCGCGCGACATCCCGCCTCCGTACGCCGAATACGTCGCATCGTCGTCGAACGCCATCCCGTCCTTCGGATACGGATAGAAGTAGTCGTCGAAGTGAATCCCGTCGATGTCGTAGCGCTTCAGCAGATCCTCGATCACGCTCAGGGTGTGATCGAACGCTCCGGGGTGGCCGGGGTCGAGCCACTCGAGGTCACCGTAGGTCACGACCGCATCGGGCATCTTGTTGACGACGTGATTGGCTGCGCAAGCGCCTACGTTGCCGGCCTTCGCGCGATAGGGATTGAGCCACGCATGGACCTCGAGCCCGCGGGAGTGGCCTGCATCGACCACGAAGCTCAGCGGATCGTAGCCCGGGTCCTGTCCCTGGGTGCCGGTGAGGTATCGGCTCCATGGTTCGATCGACGAGGCGTACAGGGCATCGGCCTCGGGACGCACCTGGAAGAACACGGTGTTGAGCCCGGCCTTCTTCACGGCATCGAGGATCGCGATCATCTCGGTCTTCTGCGCCGACGCATCGCTGCTGCTCGGCCAGTTGATGCGCGATACCGTCGCAATCCACGCGCCCCGCACCTCCCGCGCATGGGACACCGCGACCGTCTTGTCCGGCGTGATCGCGTCGGTCTCCTCCCCGCCGTCGCTTCCTGCGGCCCCCGCGCTTCCCCCCTCCATCCCCCCTTCGCCGCTCCCCCCATCCGACGTCGATGCGTCCAGGTCCACCGTGGACCCGTCGGGCAGCGGTCCCCACGGCGCATTCGATCCGGAATCGTCCCCGCAGCCAACGAGCCCCGCGCAACAGATGCATCCAAGAACCGACAGCGTCCTCATGCGGCCGACCTCAACACGACCCCGGCGCGCCTGCAACCGGTCTGATCGCTCAGGCAGTACACAGGAGGCCGCTCGGCCGGTGCCCCGGAAGCGCCACCGGGTCAGGTGACCTTCACGCCCGATCGGAGGCCCTGCGTTGGATCCCCGCCGCTACTTCTGTCGCGAACCGCGCAAGATCCGCCACGCTCGATACGGATGCCTGATGCACCGCGCGCACGTCGACCCCCTCGTGGCCTTGGTGTGCTTGCTGACGCGTTCGAGCCGGTCGTGGAGGTCCGACAGCTTGCTGCTGATCAAGGATTCCCTAACCACCGACGATCCCTCCTGCGGCGACCCTGGCGAGCCAGGCCCGACTCATGCGCTGGAACCACGGGCGATCGATCTCGAGATCCGCCAGCGCGTGCGATCGCCACGAGGCTGCAGCGCCCGCCACCGCCTCGAACACGACCACACCGTCTTCGATCAGCTCCTCGAGCAACGGGACTCCCACGTCGTCGTCGAGCCGGATCACGTGAACCTCCGCTCCCACCGCCGCGGACAGTTGCGCGGACAGGTCGCACAGATCCGCCTCTTGCGACGCCACGGCGACGTCCACATCGGAATCCTGGCGAGCATCTCCGCGCGCCTGCGATCCGAACAGCAGCGCGAAGGCGACGTCGGATCGTTCGCGCAAGACGCGGCCGAGCGATCGGACGAGGGCTTCGCGATCCATGGGTTGAACGTACCCGGTGACGCAGCAATGGCAAGGCTCTGCCACAGTGGAACCTGTCGAACGACCCCGCCGTGCCGACTGAAGCGACCCTGCGCGAACGAAGGGCTCGCGGTTCACGTCCCGGGGCGGACGGATGCCTCGCCGCGCCTTGTCCCTTCGGGCTATAACCCCGCCGCCAACACCATGAAGCGCCTCGGTATCGACCTCGGGTCCCTTTCCATCAGCACCGTGCTCCTCGAAGACGATCGCGTCATCTTCGCGGACTACCGGGACCTCGAAGGAGATGTCCCGCGCGCCCTCGCGCAGGCCCTGCGGCGCGTCGAACCCCTCGGCTTCGACCGCGTCGGCGTCACCGGCAACTCCCCTGCCTCCGACCTCGCCCTCGACAACGCCCTGTGCGTCATTCGCGGCGCGCGCCTCCTGCTCCCCGGATGCCGCAACGTGATCTCCGTCGGTGGGCAGAGCTACATGCTCGTGTTCTTCGACGAGCGCGGCGCCTATCGCGAGCACACGGTCAACCCGCCGTGCGCCGCGGGAACCGGATCGTTCCTCGCGCAGCAGGCCGAACGCCTCGGCTTGTCCCCCCGGGAGCTCTCCGACAGGGCCCTCGCGTTCCAGGGCAGGATCCCCACCATCGCCACACGCTGCGCCGTCTTCGCCAAGAGCGACATCATCCACGGCATGCAGGAGGGCTTCTCCGTCGATGCCATCTGCGCAGGACTCTGCGAGGGAATGGGGCGCAGCATCGCCGACGCCCTGGTCAAGGGCCGCACGCTGATCGCTCCCGTCGGCATCGTCGGCGGTGTCGCCCTCAACGCCAAGGTCGTCGAGAGCATCCAGCGCGCGATCGGTGTCGAGGTCGTCGTCCCCCCGACCCCCTGGGCCGCCGCCGCCATCGGCGCCGCGCTGCTCGGCGATCAGACCGCCCTCGGCCCCGGCCTCGCAGCTTCCGCGAGCACGCACCCCAGGGATCAGCGACCGAGCCTCGAGCTCCGCCTCTCCGACTACCCCGACTTCCCGCGTCCGCGCATGATCGACGACGTCGAGGTCACGCTCGCGGACGAGCTCGTGATCGCGACGAGCGGGGAGCTGACCCTCGGGATCGACATCGGCTCGACGAGCACGAAGGCGGCGTTGGTGGGGGAGGCGGGGCAGGTGGTGTGCGGGGCCTACACGGCCACGCGCGGTGCGCCGGTCGACGCGGTGCGCCGCCTGCTGCGCGCGCTGCACGAAAGCGTGCCGGGGTGGTCGTCGCGTCTGCGTCAGGCTGCGACCACGGGCTCCGGGCGCAAGATGGTCAAGGAGCTCTTCAGCGCGGAGCTGGAGGTCAACGAGATCACGGCCCACGCGCGCGCGGCGGCGTTTCTCCACCCGCGGGTGGACACGATCCTGGAGATCGGTGGACAGGATTCGAAGTTCACGCGGGTTCGCGACGGGCAGGTCACCTACTCGACGATGAACTACGTGTGCGCGGCGGGCACGGGGAGCTTCATCGAGGAGCAGGCGCGCAGGCTGGGCGTGACGCTCGAGGAGCTGTCCGCGCGCGCGTTGGGGCAGGCGGCGCCCTACACCAGCGATCGCTGCACGGTCTACATGGAGCGGGATCTCAACGGTCTGCTGGCCGAAGGGCGGTCCCGCGACGAGGTGCTCGCCGCGGTGCTCTTCTCGGTGCGCGACAACTATCTCGCCAAGGTCGTCGGTCGCCACCCCATCGGCGAGCACGTGGTCTTCCAGGGCGCGACCGCGCGAAACAAGGCGCTGGTCGCTGCCTTCGAGCAACACCTCGGCGTGCCCATCCACGTCTCGCCCTACTGCCACCTCACCGGCGCCATCGGCGTGGCGCTGCTGGCGCAAGACGAGAAGTCAGCCCGGCGAAGCGCGTTCCGCACCGGAGAGCTCGACTTCGTGCTGGAGCAGGAGCCCTGCGCGCTGTGCGTGAACCGGTGCGTGCTGTCGGTCGTGCGCACCGAAGGGCGCAGCTCCGGCTGGGGGATGAAGTGCGGACGCGAGTACGACGAGCGCAGGCCCAAGACCGCGGCGGATCTCTCGAGGTTCGAGCGCAGGCATGGGGTCGAGCCCGTGGCCCTGCCCGACGGGGCGGTGCCGCGCGGCACCATTGGCCTCGCCGACGCGCTCTATCACAAGGAGTACAACGCGCTCTGGCGCGATCTGCTCACCCGTCTCGGATTCCAGGTCGTGGTGGCGCGCAATGGACGCAAGTCCCTCTCCCGGGGCAAGGCCCTGGTGAACTCCGACTTCTGCGCGCCCATCATCCTCGCCCATGGCGCCATGCAGGAGCTGCGCGACCGCAACGTCGATGCGATCTTCTTTCCGTCGATCCTCAACGAGGGCGGGCACGAGCCCCAAGCCCCCGAGTCCTTCCGTTCCAAGACGACCGACTCGTACTACTGCTACTACTCGCAATACGCCCCCACGCTGCTCGGCAATCTCACGACGTTGCCGCTGGGCGACCTGCTGGTGGCGCCGCTGCTGTCGTTGCGCACCGATTCTCCGGAGCGGATTGCGAAGCTCGTCCATGAGGCGTTGTCGCGCAAGTTCCCGGACCTCGGGCTCGACGAGCTCACGGGGCACTTCCTGGCCGCGTGGGAGGCGATGCAGCGGAGGAACGAGGCCCGCAAGGAGCGACGTCCTCCCCTCGATCCCGACGGGATCAACGTGGTGCTGGCCGGGCGGCCGTACGTGGCCTTCGAGCAGGCGGTGAGCCTCGGGATTCCGGGGCTGCTCGAGGAGCGCGGGGCCACGCTGTTCTGGCAGGACGAGCTCGACACCGACGCCGTTGCGATGGAGTCGAAGGGGGCAATCCACGAGCGGATGCACTGGGCGTACGGCAGGAAGATCCTCGCGACGGCGGAGCTCGTCGCCAGGACGCCCGGGCTGTTCCTGGTCTACTTGTCGTGCTTCCGCTGCAGCCCCGACTCGTTCCTGATGAGCTACGTGAAGGAGCTCATGGAGGCGCACGGTAAGCCGTTCCTGGTCTTGCAGCTCGACGAGCACGCCTCCGACGTGGGCTACATGACGCGAATCGAGGCGGCACTGCGGACCTTCGAGTCGCACCGCAAGGGTTCGGGGGCGACGCAGCGGGCACCGTCGCGGCCCGGGCACGACCTCGCGTCCGGCGACACCGTGCTGATTCCGTACGTCAATCGCCTCATCAGCGCGTTCTGGGCCGAGAGCTTCCGCACCGAGGGCTTCGATGCCCGAGTGCTCGAGAACAGCGAGCGAATCCTGCACACCGGCTATCGTCACGCCAACGGCGGCGAGTGCATGCCCGCGGTAGCCATTGCCGGCGGAGCCATCGAACTCATCCGCTCGCAGAAGCTCGAACCTTCCAGCACGTTCCTCTATCTGCCCGCCGTGTGCATGGCGTGCAACTTCCCGCAGTTCCCCGTGATGGCCTCCATGGCGACGGAATCCGCGGGGCTGAAGGGCCTGAAGGTAGGGCGCGTCAACTTCCTCAACCCGGGCGCCGTGCTCCCGGGCATGCTCGGAATGCGCCTGTTCGAGACCTCCGTGATAGCCAGCCTGATCTACAAGCTGTATCACCGGATTCGGCCCTACGAGCGCGAGGACGGCGCCTCCGATCGGGCCCTCGGCGACGCCGAGGGGATTGTGCTGCGCGCCCTGAGGGACAAGGAGGGCATGCGCAAGGCCTTCGGACGGGTGGCGGAGCTGTTCCGCGGGATCGCGCGCGACGATGCGGAGCGTCGTCCCCGCGTGGCGGTGCTCGGCGACATGTACGTCAAGTACAACGAGGTCGTGAACCAGCAGGTCACCCGCAGGATCGAGGATCTGGGCGGGGAGATCGTCCTCCCCTCGATCACGGAGATGACGTGCCACTTCCTCGACGTCGATGTCCGGGCGGGCGTGGAGCGTGCGCAGGCGGTGAAGGTGGTGCAGGGGTTCGAGGCGCGCTACGAGAAGCAGGTGGCAGACCTGATCGGGGAGGACAGCGAGCCGGATTGGGACACGTGCGCGGCCTTGCTCGAGCAGCATGGATTCGCCCCTTCGATCGCGGGGGAGACCACGATCAGCGTCGGGCGGGCGCTGTATTGGCTTTCGCGGCGGATGGTCGACGCGATCGTGCACGTGAACCCGATGTTCTGTTGTCCGGGTGTGGTGTCCGCGTCGCTGTTCCGGAGGCTGCAGGCGCAGTACGGCGTGCCGATCATCGATCTGTTCTACGACGGCACGGGGGATCCGAACCGGGTGTTGATACCGCACCTGGCGAGCCTGGTCGGGCAGCGCGCGCCGCGCTCCGCGCGCGGGTCCTGAATCCGCCTCCGCCTGGCGCTTCCGTTGCCTCGGGCTCGTGGTCGCTCGGCCCCTCCAGACGCCCGTTCGCGCAGCGAATCACAATCCCGCTTGACCGCGACATCACCTCGCCGGCAGACTGCGCCGCCCCTCACCCACGGGCCCGGGGAACGCACCGAAGATGCAGCCGTCGCAGAGAAGAAGAGCCGTCCGATACGCCGTCCGCGTGCCGGCCGACCTCAGCGTGGGCCGGAGATCCTGCAAGGCCGAGATCTTCGACGCCGGCTTCGGTGGCGTGTTCGTCTGCACCGAGCTCGCGCCTGCGACACGGCAGCTCGTCCAGCTCCAGGTCCAACCCCCGTCCAGCGACAAGAAGCTCTCGTTCCACGGCATGGTCGTCCACGTCGTGGCCGAGGGCAACGCCCATGGACACGCTCGCGGCGTCGGCATCCAGTTCTACGCGGTCGACCCCCAGACCCGCGCGGTGTGGGACCAGTACATCCGAAGCGTCGAGCGCTCCGGCGGCGCCCCCCGCGAGGTCCCAGGCCTCCCCGAGCGGATGCCCTCGTCATTGCGACGCAGGTTCCTGCGTCATGCCGCCGTGCTCAAGGTCGCCGCGCCGGACCTCGATTCGCTGCGCGCCATTCACGCGCGCGATCTGCCTTCGGGGCGGATGCTCGTCGCGTGCGACGACGCCCTCTCCCCAGGCAATGTCGTGTTTGTGCACATCACCCACCCGAATCACGTCGCCACATTCCTGCTCGAAGGCGTCGTCGAGGCGCTCTCCTCGGACCGCTCCCGACCGGGCGTGCACCTTAAGTTCCTCGACCTCGACCCGTGTCGCGTGCAGGCGTTCCTCGAGTTCGTGGACTCGGGCATCGACACCGAGATCGACGCCTGTGCCGAGACGCCCACGGTGGAGCTGGGCGTCTCGGAGCTGCTCGACTCGGAGCTCGAAGAGTACGCGAGCCTGCTCGGCGAGGAGTGAGGCTGGCCCGCAGGACTGCCCTCTACACCTCCACCCTCCGCCCTCTGCGCAGCCGATCCAGCCCCTCCTCGACATCGTTTTCGGTCACCTCGCGGAACCGCAGCGAGGCCTCGGACGGCGCCTGTGGATTCCAATGCATCGAGCGCGGCCGCACGTTGTTCGCCCGAAGCATCTCGGCGATGAAGCGTATTCGTTCCCCTTCCTCCGCCTGTCGCAGCGGCTCCTGCCAGGCCGCGACGATATCCGCGATCTCCTCCTCGATGCGCTGCTTGTCGAGCTCGGTCTCGGCGACTCCGGCCACCAGGGGGATCAGCAGCTTCGCGCGCTTCAAGGGGAGATACAGACCGCGCGTGGTGCGAGCCACGGTGCGGAATACCTCCTCGGCGCCGAAGTAATGCTGCAGCATGGGGAGGCAGCCCACTGCGTGGATGACGATTCCCATCTCGCGACAGCTCTCCGCCTGTGCATACCAATGATGGCCGCACGGGCACCCCTGCGGGAATCCGTCGTTCGTGGGCTCCACCCCGTGCGGCGGCGCGTCGCCCACCCAGACCACCACCCGCGCCGCACGCTCACGCCATGACAGCCGCACCACGTCGTACAAGCCGTCGGTCACCGCCTCCGGTCCGTCACCGCCCCCCGCTGCCGCCATGCTCTCCACTCCGCGCTGCACCGCGGCGATGTCGTCCGTGAGCGGCACCACGCGGCTCACGAACGTCGAGTCCTGCGGCGGGTGATCCCGATAGGTCACCAGCCCCACCCGCAGACTGCGACACAACGGCGCCGCGCGCAGAGCCTCGACCAGCTCCAGCAGCCGCTCCTTCACCTCCTCGATGTACTCCCCCATGCTCCCCGTCTCGTCCACGAGGAACACCAGATCGAGCTCCCCGATCGCGCGCGTTCGCACCTTCGCGAGGACGTCGGCCGCGTAGTCCTCGGTGTCGGCGTGTCGCACCGGAGCCTTGTGCCGCTGCTGCGACTTGCCGCCGAGCGCATCCCGGACGGCATCGACCACGCCGCCGAAAATCCCGCCGGGCTTCATGGGAACGAAGGCAGCGCTCGCGCCGAAGGCGGCAGTCGCAGGAGGCGGGGCGGGGCAGGCATGGGCCCGCGCGGGCGGGCAAGGCGCGGGGGGCGGCGGCATCGCAGCGCGTGGCATCGAGCGAGGGATTCCAACGGGGGCGCCTGCGGGCGCGCACGGCGCGGCGTCCTCGGTCGCTTGCCCGGCCTCCGACGACTCGAAGGACCGCGCGGGCTCCTGCAGCTCCACCTCGACGCGCTTCGCCGGACCGTCCACCGACCTCTCGCTGTCTTCGGCCACCAGCGAGGTATACGGACTCATGAGAGAGTGCTTGAGCGCGAGTCCGATCACCTCGAGGCGGATGTCGCCCTGCTCGCCCGGCTCCTGCGCGAGCCGCTCGAGGCGCGATTCGATGCGGTGCCGGGCCCAGAGGCGCTCGAGCCCCGGAACCTGCTCCGAGCGGACCGGCAGCGTGACGTCGATCTGCTGACGGAAGGGGAGCCCGGCCGGCGTGGTGCCGCTCAGCGCGAGACGCGTTGGCCCCTCGCCCACGTAACGGCCCAGCAGCCGTACCGGCTGTCCGCCGAACAGGTCGGGAATCGGGCTCGGATACACGTCCGCCGGCATCGCGTCATCCCACGCGAGCCGCAGCTCCCCGAGCACCGGACCGCCGTGCCGCACGCGTCGTGCGAATCGCGCCGTCACGACCGACGGGTCTTCGCCGGGCACGATCACGTCGCTTGCGCCGCCGCCGGCGCGCGCGAGGCGCGCCACCAGGAAGCGGTTGACCGCAGGACCGAGCCCGAGAACGAACAGCCGCGACGATCCCAGAAGCTCCCGCGCCCTGCGCTGCAGTCGCCCTTCGTTGCCGACGGCGCCGTCGGTGAGCAGCACGACGATGCGCGTTCGACCGGGCCGGGCGGGGATCCTGGCCGCGCACTCCAACGCCTCCTCGAGCTCGGTGCCCCCGCGAGGGGTGAGCCCGGCAAGGAAGCTGTCGAGGAACGCGTCGGCCTGGGCGCGGGTGTCGGGGCCCACGGCGATCCATCCCGCGGGGTCGTCGCCCGCGTGGATCCGATCGTGATCGAAGGCGATCGCGTGCACGGCGTCGCCAGGCGCTAGGTGCTCGATGATCGTTCGTGTGACGACACGTGCCTGCTGCAGGCTGGCCGATCGCATCGAGGCGGATCGATCGATCAGCAGCACGACGTCACGGGGCACGGGCCGGGGCTTGTCGGCGGGGCGCACGGCGGCGATGACCGCGCCGCAGTACCTGCACTCCCAAGCCTCGCCGATGCCGGGCACGTCGTGCAGGGCGCGCGGGTTCTGCAGCGGAGCGCCGCAGTTGCCGCACTGGATCGGCAGCCCCTCGGGGCCGAACCGCGGCAGCTCGTCGAGCTCCCGCACCGGCGGTGTCACCACGAGCAGGAACGTCCCGGGCTTGCCCTCCGCGCGCTCGAACCACACGCGCGGCCGCACGCCGTCTTCTCGCGAACGCCACGCGATCACGAAGTCCCGGTTGGGCAGCGAATCGGACGGGCTGAGCTCGATCCGGAACGCTCCGTCGGAGGTTTCGCTCACGGAAACGGTGTGGGACGGCGACGACGGCGGGTCGATGTGCAGCTCGGGCCGCAGCTCGATGCTGAGCGAGACGTCGGGGGCGCGCTTGCCGGTGGCCGCGCGGGGCGGGCGAATGCGTGCGGCGTCGGGGACCTGGCTTGTGGCTGGTCCGGCCTCGGTCTTCGTCTCCGCGATCGGCGTTCCGCCGTGATGCCGTTCCGACGCCACCATCGGGAACACGAACCGCCACTGGCCGTCGTCGAACTCGACCAGCTCCTGGTACGCCAACTCAACTTCGATCGTCGCACCGGGTGCGATGTTGGCCACCGACAGCGTGAACAGGTTGGGCCGGTCCTGCTCGAGGAGCGTGGCGGCTCTGCCCTCGCTGCGTGCCTTGTCGTAGGTGCGTTTGGCTTCTTCCTTCTCCTTGATCGAGGCTTTCACGACGCGGTCCCCGATCCGGAATTGCATCCGGTAGACCGAGGCTTCGTGCGGCAGGGGGAACAGGTACACCGCCTCGATGGGCCCGCCCGTGTCGTTGCGGAAGGTCTGTCGCAGCTCGACCTCGGCCACCGGACCGCGGATGCGCGCGGTCACATCGGTGTGATCGAGGGGCAGGCTCTGCCCGGCGGTGGTTCGCAGCGTGCCCTGGGTGACCTGCTCAACGGGAGCCAGCATGCGGCTCATGGTAAGGCATTGCGACAGCGCACGTCACCGATCGACGATCTCGACGGACTTCCGTCCGCGCTCGGGGCCCGCGGCCTCGCCGGTCAGATCGAAAGAGGCAGCGCGGTGCAATGGATTCCCGTGGCGATCCACGAGTATGCTCCCGCCATGAGCCAGGCGGACTCCCGGGTCGTCGAGTGCGCGCGGTGCGGGGCGCCCATCGGCGCACGCTCTCAAACGCAGGTAACCTGCAGGTACTGCGGCGCGTCCAACTCGATCGGCGCGCGCCCCAACGACTTCCGGCAGGCCCCCTCTCCCGCGGAGGAGATCGCGCGTCTCGCGCGGCTCAAGGCGCAGCAGGACCACGCCGTTCCGGGGCATGTCTTCGATCTCGAGGCGTTTCCCCCTGCGCTCATGACGGCGGGGCAGCAGCCCTGGATCGCCGATCACCTCGACGTCCTCGAGCGTCTGTGGCCTTCGGCCAAGGCATCGGCCAACGCGGGGATCGAGCAACAGCGGGTGCTGCTCTGGATCGCGGCGCAGATGGTTCGGCAACTGCAGAGCGCCGGGCGCGACGACGTGGCGCAGGCGCGGATGGAGACCGCGCTCGACTTGTTGTCGGATCCCGGGCACCGGTTGCTGGCGCGAACGGTGCTCGCGAGGGCCGCGGTCCGGGCGGGGAAGCCCGACGATGCGGCGGAGTTTCTCTCGGAGTGCGATCCGGCGCCGGAGGTCCTCGAGCTCGACTCCGCGTTGCGATACGCGAATGCGCGTGTGCGGCTGGCGCGTGGCGATGCGGCGGGAACGCTCACGCTGGTGGGACCGGAGCCCGACGCGATGCCGTGGGCGAAGGCGTTCCTGGGACACTCGAGCCTGGCCCGGATTCACGCCTATGAGCTGCTGAGCCAGCTCGACAAGGCGAAGGTCCTCTGGAGTCGGGCGATCGCGGGCAGCGGGCAGGCGAAAGGCAGCACTGCCCCGAAGATCCCTCCGATCCCCGCGGCAGCGCTGCTCGATCTGGCCCGCGCCGAGGGGCTCGCCCCCCGCACCCGCCTGGAGCCGCTGAAGCAGCAGGCCAGGAAGGTCCGCGGCCAGGTCAATCGCGCCAACTCGACATCCCTCATCTTCCCCGGGATGCTCGTTCGCACTCCGATCCTCTGCTTCCTTCTGAGCTTCGTGGCGATGATCGAGGGGTGCTCGACGGGCGACGGCCCCCTGCTCGGCTCCCTGGCGCCGATCGTCTGCCCTCGGGTGTGCGACGACTGCAGGCCTCCGCTCACCTATCACTCCTGGTCGTCCTCGAGCGGAGGTGGCAACAGGACCTCGAAGCACGCCGTGCTCTGTGACGGTGTCCGGGCGCAGCCCAGCACGATGGATTGGTCCAGCCGAATGGACTACCGGAGGAAGTTTCCCCACCAGGAAGTCCCCGGTGGGGCTGCGATGCTGTTTGCCGTCAGCTTCCTGGTGCTGTTCCCCTTCTGCCTGATCCCTGCGGCGATCCTCTCGATCCGCAAGAAGTCCAAGCTCAAGCGACAGGAGCCCGAGCTACTGCAGAAGCTCGCGCCGCTCGAGGCGGAGCTGCAGGCCGCAGGAGCGCTGCAAGGGCTCTACGACGGATTGCACCGCATCGACTGGCGCGTGGCCTTGTGGCTCTGCTTCGCCATGCTGTTCTTCATGGGATCCTGCACGGGAATCGGATTCACCGCCTGCACCGAGCCCCCTCCGTCCGCCACCGCAAATTAGCTGTCCCGCAGCCACGAGAGGTGCGCGGAGGGATCACGACGCCGTCCGACGGATTCAAGCCGACGGCGTGTGACACGTACCGGGGCGTCGGGGGCCATGCGAGCAGCGACGCGTGCCCGACGCTCTGCACGGACGACATCGAGGTGTGGGCGCCCGGAGCGGGGATCCGGAATCGAAACACACCCATCGTCGCTGCAAGCGACGGATGATCTGCGTCGCTGTTGCCTCTGTCACCGATTGACGCGCCTGACGCTCTCGATCATATCCCCCTCCGCGATCGCGTCCCACGGACCTTCGGCCTTGCCAATCACGGCGTAGTGACCGTCGAGGTGCGGAGCCGGCGCGAGAGTCACGAACACCTGGCTCGACCCGGTGTCGCGTCCCCCCAACGCCATCCCGACAGTCCCGGTCGTAAAGGAGACCGGCGAGGTCTCGCACCGCAGCGGAGACTGTCCCGACCCGCCCCAGCCGTCTCCCCCCGGATCGCCGAACTGCACGACGAACCCCGGCACCACGCGGTGCACCACGTTCTTGTCGAAGAACCCCTTGCCCGCAAGCTCCGCGATGCGCGTGGCCGCCACCGGAGCCAGCGACGGATCGAGCGTGATCGTCGCAACGCCGGCGTCGGTCTTGACCTCGAATCGGACCGGAGCGCCGATCAGACGCGACAGCTCCTCTGCGACCGGCGCAGCCACCTTGCCGTCGGGCTCGCACACCGTCTTCTTGTCGTCGATGGACGCCAACGCCGCGGCCGCGGCCGCACGGAGCGTGGGCTGGTGCGACACGCACAACGCCTCCAGGGCCTTGTGCGCGGCTGCAGCGCGGACCACCCCTGCGGCCTTTGCCAGCGCCGCGACGACTTCGATGTCATCGGGCGGGCGCTGCTTGTCGAGCGCAGCGGCGATCGCCTGCACGACGCGGGGATCGGGGTCTGGGCGACCTTCGGTCTTCTTGCCGCGAGACGGTGTCCCGGCGGTATCGGGAGCCTGGGCAATTACTTCGGCAGCCGAAGCAACGAGGGCGGCGTGGGGCGACTCGAGGGCGGCCGCGAGGATTCCCGCCGGATCCGTGACCTCGGGGTGCGTCGCCAGCAGCCGCAGCGCTGCCTCGCGCACCCGCACCGGCTGCTTGTCGTCGAGCATCGCGCGCCATGCGGCGAGCCGCGCGCCAGAGAGCTTCGTGCGATTCAACACGGCGATCCGCGCGAGCGCACCGGTGAGCCCGTGGGCAGGATCGCACGCCACGAGACGCGGATCTTCCGGGTTCGAGCCTGCGAGTGCCTTCGCAGCTCCGCACCGCAGCACCGCGACGCGCCGCGCCAGGGTCGGCGGTGCGCCCGGCGGAACCGCCAGCTCCGCCATCGGGCGCAGCGGCGCCCCTTGCGCAACCGTCACAGGCTCCAGACCGTCGAGCGCGACCACGAGCGGGTGGAACGATGCCCCGGTCAGCGCCGTGAGCGCGACCGGATCGCTTCCGGGTGCGAGCTGCACGACAGCGCGCAGCAGCGCCGCCTGCGAAGCGCGTCCCGTCCCCGACGCCAGCCCGCGTGCCGCTTCGGCGCGGTCCGCGACCGAGAACGAGGCGGGTGTCGTGAGCACGCGAGCCAGATCGTCCACGGCTTCGTCTCCGAGACGAGCCAGCGTGCGCACAACGAAGACCCGCGCGGCGGCTGCGTGGTCGAGACGCGCGCGAGCGATTTGCAGCTCCTGCTCCACGGCGCGCGGAGGCTGGATTCGCAGGCGTCCGAAAGGAAAGAACGCTTCGTCGAGGGGATCGCGAGCGGCATCGCCCGAAGCCGCGCGCAAAAGCTGCGCGGCGGATTCCTCCTCCAACCGCTTGTGACGCGTCGCGATGTCTCCGAGCCCGAACGCGGCCGACCCGGCGCGCGCACGATCCAGCTCGAGCCACGCATCGAGCGACCGCTCCGCTTCCTGCGTGCCGCACGCCCCCAACGCCCGCGCGATCGCGAACCAGGGGTCGAGCGACGCCGGCGGCGTCGGCGCTTCGAGCGCGAGGGACAGGGAGCGCGCCACCAGCGCACGCACGATCCGATCACGATTCGCCTGGCACGTTCCGCCAAGACCGAAGGCCGCCCACGAAAGTACTTCGTGATCCGAATCAGCGAGCAGCGGCAGCAGGCGATCGACCTGCCTCGGATCCTCGGCGCGCGCCACCGCCCGGCTCGCGGCGCGACGCACCTCGATCGCAGGCGAGGCCAGGTCGTCGTCGGTCACCGCGGCGGGATTCCGCTGCAGCTCGGCGCGTCGAAGCGCGGCGACACGCGACGGCGACGCAGACGCGGAGGACGACGGGGCGGCCGTGGCGGCATCGGCGGACGACGGAGCGGCTCCCTTGCCGCAAGCGGACACGCAGCCCGCGAGCACCAGCGCACCGAGCATGGCCGTTCGACCGCTCATCGAAGGTCTCCGAAGGTGAGGCGACCGCGGTCGATGAGGGCGCAGCCGCGTTCGACCAGGAGGCGCCAGGCGCGCTGGGTGGGGGGAGCGGGAGCGGGCGAAGCGGGCAGGGGAGACGCGGGCATGTCGCAAAGGAGGAAGTCGGCGACGGCGCGTGGCAGGTGCCAGGGGCAGGACACCACTAGGGCGTGACCAACCCCTTCCCTGCGCAGGATGCGCGAGCTGATGCGAGCGTTCTCCGCGGTCGACAGCGAGTCGGTCTCGATCCACGCGGCGCGAGCCGGGACCTCGAGCCGCAGCAGGGCGTCGCGCATCACGAGGGCCTCGACGTGACCGTTCCAGCTTCGGCCCCCGGAGCACAAGACGACGGGGGACAGACCCTGATGCCAGGCCTGGGCAGCGCGTTCGATCCGGCGCGTCAGGGCGCTGCACGGCTGACCGTCCGGATGGACGCGGGCACCGAGGACGACGATCGCTGCGCTGTTACTTGTCACGATGGGTCACCCGGCAGGATACTGGGGCGCGGTCGCGGGCGTGCGCGCGAGAGAAGAACTAGTTGACCAGCCGGCCAGACGGGCCGTATCACGATCTGACTCGCGGGACCAACCCGCGGGCAACTGCGAGGAGTCGACCAGGATGCGCATCCGGTTCTGGGGAGTACGCGGGAGCTGTGCGGTTCCCGGGCCCGAAACGGTCGAGGTTGGTGGCAATACCAGCTGCGTCGAGGTCCGCTGTGGCAAGAAGCTCGTGATCCTCGACGGCGGCACCGGCATGCGCCTGCTCGGTCAGTCCCTCCTGCCCGAGATGCCCCTGGAGGCCTGCGTCTTCTTCAGCCACGTGCACTGGGACCACATCCAGGGCTTCCCCTACTTCACCCCCGCCTTCGTGCGCGGCAACACCTTCCACCTGTACGGCGGCAACAACGTCAGCCGCACGCTCGAGGAGACGCTCGCGGGGCAGATGGACTACCCGAGCTTTCCGGTGCACCTGACCGAGATGGGTGCCCGCATGAGCTTCAATGACCTGTACGAAGGGCAGGTGGTCGAGCTCGAGTCCGAGGGCAAGCCGATCAAGATCAGCAACGTGCGGGGAAATCATCCGAACGGCGTGTTCGCGTATCGGATCGAGTACGACGGCCACGCGGTGATGTACGCGACGGACACGGAGCACTACTCGGTGGTGGATCCGAAGCTCCGGCGGCTGGCGCGCAACGCCGACGTGTTGATCTACGACGCGATGTACCTGCCGGAGGAGTACACGGGGGAGGCGGGCGGGATGCCGAAGACGGGGTGGGGGCACAGCACGTACGAGCACGCTGTGCTGCTGGCGCGCGATGCAGGGGTGAAGCGGCTCGTGCTGTTCCATCACGACCCCGCACAGAACGACGCGGACGTGGCGGAGAAGGAGCGCCGGGCGCGAGCGATCTTCCCGGCCTGCGAAGCCGCCCGCGAGGGATTGGTCATCGACCTGTAGCCGCCCGCGAGGGGCTGGTCATCGCCCCGTAGGCGCCCCACATACTGGCGTCTGCTGATCGGCGCATGCCCGTCGTGTCGGGTCGCGAAACATCTTCGCCCGGGAGCGATCCGCTCGGACAACGTTGCGCGCAAAGGCGGCCGATCGACGGCGTTCCTGTGCGCCGATGTGCGATGGATTGCCCGGCGAACGACAAGCAAGCCCTGGCGGCATCCTCCGTGCACACCCCCCCAAACGAACCCCTCACCGCACCGGAGTCAGCCATGAACGGGCACTGGACCGGCGCAGCTGGACGGCGGAGTCGCGCCCCCGAGGAATCACGCCTGGCAAGTCCAGAGCGCGAACGGGCTCTCATCGAGGCCTGGAAACGCGGAGACCGCAAGGCCGGCGGCGAGCTCGTCCGCTCGTTCCTCCCCTTCGTCGTCTCCATCGCCGTGGAGTACCGCCGGTGGAACGCTCCCCTCGAGGACATCATCCAGCAGGGGTGCCTCGGTTTGTTGCGCGCCTCCGAGCGATTCGACCCCGACCAGCACGTGCGCCTCGTGACCTATGCCGCCTACTGGATCCGCGCCGAGATCCGCGACTACGTGCTGCGGACCTATCGCATGGTCCGGCTCGGCACCACGAAGAGCGAGCGCAAGGCGCTGCGCTACTACCGAACCACGCTCGAGGCTGAGCCTGTCAAGGTCGCCGACGTGAGCGGCATGAGCGTGCGCAAGGCCGAGGCCCTGATGCCCCTGCTCACCTCGAGTGACCTGAGCTTCGACGCCGCGCCGCACGACGGCGCGAGCTCGGTGCAGGATCGGCTCGCAGCCAACGACCCGACCCCCGAAGAGCAAGTGATCTCGGCGTTGGACGGCAAGCGCACCCATCGCGTGATCCTCCGCCTGATCTCCGAGCTGCCCGCCCGCGAGCAGGTGATCGCGCAGGAGCGTTGGCTCGCCGAGACCCCTGCCACACTCGAGTCCCTCGGATCGCGCTTCGGCGTGACCAAGGAGCGCGTGCGCCAGATCGAGGATCGCACGCGCGAGAAGATCCGCGCACGTCTCGCCGAGCTCAAGGTCGCCTGACCCCGCGCCGACGGAGCTCCTGCGTCCGAAGCGATCGTGCCGCTGCCAACATTTCGGATCACCTTCTCGACATCGGAGAAGCGAGCGCCAATCGAGGCCGCAAAGTGTCCGGCGCGCGAACGCGGATGCTATGCTTCGGCTCCGATGCGCAAGGGTAGCCAGGCAGCCTGGTGGATAGGCGCTGCGTGCCTGCTGGGAGCGATCGGCCTCGCCGTCGGCGAGCCGGATCCTCCCCTCGGCGCGCCGCCCTCCTCCCCCCCGTCCGCATCCGCTCACCCCGTCGATGCCCCGCGCTGCGAGGCCCGCCAGCCCGTCCAGCTCCGCCCTCCCCTCGAGCAGCCCGTGCAGCTCTCCTGCGAGGCCGCGCGACGCGTCGTCGCCCAGGCCCGCCTGCAGCTCGTCGAACCCCCGGGCAAGGTCGACCCCAAGGAGTTCGCCGCGACCCTCGCGGACTGGCTCGACCCTCACGGCCTGTGGTCGGCCGCTCCCGACGCCCCGCTGCCCGCGGTATTCGAGCAGCATGCGCGCGCGATCCTCGGGACCCTCGAGCGGGGAGACCGGAGCGGGTGCGAGGCCGCGCGGGTTGCCGGGACACGGCTGGCCCAATGGGTGACCGAGCTGCGCGGACTGTACGACGCCGCGCGCAGCGATGCCGCCAGCAACCACTTCGAGCCCCACAGCACGTGGACCACGGCCTCCGAGCCGATCTTCCCCACGGGGCCCGTGCAGCGCCCGGCGCGCGAGCTCGCACGGGAGTTCGGGATGCGTGCGGCTGCGCTCGACGCCGGCCTGGGCGAATCGGCGCGCGCCTCCCTCGACCGCCTTCGCGCGAGGCTCTTCCCCGACCTCGCCCCGGCCGATTGGGGCCAGGCAGTGCTCGCCGCCGCGGTCCGCGCCTACGTCATCCTCATCGACCCCCACGGCGGGTGGGCGCCCCTCGACGAGGAAACATCGCTGTACGAGGTGGAGCTCGAGGCCAGCGGGCGCACCCGGCTGTGGCACAAGATGAGTCGCAGCGCCGTGGGCCTGCGGATCGACGAGGACCCCATCGCTCCGCTGCAGCCCGGAGATCTCGTGCTCGCCATCGCTGGCATCCCGACCGCCGGCCTCAGCGTCGAGCAGGCCGAGCAGCTCGGCGTCCTCGACCCCAACGAAGACCCCCCTGAACGCGACGTCGTGGTGCTTCGTCCCGGCCAGACCCGCACCGCGACACTCCGTGTCGCTCCCCCGGAGCAGGTGATCGGCGACGAGCCCCCCCCGGCGGTGGCCTCCACGACCATCCCCTACGCCGACGGCGAGTCCCTGCTGCTGCGGATACCCGACGTCCCCGACGATCTCGGCGACCAGATCGCCTCGGTCCTGGCGGACCGTCGCGGCCGCGGACGCGTCGCCGGCGTCGTGATCGATCTGCGAGGCAACGGCGGGGGATCGACCGACGGTGCGCGCGCGGCCCTCGGCCTCGTCCTGCCCGGCGTGCCGCTGTTCCCCATGCGCCGCCGCGACGGCTCCGTGGAGATCGAGCGCGCGACCGTGCCCGCGGAGACCGACCGTTGGGAGGGTCCGGTGGCGGCCCTGGTCGATGGCGCGACGGCGAGCGCGGCGGAGATGATCGCCGGAGCGTTGGCGAGCTATCGTCGAGGTGCGGTGCTCGGCACGCGCACGTACGGAAAGGGCTGCGCGCAGGAGTACATGGACGACGAGGCCGGGACCGGCGTGTTGCGTCTGACCACGCTCGTGTACGCGCTCCCGGACGGCACTCCGGTGCAGCGCGTGGGGCTGCTGCCCACCATTCCCCTCGGAACCGGCGCGCCCATCGAACGCGAGACCTCCTTCGGTCGCGCTCCCGCCCCGTGGCGTGCGCCGGACATGCGAGACCGCACGGCCATCCGGGAAGTGGAGTGGCCGTCGCATGGCGGACGCGTCGGCCCCTGCGACGACGAGCTCGTGTGCAGGGCGCTGCGCGCCCTGGGAGCGACGAAGTCTGCGTCGTCGCGAACCGGCGTGCGACCCGCGAGGTAGCGCCAGTCCGCGTGCGGACGGTGGCTGCGCGGGATTCCGGAAGTGGCGTGGATTATCGATGCATGGCGCGCTGGAAGCCTGGGATCCAAGTCCAGCGAAGATAACAGGACCGCTGCTATTTCGTGACGAACCACACGGGGTTCACGCTCATATCCCGACACGCCATTCCGAAGAGAGACTCCTGATCCCACGCCGCGTTGCGATCGGGACAGGTATCATCACGGCGCATGAGACGACTGCCCTCTCTTCGCGCACGCCTCGCAGGGCTGCTCTGGATCTCTATCGCAACGGGGTGCGGGGGGAGCGGTTCCACCGAGGCGGACCCCGGGAGCGCGACGGATGCCGCGGCGCCCGGCAACGACGCGAGCGAGGCCGACGCGCACGATGCCAGCAGTGACGCGGCAGAGACGTGCAGCCTCGCCAGCGGATCCGTCGATGATCGGGGCATCACCACTGTCGGCGAGACGCGCAGCGGCATCGCCCTGAAGGCGTGTCACACTGACCAGTGGCGCTTCGTCGCAGCCAAGGGGAGCCTCCTGCGCGTCGAAGTGAAGTCCGTTGCAGCCGATCTCGCGGTGAAGGTAGGCTGGCCCGACGACCCGGGGATGGTCTCGCCGCTCGCGAAAGCGATGGCGTCCGCCGGTGCTCCCGCCTCCATCGAGCTGACCCCGGAGCGTTCGGGGGAGCTCGTGCTCACGGTCGCGTCCGACGATCCCCACCCCGCGGCGTACGATCTATCGCTGGTGTGCGAAGGGGGCTGCGACCTCGAGGCGACTCGATATCCCATCGTGCTGGTGCACGGCTGGTGCGGCTTCGACAACGTCGGCCCCTACGAGTATTTCTATGGAGTGCCCGAGTACCTCACGCAGAAGGGGTTCAACGTCGAGGTGGCGCACCTGGATCCTTACAACAGCACGGAGGTCCGCTCCGCCCAGCTCGCCCTGCAGCTCGATGAATTCGCCGCAGAGAACCGCGCGCTGCGTCTCGACGTCATCGGCCACAGCCAGGGTGGAATCGACTCGCGAAGGGCCATATCGAGCCTCGGACGCGGCAATGTCGTGGCAACCCTCGTATCCGTCGGCACCCCCCATGCCGGCACCCTCCTCGGCGACATTGCCGTCGGGCTCGTGCCAGGTCCTCATGACAGCGTCGTCGACCTGCTGGTCAATCTGATGGGTGGTGCGACCGGTCATGAATCGGATTCCCAGGCGGCCTTCTACACGCTCTCCGAGTACTACATGCGAGGCCAGTTTGCTGCGGAAAACCCCGACGATCCCCGGGTCACGTACGTGTCCTGGGGAGGCCACTGCTGCATCCTGCTCGGCGAATGCGGCGACACGTGCGACACGGAGCTGATGGCTGCCTATGAGATCCTCAAGGCCTCCGACGGGGACAACGACGGACTCGTGCCGGTGTCGAGCATGAAGCACGGTGTCTGGCGCGGGCTGGTCGAGGCCGATCACCTCGACGAAATCGGACAGGTCGCCGGCATCACCGACCCCGACTTCGATCACAGGGAGTTCTACCTGAGGCTCGCGCGGGACCTTGCAAAGGACGGTTTCTGAAGCCTGCCCTCGCAGCCGTGTTCCGTTCGCCCGCTCCCCGGTGAATCCCCGACCTGCCGCGCCGCGAAGCCTGTACACTCCGATTCATGCGCAGCGCTCACCTCCTCGCGTGGATCCTCGCCTCCCTCCTGCTTCCCTCCTGCGGAGACGACTCCGGTGACACCTGGGCTCCTGCCGAGCCGTCCGACGCCTCGACCGATGCCCCCGGCCTGGGTGGCGGCGCTGGGGTCGGCAACGGCGGCAGCGCCGGGGTCGGCAACGGCGGCAGCGCCGGGGTCGGCAACGGCGGCAGCGCAGGGGTCGGCAACGGCGGCAGCGCTGGGGTCGGCAACGGCGGCAGCGCAGGCGGGGGCAACGGCGGCAGCGCAGGCGGGGGCAACGGCGGCAGCGCCGGGAATGACGCG
>CAYMUE010000109.1:0-21754 GCA_964393505.1 uncultured Polyangiaceae bacterium
GCGGGCGGGGCCCCGGCGACGAAAGGCAAGGCCACGCGATTGACGACTACGCTCGCGCAGGCGAGGCCGAACGCCCCGGTCACGTACGCCGCCGTGCCGTCGATGATCGCCCGCGTGTCGGAGCTGTGCTCCTCGGAGGTGACCCCCCGCGGGCAACGGAACCCCCCGCCACCGTCGTAGCGCAGCTCCCGAGGCCAGTTGCGCTTCTCGGTGGAGAACACCGCGGTCACCGCCATGGAGCCGCTCGACGGGTAGTTGTGGCGCGTGCGGAGGATCTTGCGCAGCTCCCGCGCCATCGGACAGGCGAAGGCGTCGGCGAGGTCCGCGATCCTGATGCTCGTCGGATCGATCTTTCCTGCCGCCCCCATCGACGAAACCACGGGGATCCCGCGCTGCCGGCAGGTCGCGATGAGGTGCGCCTTGGCGGTGAAGTTGTCGATGCAGTCCACCACCCAGTCGAACTGCTCCGCGTCCGGCCACGGCGGACGCAGCAACTCGTTGCTCCGCGCAGGGTTGTAGAACTTCCGCACCGCTTCGACGCGCGCTCCAGGGTTGATCGTTACCAGTCGGTCCTTCAGCACGGAGGCCTTGGGCTGACCGACAGTCCCCTCCACCGCCTGGAGCTGACGGTTCATGTTGGTCACGCAGATGTCGTCGAAGTCCACTAGGACCAGGTGACCGACCGCGGACCGCACGAGCGATTCCGCCGCGTAGCCCCCGACGCCGCCCAGGCCGAAGACGGCGACGCGCAGGCTCGCCAGCGCGCCGATCGCGTCGTCTCCGAACATCCTGCCCAGCCGATCGAAGCGACGACGGCGAAGGAAGTCCTCGTCATCGGTATCGGTGCAGTGTCGTGCGCACTCGTCCGTGTTGCGATCCATGCTGCTGCCCGTTCTAGCAGGCGCAGCGCGTGCGTCGACCCTCAGGCCGCCGTCGTCGATGCGGGCGACGCGTCCGTTTGCGCTGCCTCGGCAGAGCTCGCAGCGGCATCCGGCGGTGATTCCGCGATATTGGATGCAGGCGCAGGCGCAGACGCAGGTGCGGGTGCCGCAGCGGAGGCCGTCGTCGGCGCTGCCGCAGGTGACACGGAAGAGGGGGAGAGCTCGAGCACCGCGCGCTGGATTCGCTCCTCGATGCGGGCTCGCTGCGCCTTGGAGGGCCCGTCGTCGAGACCGCGCAGGGCGATCCATTCGTCGGCGAGCTTCGCGAGGCGACGAGCCGGCGCCAGCGGAATCCTGCGGTCGGCTTCCGAGGCTCCCGAATCGAAACGTCGGGTCACGATCGAAATCGCCTCCTCGAGCCTGCCGCGGACCGGCGGCTCCGAGGCGACGGCAGCGACCCGGAGCGAATGCAGCAGGGGTGCGTCCGCGCGTCCGGCCAACGCAGCCATGGCGAGCCCCGCTCCGGCGAAGACGCACGAGGCGACGTGCAGGGTAGCGGGGGCGTCGGCGTAGGCGGGCACGACCCATGCGGCGACCCCCGCGGCCGCGACGCCGGCAGCAGAGGCGATGCCGAGATCGCGGGCCGATCGCGTCGTCCATGCGCGCGGTGCGAGCCACAGCAGCGTGGCCCCGAAGACCGCGAGGGAGGGATGAGAGGAGAAGGCTGCGCCGAGGACCAGGGCGGAGGCCGCACCGCAGGTGACGCCGATCCAGGAGAAGCCGCGTTGCACGACGAGGGGGGGTGTGATCCCCAAGGCTACGAGCAGCGGCGCCGAGACGAGCACGGGCAGGGGAGCCGCCATCGCCGCAAGCTGCACCACGAGGAGCGCGGCAAGGACCAGGGCGACAGCGAAGCTTCTCATGGAGGGTCCCGATCAGTACGCGACGTCTCGCGCGGCGTTGTGGTTCTCGCGGGCACCGATCCCCCGCGCCGGCGCAGCCGATGCGGGTTTCGAAGTGTACACCTTGGCGTCCTCGTCGTAGGCGCGCTTCTGCGCCCGGAGCCGCGCTGCCTCCTTGGCCGGCGCCGCTCCCGCCGCACGGTCGAGGGCCGCCGCGCTCTGACGGTTGAGCTCCATGGCGCGATCCCGATCCCCGCGCTCGAAAGCCTCCGCCGATTCCCTCTCGAGTTTCGAAGCCGTCACGCTCGCCACCGTCGCCATCACCGAGCCATCCACCGACGCCTCCGCTTCCGCGGTGCTCGCCACTGTCTCGACCCGCATCGCAGGGGTCGATGCTTCCACCCTCGCCCCGGATCCCACTGCGACCCAACTGTAGGTCGTGCGCACCGTCGTCCAGCTTCCGGGCGCGCCCGCGTCGGCGTCGATGGCCACGATCACGCGACGCTCGTCGCCGGCGAACAGGGGGCCGAAGCGAAGGCGAACCGCCCCGTCGATCCGCTCCGAGGTCGCGCCCCATACGTCGCGCACGTGCCATCCCGCGGGCAGGTCGATGCGCGCGGAGGCGTCCTGCACCACGGTGGACCCGGTCTCGCGCACCTCGCGCGACAGGAACCGCGCGAGCGCGGAGGAATCGCCGAGGTACTCGTAGTTGCCCCGGCCCGCGTCGGCCACGCCCATCAGGTACGATGCGTCGTAGTCCGTACCAATTCCCAGCGCCGAGCTTGCGATGCCCTTCGAGTAGGCGGAGCGCGCCACGAACGACGCCGTGTCCCGCGGAGCCCCCGAGGTGTCGCGCCCGTCGGTCACCAGCACGATGCGCCGCGGCCTCGACAGGTCACCCGGGCCGAGCACGCGCTCGGCCTCCCGGAGCGCCTGGGCGATGTCGGTGCTGCCGTTGGCATACATGCGATCGATCTGCGAGATCGCCTGCTCGCGCGCGTAGCGGACCGGCATCAGCGGGACCACGATCTGCGCGTGGGTGGAGAAGCGCACCACGGACACCAGATCATCGGGATGCATCTCGGAGAGCAGGGCAATCGCGGAACGCCGTGCGTCGAGGATCTTCTGGCCGGCCATGGACCCCGAGGTGTCGATTGCGAGCACGAACGACACGGGGGGGCGAGCCGAAGCGACGGCCGGGTCCGCGGCGAGGCGCAGCTCCATGTAGAGGTTGCGCGTGCCCGAGGCGAGCAGGCGCGGGTGGCTGATGGATACGCGTCCCTGGGCTCCCTGGCCCTGAATCGAGGCGGTGGTCTGGGGGAGCGAGGATTGCCACGGTCGGGATGTCGTCGCGGCCACCAGGACGTCGCCAGGAGAAGCGGAGCGGCCTCCGCGGTCGGCCAGGACCAGGCCCGCGATGCTCAGGATGACGACGGCGATGGCAATGCTCGTGCGGATGTGGGGGTCGATCCAGCGGGCTAGCATCAGGTCACCTCTTGGGGCCAATACGCGCGGGGGTGGAGAAGGATCTGGGCGGGATCGAAAGCCCCCGGTGGGCTACGATGGCGACCATGGCCTTCGGTTGCCGGCAAGGGATGATCGCGGTGCTGCTGGCTTGGACCGCTGGGTGCGGCCGGGGTCCCGATCCGGCGCCGGTTCCTCTCAGCCCTGCGTCCGCCGCGCCTGCGTCGTCGTCCCTGCCCCCTCTCCCGGTGTCCGCCGCGCGCTCGCCCGAGCCCCCTGCCCCCCCGCCAGCCCCCGCCTTCGACCCGGCTCCCTACCCGTGGCTGGCCGATGACACGTGCCGAGGACCGCAGCCCGTCGAATCGCTGGAGCGCAGGTTCCCCGCGCCGCCCGGTTTCCGCAGGCCGCCGCTGCCGGAGCGGAGCTTCGGCGCCTGGCTGCGCACGCTTCCCCTGGCCGCGCCCGGGACTCCGGTCCGCACCTACCGCGGCGACGTGCTGCTTCCGGCCGATCACGCGAACATCGCGGCGGTGGCCGCGCTCGATATCGGGACCGGTGATCTGCAGCAGTGCGCCGACTCGGTGATTCGTCTGCACGGGGAATGGCAGTGGTGGCTGGGGCGCAGGGACATGGCGTACCGGGCTGCGGCGGGGGTGCCGATCCCCTTTGCCCGATGGGCCCAAGGCGATCGCCTGCAAGCGAAAGGCGCGTCGCTGGAATGGCGGGTGAAGGCGGCACCCGCGCGGACCGATCACGCGACGTTTCGCAAGTACATGGACGCGGTGTTCATGTTCGCGAACACCGGGTCGGTGGCGAAGCAGGCGGGGGAGGCGAAGGTCGAGCAGCTCGCGCCCGGGGACTTCGTGGTGCAGGCGGGCAATCCGGGGCATGCGGTGCTTGTGCTGGACATCGCGTTGGCGGACGACGGGCGCAAGGTGGCGCTGCTGGGGCAGGGGTACATGCCTGCGCAGAGCTTCCAGGTGTTGCGGCCGACGGGGGGCTCGCCGTGGTTCCCGATCGATGCCGCATCGGAGGCGCTCACGACGCCGTTCTGGCGGCCGTTCCCGTGGAGTCTGCTGCGGAGGTGGGGGGAGCCGGGCTGACGCCGGGCTACTTGTACTTGCCGCGCTGGACCGTGACTTCGTACTGGGGGCTGACGGGAGGGCGCTTCTGGGCGAGGTCGCCGGCCGCAGCAGTGACGAGGGCGACCGGGAAGCCGTTGGCGATGAAGATCTGACGCAGGGCTTCGGCGCGGTCGGCGGCGAGCTTCTCGTTGGCGGGGGTGTCGCCCGGGGTGTCGGCGAAGGCCTCGATGATGACGCGGTCTACGGGGACCATTCCGCGCGCGCGCTGGGCGATCATCTCCATCTGGGTGCGCATTTGCGGGGGGAGGGTGGCCTTGCCGGGCAGGAAACGGGCCGGCGCCTTCACGGTAACGCGCGCCCCCTGGATCGCCGTCAGCTCCTTCGCCCCGGCCTCCGGACAACCATCCGCGTCGTCCTTGCCGTCGATCGTCTCGGGCTCGAGCGGGCACTTGTCCATCCCGTCGGGAATCCCGTCCGCGTCATTATCCGGGTCCGGACATCCGTCATCGTCGAGATAGCCGTCCTTGTCCTCTCGACTCAAAGGACACCTGTCCTGTCCATCGAGGATCTCGTCCATGTCATTATCCGGATCGGGACACCCATCGCCGTCGTTGTAGCCGTCCGGATCCTCCGGCGCTCCGGGGCACTTGTCCTGGTCGTCCAGGATGCCGTCGCCGTCGTTGTCCGGGTCCGGGCAGCCGTCGCCGTCCTCGAACCCGTCCTTGTCCTCCGCCTTGTTGCGACACTGATCGTCGCCATCCGCGATCCCGTCGCCGTCGTCGTCCGGGTCCGGGCAACCATCGTCGTCCTTGTACCCGTCGACGTCCTCCGCCTTGTCCCTGCAGCGATCCACGTCGTCCGCCACGCCGTCACGGTCGTTGTCCGCATCGACGCAACCGTCCTCGTCCTGGAATCCGTCGCGATCCTCGCGCTGCTCCGGACAGCCGTCGTCGCTGTCCAATACGCCGTCGGCGTCGGTGTCGCGGGCGAGCGGCGCGTAGCGGACTCCGAGCGTGAAGCGGTAGTCGGGAGAGGTGATCGAGGAGGGGTCGGTGAGCGGCAGACCGGTGCCGCCGGACAGGGCGATGGAGAAGTCGCCGCCGGGCACGGGTGCGGAGCGGACGGTGGCCATCCACTCGGCGGGAACGAGCTTTCGGGAGGCGTCCTCGGTGACGATGGCTGACGTGGCCGGGTTGCGACGCACGTCGAGCTGGGTCGAGAGGGTGGGGAGGGCGAAGGCCTCGAGGGATGCGGAGAGCAGCTCGCGCGGGAGGATCTCGACGCCGAAGCCAATCGCGGCGGAGAGCTGGTTGCCGAGGCGAGTGCCACCGAGGGAAGAGGTGCGGCGGAAGCGCCCTCCGAGCTCTGCTGCGGCGAACACCCGGCCTTGGCGCCAGTCGGCGGCGATGGACGGGACCCACACGGCGCTGCGGTCGCTCGCGAAGGACTGGGCCTCACCCGTGGGGGCGCTCATGTCGAAGCGGGCGACGATCGCGAACCCGCGGGACGGCCAGGTGCGCGAGCGCGGGAGCAGGGCCCAGCCGAAGCCGAAGCGCAGATCCCGGATCGCCGTGCGGGGCAGGGGAGTCGCCGATGACGAGGTGACGCCGGAGACGCCGGAGCCGGTCTGGTGGAGCGTGGCGGGCAAGGCGAGGCCGAGCTCGAGCCGATCGGTCAACCCGTAGGACCACAGGAAGGTGGTGTTGAGGAGGTGATCGATGGCGGGCATTTCGGTACCGCCCGACGCGGCGGAGGCAGCCCGCAGCACGATGGGGCGTCGCAGATAGCTCGTCACCAGGCCGAAGCCGATCTGGCCCGGGGCGGTGGTGTCAATGGCGCCGATGGACGGGAAGCGCGACGCCCCCGCGCGCGGCCACAGGGAGTCGGCGTTGATGCACGTGCTCAGCCGCTCGGCGTCGTTGCACTCACGAGCCTGTGAGGGGGTCCCGAGGAGCAGGGTGGCAGCGCCCGCCGCAACGGTCGCCACGGCGCGCACGCCTCGGCAGGGATCACGAAAGGAGACCAGCATCGGTGGGGCGGACACTACACGGACGCGGCGGGGCCGGAAATGGGGAGGTGAAGGGGGAGGTCAGCTCGCCAGGGGGTCGTGCAGCTCGCCGACGAACAGCACGAGGCCGGTGTCATCGACGATCATGAACAGGAACGGGCGGTCGGCCGTGAAGACCTTGGGCTCACCCGGCACTGCGCCTGCCTTCATCACCACCGCCGTCGCGGCCGCTGCCTCGGTGCCGTCCTCGTCGATCCCCACGAAGGCCTGGTGCAGGACGTCGCCCACGTACAGCTCGCCGGTCGCCTCCATCCCCGTGAAGTCCGCCTTGCCGAAGACGAAAGCATCCGTCATCCCCAGGGCCTCGAGCGGCTCCTTGAACGACTCGGTGCCCCACGAGAACTTGAACTTCGGGAGCGTCATCCGGACCTCGGAGTCCGACGTCATCGCCCCCATCGTCTGGCCGAACCACGTCGCGTCGAGCTTGCCCGCGACCTCGTCGAACCGCCCCGCCTCCGGCAACACCATCACCATCCGCACCTTGCCACCGTCGTACGGAAGCGAGAGCGCCTGCCACCCGTCCCCCTCCGCGTACGACGAGTACCCGGTGTGATGCATCATCGGCACCGTCACATCGCCCGCGGCCTCGTGGAAGACGCCGTCGGCGGTCGACTTCCGATCGAATGGTTCGTTCCACGAACCATAGAAGTACAGGGCGTTGGTGAGCACCAGACGCACGTCGGTGTCGATCGAGCCTGGGCCGAGCAGATCCACGATCTTCTTCTCGGTGTGCGCTTCGACCCAGTCGTTGATGGCGAGCCTCGCGCCCTCGGGATCGGCCTTGAAGTCCAGCAGGTGCTGGCCCGCGTCGTACCGCGTGGAGAGCGTGTCCAGATACGGCTCGAGGATCGGGTAGCCCTTCTGCGCCCAGCTCGCGTTGACCGGGAGCATCTTCACGCTCTTGGGGCCGTCGTAGGTGTCGTGCGGGGCGATGTTGCGCGACCCGAGCTCCACCGCGAGCTTGTTGAACGCAAGATGATAGGTCTCGCGCGGAAGCGTGTTGTGCAGCACCGCCGCCATCTGCGTCGCGGTGTTCCCCTCCGCTCCCGCATACGTCATCGCCAACGCCATCGACGTCGACAGCGGCGAGTAGAACACGTTGCCGCTCGCCGCGTCCGTCAGCTTCCGATACAGGTCGAACCCGAACGCGTTCGTCCCCTGCACGAAGGCCTGGAAGTCCGCGTCGGCCACCGCGGGGTTCGTGTCGAACGGCTTGTCCGAGCGCACTTCGTTCGACGACTGCCCGTTGCCGCCCTGACCGGAGGGGTCGGGATCGGTGGAGCCCCCGCATGCGAATCCGACCAACGAACCGACCACCGCTGCTGCGTATCCAATGTGTCGAAGGCTCAACCGGGTCATGATGTCCTCTCCTGTGGGTTCAGTGGCCCCACCAGCATCGCACGTGCCAGAGGATCACCGTCACAAATCACGCTGGATTCGGCTGGATTGCGCTTCAGGTCGCGCGAGTGTCTTGTGTCAGCCTGTGCCTCCCCTGGCGAGCGAGACCCTTGGGGGTGAGTCGCGGTCGAACACGATCCCGCGAGGCTCCGCGGGCGCCGATCCCTCACACCCGCTCGCCGCCTACGATCGTCATCTGCGGCTCCAGCCTCGGCGCAGTCGGTGCCCCCTCCGCACGCCACACGCTCAGGTCCGCCACGCTCCCCACGCGAATGGCGGCCGTGCCCGGCGCTTCTCCCGCGGCCCATGCCGCACCCGTGGTGAACCCGGCCACCGCCTCCGCGAGCGTCAGCCGTTGCTCCGGATGCCATCCCCCACCCGGTGCGCCGTCCCACGCGCGACGGGTCACCGCAGCCCACACGCCGCGCGCAGGCGAGGGGGACTCGATGGGGAAGTCGCTCCCCAGCGCGAGGGATACCCCGGCGTCCACGACCGTGCGCCAGGCATACGCCCGTCGCACTCTCTCCGGCCCGATTACCCCCTCGACCCACGGCATGTCGGAGGTCGCATGAACCGGTTGCATCGACGCGACCACGCCGAGCCTCGCCATGCGCCGGGCGTCGCCCTCGCCGAGGATCTGCGCGTGCTCGAGCCGCAGCGGGGCCGCGGGGGCGCGCCCGTGTGCGCGCAGCGCCGCCTCGAAGGCATCGAGCGCGCTGCCCACGGCGCCGTCGCCGATCGCGTGCACCGCGAGCTGCAGGCTCGATTCCAGACAGCTTCGCGCGAGCTTCTCGAGCGCTTGCGGGGGCGCCAGGCACAGCCCGCGCGTCGAAGGATCGTCCAGGTACGGCTCTGCCAGCAGCGCCCCGTGCGAGCCGAGGGCACCGTCCGCGAACGCCTTGATCCCTCGCCCCGCAAGTCGCTTGCCCCGGTACGGTCCGTCGCGCATCAGCGATTCTGCGACCTCGGTCCCCTCGAGCACCCAGACCCACACCCGGACGGGCAGCTCGCCTGCGTCATCCATCCGACGGTAGATCCGCCAGGTCGCATCGTCGGCCGCCATCTCATGGACCCCCGTGAGCCCGTGGGAGGCCAGCGACACGAGCGCGGCGCGGAGCCTTCGCTCGCGCTCGGTGTCGTCGGGAGGCGGCGCCGAGAGCAGCTCGGCCGCCCGATCCACGAGCACACCGGTCGGATGACCGTTCGTGTCACGAACAATATGACCCGCCGGCGGATCGGGCGTGTCGCGCGTGATCCCCGCGGACGCCAGCGCAGTGCGGCTGGCCCACACGGCGTGACGATCCACGCGGTGCAGCAGCGCGGGGCGTCCCCCCGCGACCCGCTCGAGGTCGTCGGCCAGGGGCCACCCGCCCGGGGGCGCATCGGGCCAGCGGTGCTGGTCCCACCCTCCGCCGAGGATCCATCCAGAGGGGACTTTCGCCGCGCCGATGGTGCGCAGGGCCTGCGCATACGAGGGCGCACCGCTCAAGTCCACGGAGGCGAGCTGGTCGCCGAGCAGCGGAGGATGCCCGTGGGCATCGACGAATCCGGGTGTGATCCAGAGCGCCCCTGCAGCCTCGTCGCCTCCGGGCACGATCGAGGCGATCGTGGAGCCCTCGATGCCGAGGGTGCAGATCTCGCCGTGCGGCCACGCGAGGCGTCCCTGCAGGGTGAAGGACATCGCGCTACTTCCTGTCTTCGGCGACCAGCCTGTCCACGACCTGGATGTAGGCCTCCATGGCCGCGTCCTTCACCATCCCCTTGCGCGAAGTCCACGCGTCGAACTTGGCGCGCCCCTTGAAATCGAGCATCCCGGGACGCTTACCCAGGACATCGCCCAGGGAGCCCTGCTTGAAGAGCCCGTAGAGCTCGAGGAGGGCGTCGTTCGACGGTCGCTTGGAGAGCTTCTGCACGCGATTCTGCGCGTCTTCGAATCGTTCCTGGAGGGTCATAGGCATCTCCCGCAGCGGCGTCGTGTCTGGCCGTGCGGTGCGGACCTTGGCATGAATGGCCTCCGGATCCGAGCGCGGCGTGGAGCCTTGCCGCGATTGGAGGAGGATCCGCGGGAGCTCACGGCGTCGCGCAGTGCGTCGGCGCTTGCCGACAAGGAGCGAAATCGGCTAGATTTTCCCGTCGCGTCGGGAGGATCCGACCGCGCCTTCGGGCGGGACATGGGAGAACCACGATGACGTGCACGCGATGGTCGGCAGGGGTCGTGACGGCAGTCCTGGCGGCGGCGGCGCTTGCTGGCTGCGGCGGGTCGGAGCTGGAGTGCGGGGCCTTCACTGTGGAGCGCGACGGCAAGTGCGTGCCGGTGATCGACGGATGCGCGGAGGGGACGGAGCTGCAGAACGGGACCTGCGTGCCGGCGTGCGACAAGAACGAGCGGTGGGACGGCGCGAGCTGCGTGTCGCTCCGAGCGTGCGCGGCCGGGACGAAGGACGTAGGGGGGCAGTGCGTTCCGGAGTGCGCGACGACGGCGGCGTGGGACGGGAAGAAGTGCGTGCCGTTGATCGCGTGCGTGCAGGGCACTGCATTGGACCCGCAGACCGGGGCGTGTGTGGCCGCGGCCGGGGTGTGCGCAGACGGAGCGAAGTGGGAGAACGGAGCGTGCGTGCCCGAGGTGCTTTGCGGGCCCGGCACCTACGCGAAGGGCGGCAAGTGTCTTCCGCAGGCGCTGCCGGTTCCGGACGTGACGGAGTCGACCAACTCCGACGGTGCCTCGGACTTCGCGGTGCCTGCGTCCGGAGCGTCGATCGTGTTGGGCGGTGTGGTGGACGAGCCCCAGGGGTACGGTGCTCCCGACTGGGATCGATTCCGGTTCGTGGCGGAGGCGGGCACGTGGCTGCGCGTCGAGGCGTCGTCGGCGGGGGCGCTTCGCCCGGCGTTCGTGGTCCAATCCGCGGAGCTCGGGGCGGACGGGATGCCGCGCTACGTGCGCTACGAGCTCGAGCCCAACGAGCTGCGTGCGAGCCGGGAGGTGTATCTCCCCTTCGCCGGCACCTACGAGATCCGGGTCACCGATTACGCCCACGTGCTGTCGTCGGTGTTCTCGGCGGTGCAGAGCATTCCGGTCGGAGGCCCCGACTTCGGTTACTCGGTCGAGGTGGAGAACCTCGGTGTCCCCACGCCGGAGAAGGTGTCGGTGCCGTCGACGAAGACGGGTGACCTGTCGGGCGGAAAGCTGCACTTCTTCTCTGCGACGGGGCTTGCGGCCGGTTCCTTCGTCGGGGTTTCGTCGATGGGCGTTCCCCCGCCGGAGAAGGAGAGCGACGCGTTCCGTGCGGTGATGGTGTTCGGGCCGACGGGAACATTCCTGGGCCAGCATGTCGCGTATCAGTCGTACGCAGCGGCGGAGATGCCGTTCTCGGCGGTGGCGGGCGGCGACTACCTGGTGGTGCAGGACTACCTGATGAAGATCGGGAGTCGCGACGACTTCTCGCTCGAGCTGTTCGCGATGCAGCCGCTGACGTGTGCAGGGGACGCATGCAAGCAGGGGTCGATACCTGCCGATGGGAATCAGCTCTTGCGTTGGGACTTGAAGAAGGGGGACTTCCTGACCGCGGGCGTGTACATGTTCAGCGCCGACGCGTACGTGAAGGTGTCGATCTACGACGGCGACATGCAGCCGGCGCTGGCGGATTCGGCGGCGAATCCCGGGGCGGTGGGGATGGCGCACTACTTCGCGGAGAAGCAGACCAGCGCGTACGTCTGGCTTCGCGAGTGGGACGGCATCGCCATACCGGAGTATCAGGTCGAGGCGACGGTGGTTGCGACGCCGGAGTTCAAGGCGGGCAACACGTACACGAATCAGCCGGTGTCGGAGATGCCTCCGTACACGCTGCGCAACGCGGGGATCGGGCACTATCAGGCGAAGGCTGGGCAGATGGTGTTCTTCACGGGGCTTGCGACGCACCCGGATGGGTGGGCGGCGCCGCAGGAGCTGCTGATGACCACGCGCCTCGAGACGATGGGGCCGGTGATTGACACGCAGGCGTGGAACTTCCCGGACGGCTTCGTGACTCCGCTGTTCACGTACATCAACCGGGACGGCTACTACCTGCACTACGTGTGGGACGGGGGCGATCCCATCGCCAACGCGACCTACGACGTGCGCATGACGGCGTACGACACCTTCGATCTGGGCGCGCCGGACGTCGGCAAGCCCGTGCAGGTGTCGGGACACAACCTGTCGAAAGGGATGGCCCTGTACCGATTCGCGGGCAAGGCGAATCAGTACTCGCAGATCACGGTCACTCCCAAGCTCCTGTCGAGCATGATCCCCGATCTGTGGGTCTTCAACCTCGGCCGCGCGGAGTTCGAATGGGTGTCCTACAAGTGGGTCGGAGACGTGGGCTCTCCGCGTCTCGGACTCATCGAGAGGAAGACCGGCACCACGAGCGATCCGGTGACGATCGACTACACATCGCCCTACGACGGAACGACGGTGCTGCTGGTGCAGACCTCGAACGGAAGCGGCTCCGTGCTCGATTCCTACGACATGAGCGTGACGGTTCCTGCGGCGCCGGGCAACGACACGTGCGCGAAGGCGGGCCCGATCAAGCTGGATGCTTCGGGGCACGCGTCGTTCTCGTGGGACAGCTCCCCGGCGACGAATGACGTGGATCACTCGGGGTGCTCCGACTACGCGACCCCCGGGCCGGATGTGTTCTTCAGCGTGACGTTGAAGGCGGGGGACACGCTCGACGTGAAGATGACCTCGACGGAGTTCAGCGCAGCGCTGTACGTGTTCCCGGACTGCCAGGACATCAAGGGAACGTGCGTGGGGGCCTCCGAGAGCGGCAGCCCGCGGCACGTGGTCTTCACCGTGCCTCCGGGCAAGGACGGAACGTACGTGATTGCGGCGGACTCGCACAACTACGGCGGCAGCTTCGACATGGACGTCCAGGTGACCGGCAACTGATCGGAGGAGGATGCGATGAGGACTCGTGCGATGCAGTTGTTCCGGGTGGTCGGGGTGGTGTCGATCGGACTGTCGGGCATCGGCTGCGGCGGCGACGATCTCGAGTGCGGGCCGGGCACCACGGAGGTCGGCGGGGAGTGCATGGGGTCGGTTGGCTCGTGCGGCGCGGGCACCGTGCTCGTGGACGGCAAGTGCATTCCGGATTGCGAGGAGGGGGAGTACTGGAACGGGTCGAAGTGCGCCGAGCTGAAGGGGTGCTCGCCAGGAACGAAGGAGTCGGGCGAGACCTGCGTGCCGGCCTGCGTGGAGAACACCTACTGGAACGGCACGGCGTGCGTGGCCGTGCCGACGTGCGGCGAGGGAACCGCGTTCGAGCCCGATGCGGGGGCCTGCGTTCCAGCCGACACGGCGTGCGCCGAGGGCACGCATCTCGATCAGGGCAAGTGCGTGCCCGACGCGACCGAGTGCGGAGAGGGCACGCACCTGGAGAGCGGGAAGTGCGTCGAGGACGACCTCGCTCCGGCCGATGTGGACGAGTCCGCCGATCCCCAGGGGGCGGTGTCGTTCGAGCTGCCCGCAGCGGGCGCGAAGATGACGCTTGGCGGGGTGGTGGACACTCCGACGGATCTCGACGGCGACGGGATGGTGGATCCGGATTACGATCACTTCACGTTCACGGCGAAGGCGGGGACGTGGCTTCGTCTTCACGCGACGTCGCCCGGCTCCTCGCACCCTGCGCTGGTGGTGATCTCCAAGACGCGCGACGAGAGCGGCGCGCCGCTGTACTCGCGTTATGCGGTGGACCCGTTCCATCCCGATTCGGCGCGTGAGGTGTATTTGCCGCGCGACGACGACTACGTGATTCTTGTTTCGGAATACGATCACGTGGTGGCGAATCTGTATGGCGCCGCGATGCTGCCCATCGGTGGCGACGACTTCGTCTACCGGGTCGAAGTGGAGAACAAGGGGGTGCCGACGCCGAAGGCGCTGGCATCGTCTTCGGCGACCGAGACCGGGAGCCTGGCGGGAGGCGTGCTGCAGTTCTTCCGGCTCGACGGGCTGGTCGTGCACGACGCGCGTCAGGTGACCCACCGGGGTGTTCCCGCGGGGCACGCTTTCAGCGACGTGTTCGGCGCGCTGCTGGTCTTCGATCCCAAGGGGACCCTGGTGCGCCAGGAGGTCGCGTACGCGACGGGTGACGACGCTCAGGCGCGGTTCGCCGCACAGGAGGCGGGGAGCCACCTGGTGGTGGTCGATCACCTGTTGACGGCGGGGGATCGTCTGGACTTCGAGCTCGGCGTTGCACCGGTATCGTCGACGAACTGCTCGACGAGCGATTGCGCAGCGGGAGTCCTGGCCGCAGGGGAATCCAAGCTGCTCCGCTGGGATCTGGCGAAGGGCGAGCTGTTCGCGGCGGGTGTGTCGTTGCCGGCGAACAGCGCGCTCACGCTGGATGTCCAGCTCCTCGACGCCGGCCTCGTGCCCCTCGCCTCTGCGAGCAGCGCTTCGAAGTACGGCAATGCCAAGGCGATCCGATACGCCGCCAAGGACGAGCGGGTCTATCTTTCGGTGGTGGAGCATGCGAGCAAGGAAGTGCCTGCCTACACGCTCGACGATCGAGTGCAGGCGACAGCGCTGCTGACGCAGGGAACGGCGAAGACCGGACTGACGGTGATGACGATGCCGTCGGGAACCTACGACGACGCGGGGTGGGCGCGCGCGGAGATCGCCGCGGGGCGCTTGCTGGTCTCGACCGGGCTCACGGTCTCGGGGCCGAACTGGACCAGCCCGGTGGAGGAGTACCTCTCACCGTCGCTCGACCTGATCGGTCCGGCGCTCGACACGATCTCGCCGTCGTTCCCGAGCAGCACGATCTCGCCTTTGATGGCGTGGGCCGCGGTGGACGGGCAGTACCTGCATCGGGTGCGCAACGGTGCGGTGGCAGACATCTCTGCGGAGACGTACGGGACGACGCTGCACGCGTTGCAGCCGGCCGATCTCGGGACGCCGAAGGTGGGGACGCCGTCGGCGCTGAACGATCGCTCGGTGCATGCTGCGAGCGGGCTCGGGGTGTTCCGGTTCGCGACGACGAAGGGGGCGAAGGCGTCGGTGAAGGTCACGCCGAAGGCCGGAGCGTCGTTGCAGGCGCAAGTGTGGATCGCGACGCCTGGGAGTCGGGACACGGACACGAACAAGTGGGTGTCGGACGCGGGGGCTTCGAGGGTTGGAGTCGTTGCGACGGGAGCCGCGGCCGCAGGGGGCAGTGCCGTCACGGTGCCGATGACGGCGACGTACGACGGGGTGCATCTGGTAGTGGTGCGGGACATCCCGGGCACCGCGCCTGCGACGGACCTATTCGACGTGGAGGTCTCTGTGACCAACTGAGCCGCGAGGGGCGGAATCGCCTCTTGCCGCGGGGGTTCGTGCGCCCCAGATCCAACGTTCGGGGGATCATGCACGAGAGCAACCTTCAAGCGGTCAAAGCCATCTACCAGGCGATGGAGCGCGGCGACGTGCCCGGCATTCTCGAGATGATCGGCGAGAACGTCGAGTGGGGCTACGAGGTCGTGCACTCGGACGCGCCGTGGCACACGACCGTGCGAGGGCGTCACGCGGTCCCGCGCTACTTCGGCGCGCTGCTCGACAACGTGAAGGTGCTGCGCATCGAGCCTTTGGAGTACGCGGCATCGGGGGCCCAGGTCGTCGCGCGCGTGAAGGTGGAGTACACCGTTCGGCGGAGCGGGCGGCGTGTCTCGCTCAACCAGGTGCACTGGTGGACGTTCGACCAGGGGGGGCGCGTCGTGAGGCTGTGGCACTGGGAGGACACGGCTGCAGTGCGCGATGCGTGGCTGGCGGAGCCGTCAGAGACGAGCCAGAGGAACCCAGCGACGTGAGAGGTGCGGTGCGGGGCCGGGGGCCGCTCACGAATTCGTACAGGCGGTTGGGCTCGGGGTGCACCTCGGAGGTCGCGCGGCGCGTCCTTGACGGGTATGCTTCAGCATCGCGCCACGACGCTTCCGTCGCCGCGGTGATCGTCTGGAGAGTCCGCCATGAGAGCAGTCCGTTCCTTCCGCCTCATCGTCCTGGCTTCGAGTGTCGCCACGCTGGTGGCGTGCGGATCGAGCTCCGGAGAGACGCTGTTCGAGTCCGGTGGCACGTCGGGAGCTGCGGGTCACGGTGGCGTCGCGGGGAGCGCGGGCCAGGCCGGAGCAGCGGCCGGTGCGGCGGGGAGCGAGGCGGGAAGTGCCGGGAGCGCGGGCGCGCAAGGCGGAGCGGCGGGGGAGGCCGGGGCTGCGGGCGAAGCCGGTGCTGCCGGTGAAGCGGGAGCCGCGGGCGAGGCCGGGGCTGCGGGCAATGGCGGTGGTCCTCCGGAGTGCAAGCCGATCGGGCACGATGAGGACGGCGACGGGGTGGACGATGCTTGCGACAACTGCCCGTCGTGGCCGAACGGAGATCAGGCCGACGGGGATGCCGACGGGTTGGGCAACTCCTGCGAGGCGTCGGCGAACGACGCGATCCTGTCAGGGATTGAGTACTTCGAGTCTTGGATGCAGGCGCCGCTGGCGCAATGGGAGCTGACGGGCGCCTACGTCCCGACGCAGGACGTGCTGAAGGCCTCCGACACGATGTGCGGACAGGATTGCGGAGCGAACGCGCTGTGGAAGAAGCCGTTGAGTGGCACGTACGGGGCAGAGGCCGTGTTTCAGAAAGGCGACGGGAGCGGGTGGGGAGGGGTGCTGGTAGCGGACAAGGAGAACAACGGCGGATGGGTCGGCTGTCTGGTGCAGTTCTCTTGGAGCTCGCACACGCTCGGGTTGTGGAAGTTCACGGCGGGGGCGACGTATGTCTCGCAGATCGGCGATTCGGTGCTGGCGGAGGATGCGCAGACGCCGAGTGCGTCGTTGCGTCGGGTTCGCGTGATCGTGCAGGGGGCGAACCTCACGTGCGACTTCGAGAACGACCTGAGCAAGACGGCGACGTTGAGCGCGAAGGCGGGCGATGCGATGGTGTTCCAGGGGCGCGCGGGCCTGCGGGTGTACGACTTGAACGCGGCCTACCGTTCTTTCTCCGTGTTTCACTGAGTTCTGCGCGCGTGGGGGCCCCTCCCCCGGGTTGTTGGATGGTCTTCGCATCCCGCTCGTTGCTGTGGACAACGTGTGGAGAGACGTCTGTCCGTTCCAGAATGATTCGTGTGCCGATGCGTTTCGTCGCCCGACGCTCGCGACCCTGGAGCGAGCGGGAGCGGCTCCGGAAGAGGGGGACCGTCACCGCGTGTTGGTCCGCAACGTCAGGTGCGGTCGTCGACGTTGTGGCCTGCGCTCGATGGTGCCCGAGTCTCGCTGCAAGGGGTCCGGCGGGAGGCTGAGCGGACCGGCGTCGCGGGCTCGCTGGACCTGGATCGGGAACCAGGCGACGCCGGCCGTGCGCAGGAGCACCAGGTCGCGCAGCGCTCGCAAGGTGAAGGCGGGGATGGGCGAGTGGCCGGCCTCCCAGGAGGCGACGTCGTCCGGGCTGCAGAGCAGCGCGCGGGCGGCCTCGACGCGGTCGTAGCCAATGGCGCCGCGGAGGAAGCGCAGCTCATCGGGGGAGGCTTCGCCGCCGTGAGCGATGACGCGGGCGACGGCGAGCTCGAAGGCACCGAGGTCGAACACATCGGGGGTGGTGAGGCCGCACACCTTGCAGCGTCGCGCACGCAGTCGTGCGGAGAACAGCTTGTCGCCGAGCGATCGCTCGTGTCGGAGGGTGCATTCGACGACCAGCGTGGCGTTGCAGGCGGAGCAGGTCATGGGTTGGATTCCCCCACGAAAGAAGGTCTGCTTCGAGGTGGCACACGGTCAAGGGCAGGTCGTGGTAGTGTCCGCGCCCCGTGTCCTTCGGCCTGCTTCATTCGGGCGAGCTGCTGTCCCTGGTCTGCGCTATGACCTGGGCGGTCGCGGTCCTGCTGTTCCGCAAGAGCGGTGAGCGCGTCACGCCCGTGGCGCTCAACCTCTTCAAGAACGCGATCGCGCTCGGGCTGTTCCTCATCACGCTTCCGCTCATCGGCGTGCCGTACTTCCCCGAGGCGCACGGCTGGCGCGACTGGGTCACGCTCCTCGCGAGCGGCGCTCTCGGCATCGGCGTCGCCGACTCGATGTTCTTCACGAGCCTCAACCGCCTCGGTGCGTCGAACTCCGCGCTCGTCGATGCGCTCTACTGCCCCTTCGTGATCCTGTGCGCGTGGTTCTACCTCGGAGAGCCCATCGGGCCATCGTTGATCCTATCGGTGCTCCTGATGGCCGGGGCGATCATCCTGGGAACGTGGCAGCGGAGCAGCGGGCCGCGTCAACACACGCGCGGACAGATCGCGGGCGCCATCGCGCTGGGGATCTTCGCCCACTTCCTGATGGCGGTGGGGATCGTCGTGGCGAAGCCGGTGCTCGCCCACGCCGACGGCTGGTGGGTGGCCACGGTGCGTCTGTCGGGGGGCGCGGCGTTCCTCGTGGTGCACGGGCTGATGCCGCGGCACCGCGCGGACACGGTGCGATGCTTCCGGCCCGGGCGCACCTGGGTCTACTCGGTGCCGTCCGCCGTGATCGGCGCCTACATCGCCATGATCCTGTGGATCCTCGGCATGAAGTACACCTTCGCGAGCGTGGCGAGCGTGCTCAACCAGATGAGCACGATCTTCATCATGATCCTCGCTGCGATCTTCCTGAAGGAGCGTCTGACGCCGCGACGCGTGGTGGCGATTCTGATGGCGTTCTCCGGCGCGGTGATCGTCGCCCTGTGAGCCAGCAACGCGCAGGCAAGCGCGCCGTCCCGGCTTGCGACCAGGGCAGCGCGCTCGTCTCGGAGGTACGGGGGCTCAGCGCTTGTTGACGCGCTCCATGTACTCGCCCGTGCGGGTATCGACCTTGATCCACTCGCCCTCGTTGATGAACAGGGGGACCTGGACCACGGCGCCGGTGGAGAGCGTGGCGGGCTTGGTGACGTTGCTCGCCGTGTCGCCGCGGACACCGGGATCGCTCTGCGTGATCTGGACGACGACGTGGACGGGCAGGGTGACGTCGATCGGCTCGCCCTTGAAGAACACGACATCGACCTGCAGCCCGTCGATCAGGAACTGCTTGGAGTCGCCCAGGTGGTCGCCGGAGATGGTGACCTGCTCGCCGGAGGCCTGGTCCATGAACACGAAGTCCTCGCCTTCGGGGTAGATGAAGGTCATCGAGCGCTCTTCGACGTCGGCGGGCTCGAGCTTCTCACCGGACTTGAAGGTGCGCTCGAGCACGGCGCCGGTGGACATGTGCTTGAGCTTGGTGCGCGTGAAGGCCTGGCCCTTGCCGGGCTTGACGAACTGGAAGTCGACGACGGAGTACGGCTGGGCGTCGATGATTACTTTGAGTCCCTTGCGGATGTCGCTGGTGTCATACATCGGAAAAACTCCCTGGCTGGGCTCGGCTCGGCCCAAGGGCCCACGGGTCGGCGGGATGGGCGGCCGATGGGTAGCATAGGGGGGTACGGGTCGGCAACGCGGTTTCTGGGGGGGGGCGGGGGGGTTGCGGCGGTTTGTCCCATCGGGTACCGCTGCGTGCGAGCCATGGAAGACTTCGATGACGAGCTGCGGGAGATCAAGCGGGAAATCATTGAGTCGCGCGGACTCATCATCAAGACGAACAACCTGACCAACGCGTTGTCGGCGGATCTCAAGAGCATCGCCAAGCGCCAGCTCGGCTACGAGACCCGGCTGCGCTGGAACAGCGCCACGGCCTATGTGGTGTTCGTGATCGTGGTGTTCATCGCGCTCAAGCTCGCCTGGGATGCGCGAATCGACGCGGTGACCGCCCAAACGGAGCAGACGCGGGCGCAGGTGGCGCAGCTCAAGAAGGAGCTGCAGGAGGCGCAGCAGCGCGACGAGGAGAGGGCCCGGATCGAGGCGCGTGCCGCGTCGCTCTATGAGCTCATGAGGCAGAACAAGAACGTCGAGCTCATCGAGGCGCTCGACGCGGTGGACAAGAACCTGCTGTCGAAGACGGAGCTCCGCGTATTTTCCGACGCGGCCGAGAAGGCGCGCAACGATCTGTCGATTGCGGCCTACCAGAACGGGCTGGAGCACGTGCGGGGCGGGCGTTGGCACGAGGCCCAGCAGGCCTTCGAGGAGTCGTTGCGGTACAAGGACAGCGCCGCCCACGCTTCGGCGGCGCGCTATTTCCTCGCCGACTCGCTGCGCAAGCTCGGTCGTCAGCGCGATGCGATCCCCATGCTGATGCAGTTGTCGGAGGCGTCGGCCGACAAGGAGTACCTCGACGACGCGACGTGGCTGCTGGCCCAGTGCCTGGTGGACATCCAGGCCTGGAACGACGCCAAGAACGCGCTGCGGAACTTCATTCGAAGGTTCCCGCAGAGCCCGTTCATCAACGAGTCCAAGACGCTGCTTGCGGACCTGAATCTGAAGCACTGACGGCGGCGTCGGGCGACGCTGCCTGCGGGACTACCTGCTCATCGCGTGGGCGGGGCGGGCGCTGCGGCGTCCGGAAGGACCCCACGAACGGCGACGACCGCCGGATGGGAGCGGGGGGGCCTGACGGTTGGCCGGGGGCACGCCCTGACGGGACGAGTTGCGCGGGGCCTCGCGGGGCCCTTCGGGCTGCAATTGGACGGGACCGCCGTCTTGCTGCACCTCGAGGCGCATGCGGATGAGCCGCTCGATGTCACGCAGCAGCACGCGCTCCTCGGTGGAGCAGAACGACCAGGCGATGCCGGCGGCGCCCGCGCGCGCGGTGCGTCCGATGCGGTGCACGTAGCTCTCGGGTACCTCGGGAAGATCGTAGTTCACGACGTGCGAGATCCCCTCGATGTCGATGCCGCGCGCGGCGATGTCGGTCGCGACCAGCACCCGCGTGGTGCCGTCCTTGAACTGGGCCAGCGCGCGGGTGCGTGCGTTCTGGGACTTGTTGCCGTGGATCGCTTCGGCGTGGATACGCGCGCGCTCGAGGTCCTTGACGACCTTGTTCGCGCCGTGCTTGGTGCGCGTGAACACCAGCACGCGGTCGGTCTCGGGCCTGCCCAGCACGTGTTCGAGGAGCGCGCGCTTGTCGGGCTTGGCGACGTAGAACACCGACTGGTCGATGAGCTCGACGGTGGAGGCGACGGGCGTGACCGCGACGCGCACCGGGTCGGTGAGGATGCGCGCCGCGAGCTCCGCGATGTCTGCGGGCATGGTGGCGGAGAACAGCAGGGTCTGGCGTCGCGACGGCAGCATGGCAAGCACGCGGCGCACGTCGGGAAGGAACCCCATGTCGAGCATGCGGTCCGCCTCGTCGAGCACGAACACCTCGAGTCGGGACAGGTCCACCTCGCGCTGGGAGGCGAGATCGAGGAGGCGTCCGGGCGTTGCGATGAGGATGTCGACTCCGCGTCGCAGGGCGGCCACCTGGGGGTTCTGGCCGACGCCACCGAAGATCACGGTGTGCGAGAGATGAAGGCCCCGGCCGTAGGTCGCGAACGACTCGCCGATCTGCGCGGCGAGCTCACGGGTGGGAGTGAGGACGAGCGTGCGGATCGGGGCGCGTCCCTTGACGCGCGGCGTGGCAGAGAGCCGCTGCAGGATGGGCAGCGCGAACGCGGCGGTCTTGCCGGTTCCCGTCTGCGCGCAGCCGAGCAGATCCCGCCCTTCCAACACCTGGGGGATCGCCTGCTGCTGGATCGGAGTGGGCACGACATAGCCCTCGTCCGCGATCGCCCGCAGCAGAGGGGCGATCAGGTTCAACTCTTCGAATGACATGATGGAACGGAAAGACTCTCTGCGGAGCTGTCGTGCGGGGCGCGGGCACTTGCGCTTCCCATCACGATGTCCGCTTTCGGGTAGGTCGCCGGCGGAGCGAACGACGTGGCCGCTCCCGTGCCTGAGGCGAGGTGCGTGTCTTAGCCCTCGGTGCCCCGCTTGTCGAGGCATCTGTTGGAAATATCTTCGGACAGGGGAACGGGGCCGGCGACTTCGCCTATGCCCCCCACAGCAGAGAGCTACGAGCAGGTGTCGTCGAACCATCGCGTCG
>CAYMUE010000110.1:0-1896 GCA_964393505.1 uncultured Polyangiaceae bacterium
GCAGCCGCACCGCCAGCCCCGAGGGCCGCGCGAGCAGCAGCGTGTCCCCTCGCGCCGCCACCGGCTCACCGTTGCCCAGCAACGGCTCCGACGCGACCCGATCCAGGAACGCTCCGTCGGGTCCCAACGGCACGATGCGCGTCGGCGTCGCGGCGTCCGCGATCGCTAGCCACCCCGGCATCAGGTTCGGGGCCCCCGTGCCCAACGCCTCCCCGTCGATCACGTCCGGCCCATCCACACCGCCCATGCGCACGAGCGCCCGCATCAGCTTCCCCCCGATCGAGCCGCTCGGCGTGTCGTCGTCACGCCACATCACGATCGCTGCCCCGTCACGCCCCTCCGCGACGTCGTAGACCAGCACGTGCCCGCGCTCCGATCCGATCCGCCGTGGGCTGCCTTGCAGCACCCCGCGCTCGTCGATCGGCACCACCTCGATCCACTTGTTCGCGAGCTCCTCGGCCCGATAGCGCGGGGGATCGGAAGGCTCCTTGCCCGCGGCGTTGGGCTGCACGGGGAGGGTGGCGAGATCCGACTCGGGCTTGCGCGCGACCCAGAAGAGCCAGTACCCCCCGGTCCGCGGCACCAGCCTCGGGCTGTCCGCGTCGGTGCCCGGCAGGGTGACCACGCGCGGCTGCGTGGCATTGCTCATCGACGGCATCTCGAAGGTCGAAAGGTGGATGCCACTGACCTCGCGGTCCTTCGGCAGATCGTCCCACGCCACGACGCCGCGCGATCCGCCCGCGACGATGTCGAAGGCAAGGGACTCGTCGTTGCCCTGCTCGAGCTCCGCGCCCCACGCCGCGGCCTGACCATCGACACGCGCCAGACGCAGCGATCGCCGCGCACCCGCGGGCTCCAGCACCGCGGCCCCCACGACCTTGCCCGCGGAGAACACGTTGGGCGGCTCCGCATCGCCATGCGACGCAGCGAGTCGCACGAGCCGCGACTTCTCTCCGTCGGCCGACACCATCGCCACGACCGACGCGGTCCCCTTGCCGTCGCGCGTCAGGGCGCCGATCGCGAACCCTTCCTCGTGGGCCACGCCGCGACCGATCTCCGTTGCGAACGGCAGCAGCTCCTGCTCGTCGTCGTTGCGCGCAGCGTTATCGCCGACGATCACCTCCTTGCCGATCTGCGCGCAGCGCGGCGGACCTGCGGAAGGGGCGGGCTCGGCGGAGGCGGGCATCTCGGAGGGCTGCTGCAGCGCGGACGGCTCGTGCTTGCAGCATCCCCACGCTCCAAGCACCACGGCAGCACCCAGCAACATACGTCCGGTCATCGCGCCGTCGCTCTAGCCTCGCCCCGCACGCGGCGCAACCCGCTCTCGCTCACGGTGAGCGACCATGGCATGCTCGCGCCCGCCATGCCCTTCCCGTTCACCCAAGCGCCCGACCCCACGGAAGTCCTGCACGCGGCGTCGGCCCGGTTTCTCGAGCACATCCAGATCGACGATGCGTGGCTTCGGCTGGTGCGAGACGCGGCGGCGCGAGGCCCGGTGGTGTACGTGCTGCGGAACCTGTCATTCCTCGACTACACCGCGCTCGACTACATCACGCGCAAGCACGGCCTGCCTCCGGTGCGCTTCGCCAACGACCGCGGCATGTGGTGGCTGCAACCGTTCAGCGAGACCTGGGCCCAGGCCCTGCGCCCCTCGCGACGCGAGGATCCCGACGCCCGTCTGGCCCGCGTCATCGAGAACGGCGGCTCCGCCACGCTGTTCCTCAAGCGGCCGCCGTCGGTGCTCGACAAGGCCTCCGGACGCCTGCGCCGCTATGCCTCCGCGGAAGGCGACGATCTGCTGCACACGCTGCTCGACGTCCAGCGGCGCATCGATCGTCCCATCATGCTCGTGCCCCAGGTGTTCGTGTGGTCGCAGCGCCCGGCCTCGCTGCAGCC
>CAYMUE010000110.1:1996-5641 GCA_964393505.1 uncultured Polyangiaceae bacterium
GGGCGGGCGGAGCGGCTCGTGCTCACGGCGCGGGCGCATGCCACGCTGCGCGAGCTCGAGGCCTCGCCCGATCCCGAGACGATCCGGGTGCTCACCACGGCGCTCGACAACCTTCTCAACCGGCTGTACGCGAGCATCGAGATCGACAAGGAGGGGATCGAGCGGGTCCGCGAGGCCGCGCAGCGAGGCACGATTGTGCTGCTGCCGAGCCACAAGAGCCACATGGACTACCTGCTGCTGTCGTGGCTGCTGCACCGCCACTCGCTGCAGCTCCCCCTGATCGCGGCCGGCGACAACCTGTCGTTCTTCCCCATCGGCGGCGTGCTCCGCCGCGGCGGCGCCTTCTTCATCCGTCGCTCCTTCAAGGGCGACCGGCTGTACGTCGCCGTCGTCGATGCCTACCTGCGCAGGCTCCTGCGCGATGGATGGCCCATCGAGTTCTTCCTCGAAGGCGGACGCTCGCGCACCGGCAAGCTGCTGCCCCCCAAGCTCGGCCTGCTCAACATGCTCGTCGACTCCGCCCTCGGCCTGCCCTATCGCGAGGTGCTCTTCGTGCCCGTCAGCATCGGCTACGAGCGCGTGCTCGAGGAGGGCGCCTATGTCCGCGAGCTGCTCGGCGGCGAGAAGAAGAAGGAGAACACCGCAGGCCTCATCCAGTCCGTCGGGATCCTCGCCGAACACTACGGCCACCTCAACGTCCAGTTCGGCGAGATCCTGCCGATCTCCAGAGTCGCACGCGAGGCCGGCGTGCGCGAGGGCGCGGCTCCCACGCCGGCGCAGCGACGCGAGGTCACCCGACAGGTCGCCTATCGCGTGATGGCATCCATCAACGCCGTCACGGCCGCCACCCCCGGATCCGTCGTCGCCCTCGCCCTGCTCACCCACGGCAGCCGCGGCCTGCCCCACTCCGAGCTCGTCGCCCGCGTCAAACGCCTCGTCGCCGTCCTGCACGCCCTCGGCGCGCGCATGACCGCCTCCCTCGCCACTCCCTCCGGCGCCATCAGCCCCGCGTGCGTCGCCGAAGCCGTCCAGATGTTTCGCTCCGCAGGCCTGCTCGAGGCCCACGTTGCCGGCGAGCACCTCCACGGCCAGAAGAAGCGACGTCGCGCCGCTCCCGCGTCCAACGACGACCTCATCTACTCGGTGCCGGAGAACAAGCGCCTCGCCCTCGACATCTCCAAGAACATCATCCTGCACTACTTCGTCCCGGCCGCCCTCGTCGCCGCCGCCGTCCTCGCTCCCCCTGGCCCCCCCATCTCCCGCTCCGTCGTGCAACAGCGCGTCCAGCGCCTCTCGCGCCTCTTCAAGCACGAGTTCATCTTCCGCGCCGACATGTCCTTCGACCAGCTCTTCGACACCACCGTCGACGATATGATCGCGCGCGGCGAGCTGGTGGTCGTCGGAGGCGATCACCTCGGCTTCGGCGAGGGCCACGACGGCATCGACGGTCGCGCGTGGATCGTGCAGTACGCCTCGATGGTCCGCAGCTTCCTGGAGGCCTACCGGGTGGCGGCCAGGACGCTGCCGTTCCTGCTGCGCGGACCGCTCCCGATCAAGGACCTGGTCCGAAAGGCCCTCGCCACCGGAGACCGCATGTACCTGGCCGGCGAAATCGAGCGTCGCGAATCGCTCAGCCGCTCCGCCATCGAAAACGCCTTCCTCTCCCTGCAGGACCAGGGATACCTTCGCCCCGAGAGCGACAAGAAGATCTCCCTGGCGGAGACGTTCGCCGACGATGACGCCCTGCACGCGATCGAGAGCCGCATCGCCGCCTACGTGACGCGACGCGCGGAAGATCGCGCCTGATCAGCGCCTCCCCTGCCCTGTCTCCCGGGCCTTCTGTCAGCGCCCCTTCCGCGCTATCGTGCGTCGTCCCCGTGATGCGTAGCTCCCCTGCACTCCCCGCGGCCCTGCTGATCGCGCTGCTCGCCTGCTCGTGCTCTCGCATGCGATCGCCGCTCACCCCGGGGTTCGACGGCTCGGTGGGGCTGCCGCACATCGGGATGCTGTCGAACGCGGTCGAGCTTCCGCGCTCCGGCCCCGCGCACGAATGGTTCAACCCCACCGGTCACCACTTCGGCACGTCGGTCCTGGTGGACGCGATCCTGCACGGCGCCGCGGAGGTGGAGCGCCAGTGCCCCGGCTCGCCGCGCCTTCGCGTGGGAGATCTGAGCGCACGCCACGGCGGACGCTTGCGCGGACACGCGTCGCATCGCACGGGCCGCGACGCCGACCTGCTCTTCTACGCGTCGTCGCTCTCCGGCGCGCCCATCCCCTCCCCCGGCTTCGTGCGCTTCGGCCCCGACGGCCTCGCCTCCCTCCACCCCAAGGAGAGCGGTCCCTACGTGCAGCTCGACGTCGAGCGCAACTGGCTGCTGGTCAAGGCGCTGGTGGAAGCCCCGGGCCCCGGCATCACCTGGCTGTTCGTGAGCCGTCCCGTCGAAGCCCTGCTCACCGAATACGCCCTCGCCCGCGGCGAAGACCCCGTGGTCGTCTGGCACGCGGAGAGCGTCATGCTCCAGCCGCGCAACGCCCTGCCGCACGACGATCACTTCCACCTCCGGATCGCCTGCAGCGTGGACATGGCCGTGCAGGGCTGCGAGGACAACGGCCCCGAGTGGCCGTGGCTCCCGTCGGTGCGACAGAGAACCGCGTTCGATCAAGAGGAGCGCCTCACCGAGCTCGAGCCCGATTCGCTCCCCCCGCTGGGGTCGTCGCCGGGCCACGGCGCCGCCGCACCATGAACCGTCACGAGCCCCCTTCCCACGCCGACGACCCGCGCGCGGAAGATGCCGCGATGGACGCGCGGGGAAACCTGCTGGTGCACGACGACGCCGCGACCTGGCTCGCATCGTTTGCCGAATCGGGACGCGGCACCGTGGACCTCGCGTACCTCGACCCGCCGTTCAATGTCGGCGCCGCCTTCACCGCGCGCATGGGGCCCTCGCAACGGCGAACGCGCGGGCAGCGCGGCGCGGGTCCGGTCGCGTATCACGATGCCTGGGGCGGGCTCGACGGCTTCCTGACCTTCCTGGAAAGGGTGCTGTCGGGGCTGCGGGAGGTGCTGTCGCCCGACGGCACGGTGTGGCTCCACCTCGATTATCGTTCGGTACACGAAGCAAAAGGGGTAGCCGATCGGGTCTTCGGCGGCGGGACATTCCGCAGCGAGGTGATCTGGGTGCCGGGCAACGGCCCCCGCGGCCGCGGCGGCCCCAGCATCACGCACCAGACGCTGCTCGTGTACGCCGCGCGCCCCAAGGCCCGCATCGTGTGGAACTCCGATCACCCCGACCTGCGCGAGCCCTACGCCGACACCAGCCTGAGCATGCACTTCCGATCGGTCGATGCGCAGGGGCGCCGGTATCGGGAGCGCGTGATCGCGGGACGCACTTATCGGTACTACGCCGACGAGGGGCGGCGTCTCGGCAGCGTGTGGAGCGACATCCCGGCGATGGCGGCCAACACGCCGATCCGCGCCGAAGGCACGGGGTATCCGACGCAGAAGCCGGAGCGTCTCCTCGAGCGGATCGTGCGCCTTTCGAGCCTGGAGGGCGCGACCGTGTGCGATCCGACGTGCGGAAGCGGCACGACGCTCGCCGTGGCCGCGCGTCTGGGGCGACGCTTCCTGGGCTGCGACTCGAGCCC
>CAYMUE010000110.1:5741-21729 GCA_964393505.1 uncultured Polyangiaceae bacterium
CCCCCCGGGTCGCCATTTCCTGGTAGCATCCGCGCCGATGGAAGAGCGCCCGATCGAAGAGGAGCTGCAGGAGCTGGTGGCCGCGGTCCGTGAGCACGTGACCTGGCAGAAGCGTCTCGGCGCCTGGGGCTTGCCTGCCTCGCCCGAAGCTCCCCCGATGGCGGCCCCGGAGAAGCAAGCCGCCGTGCGACCCGCGCGCGAGAGCGAAGAGCGGCTGGAGATGCCGAAGTTCGAGCTTCCCGCGCGCGCCCCCGCCGCCGCGCCTGCGCAGGCCCCTGCACCGCGCGCCCCGCAGTTCGAGGTCCCCGACGATCCCGCGGAGCGCATCGCGCGGCTCGATGCCTTGTGCGCCCGCGTCCAGGCGTGCACTGCCTGTCCGCTCCACGAGAAGCGCACGCAGATCGCCTTCGCCCGGGGCAACCCGCGCGCGGAGATCCTGTTCGTCGGCGAAGGCCCGGGCGCCGAAGAAGATGCCCAGGGCGTGCCCTTCGTCGGCAAGGCCGGTCAGCTCCTCGACAAGATGATCACCGCGATGGGCTACGACCCCTCCGAGGTCTACATCTGCAACGTGGTCAAGTGCCGTCCGCCGGACAACCGCACCCCGGAGCCCGAGGAGATGGCCGCGTGCGCGGCGTACATGCACGAGCAGATCGCGCTGGTCGGTCCCAAGGTCATGGTGGCCCTGGGCGGCACCGCCGCGCGGGGGCTGCTCGGCACGACGGAGGGCATCACGCGCCTTCGCGGCAAGTGGAAGCTGTACCGCGCTTCGATCCCCGTCATGCCCACGTTCCACCCCGCGTACCTGCTGCGCAACGACGCCGCCAAGCGCGACGTGTGGGCGGACCTCAAGTCGGTGTTGCAGCAGATCGGCCGCACCGTGCCGGAGCGCAAGCGCTGAGCTGGCGGGAGCGGGGCGAGGCCACTGCGCGAGCTCCCCTTCCTCCGCAGGTACGCACGCTCACCCGATAGTTCGTGAAACGACATTCTACGCTGTCCGCCCGCCCATCCCCTCCCTCTTGCGCCCCGTAATCCGAAGCGCGCCGTCTCCCTCGATCTCCCCCAGATCCCCCGTGTGCAACCAGCCTTCCCCGTCGATGGCCTCCGACGTGCGCTCGGCATCTCCCCAATAGCCGCGCATCACGTTCGGTCCACGCACGAGGATCTCGCCGTCGGAATCGATCCGATTCTCCACTCCGGGCAGCGGCGGTCCCACACAGCCGAGCCGGTGAGCACCGAGGCGATTGCTGTTCGCGCCGCCGCAGCACTCGGTCGAGCCGTAGCTCTCGTAGAGCGTGATGCCGATCGCCTCGAACCACGCTGCCAGCTCGGTGGAGAGGGGAGCGCCGCCCGAGACGGCGAAGCGCAGACGATTGCCGAAGCGGCTGCGCAGCGGCGCGAGCACGAGCTTGTCCGCATAGCGGAGCTGCACCTCGAGGGAAGACCCGGGGCGCTGCCCGGTGCGTCGCAGCTCGGCCGCACGGAGGCCGACGCCCACGGCCCAATCGAACACGCGCTTGCGGAGCCTTCCCTCGGCGGACGCGCGCTCCGTCGCGGCGTCACGGAACCGCTCGAACAACCGCGGCACCGCTCCGAACCAGACGGGGTTCACGTCGGCGGCGTCGTCGATCGCGCGCAGCATGCTCTGCGCGAAGCTCAGCGGCGCGCCCGCGCGAAGCTGCATCACGAACATCACCTTGCCGAGGATGTGAGCCAGCGGCAGGAAAATGAGCTGCTCGTCGCGCGCGTCGAGCTCGAAGAGGCTGTGCGCCATCTGCGCCTCGAAACAGAAGCTCTCGTGCGTGAGCATCGCCCCCTTGAAGGAGCCGTCGACGCGCGCCGTGTACACGATGCTCGCAAGGTCCTGCGGCGCGACCACGGCGATGCGACGGTCGAGCAGCTCGACGTTGCTGCGCTCCTCGAGGAGGGTCTCTCCGCGGCTGACGACGTCGGCGAGCACGGAGACGGGGACGTCGGAGCCTGCAGCGAGCTCCTCGCAACGCAGCGTGCGCAGGCCGTCTCGCAGCGGAACGTCGCGGGTGCTCTCGCACTCGAACACGAACATCGCGCGCAGCTCGGGCGCTGTGTCGCGCACGGCCGGTGGCAGGAGCTTCTGCAGGGATTGAGGGCTCTCGGCGAACACCGCCTTCGCGCCGGAGTCCTCGAGGATGCGCGCGGACAGATCGGGAGTGAGCGTCGGGTAGATCGGGACCGTCACCCCGCCGGCCATGAGGATCGCGAGATCCGCCATGACCCACTCCTCGCGCGTTGCGGAGAGGATCGCGACGCGGTCGCCGGGCTCGATCCCGGAGTCGAGGAGGGTTGAAGCGATCGCACGGCTCTTGCGGTTCCACTCGTTCCAGGTGGTGGTGATCCACCTGCCGGCTCTGCGCGACCGCAGAGCGGGGCGATGTCCGCCCTGGCGGAGCTGGGAGTCGAAGAGGGAGAGGAGGGTCGAGGACATGGGGGGAGCCCGAGGTCCTTCGATGATGGAGAGGGGGAGAGGGGAGCCGCGGACGACGGGGTCTAGAACCCCATGACGTAGCCGATTTCGGGGGCGATGACGTGGCCGGTGGTGGGGAACATGAGCATGTACTTGAGGCCGACTACGACGCCGCTGCGCTGGTTGAAGGCGTACATGGCGCCGCCGCCGAGTCCGACGAACTGCTGACCGGCCTTGTGCCAGGCGCGGACGGTCTGGCCGGTGGGGTTCCACTGCTCGGGGTTGGCGGGGTCGGGCGTGGGGGACATGCAGCCGCCGGCGTACTGCTGGCAGTTGTCGGGCTCCTTGACGGAGACCTCGACCTTGGTGTCGACCTGGGCCATGCCGATGCCAGCGAAGGCGAAGGGACGGATGCCGAGCTTGACGGTGGGGTCCTTGCCGAACCAGTAGGTGCCGCGGGCTTCGGCGTGGATGGGGAGGAAGGCGTTGGCGCCGCGCGGGGTGGGGCCGCCGTTGAAGGCGTAGCCGAGGCGCACACCGGCCATGATGTTCTTGCCGAAGAGGCGATCGTAGCCGGCGAGGATGCGCACGGTGGAGAAGGCGAAGCCGGTGCGGATGGAGTTGCCGACGCCGGGGACGGGCTGGCCGTAGTACTGGGAGTTGTCGGCGCGGAAGCAGGAATAGCCGGAGTCGCCCTGGTTGGCGGGGGAGCAGACGTCGTCGCCGGAGATGACGGCGAGGTCGGTGGACACCCAAAGGCTGACCCAGTTCTTGCGGCGCACGACGGTGTCGGGAGTCTCGTCACCGCCGCCGTCACCGCCCTCGGCGCCTTCTTCGCAGACGCCCTCGTCCTTGCCTTCGTCCTTCTTGCAGTGGAAGTTGCACTGGCAGTCCTTGGACTTCTCGCAGGTGGCGCCCCAGCCGCCCTTGCCACACTTCTGCTCCTGGCAGCCGGGGAAGTCGGGCGGGCAGGAGCCCTTGCTCTGGCACTTGGCCGGGGGCGCGGTGTCGGGCAGGTGAGGCGGCTCGCCGTCGAGTTGGTTCTTGATCTTGGTGATGTTGGGCTTGTTCTTGTTGCCGACCTCGGCGACGGGGTCGCCGCCCGGGTCGAGGCCCTTGATGTAGTACTTGAGGTCGCCGGTGGTGCCGACGTCGGCGCAGGGGATATCGCCGCCGAAGCCGCCCTTCTTCTTCTTGAGCTCGATCTTCTTCCACTCTTCGGCGCCGAAGGGGCGATACATGACGATGACCTTGCCGATCTTCATGCCCTCGGGGACCTCGACCCACAGGGGCACGGGCGTGTCGACCATCTGCTCGGCAACGGGCACGTGGTTGAGCTCGCCTTCGGCCATCGCGGGCGGCTCGCCGCCGTCGGAGGTCTTCGCCGGAGCGGCACCGCTCGCCTTCGCCTTGGCCGCGTCGAACGCCTTCTGCACTTCGGGGGAGACGTAGTCGGACTCGGGCGCGACGGAGGCGTCGATCTTGAGCGCCTCGGCGAAGGACTTCTCGGCGTCGGCGGCCTTGCTCTGGTTCACCTGGATGATGCCGAGGTGGATGAGGACCGTGGCCTTGAGCTTCGGCGTGCAGTCCTTCTCGCCGCACGTCTTGACCGCCTCCTGGAGCTTCTTCTCTGCACCGTCGAAGTTGGCGTTCAGGAACTCCGACTCCATCGCGTCCTTGTCGAGCTTCTTGGCGGCGTTGTCCTTCGGTGCTGCGCGGACAAGCGAGCTGACGGCCACAAGGGCGAACAGAGACGAAGTTGCGAGGGTTGCGAAGCGGGAGCGGCGATACACGTGCGTGACTCCTTGGTCTACTCGTCGATGCAGGACAGGCCTGCACTCTACAGCGTTGTCAATCCCGGCCGAAAGCTCGGCGCACTACTTGTCTCCTTCAGTGCGCACGAACTGGACGCGACGGTTCAGCGCCCGGTTCTGCTCGGTGTCGTTGGGCACGACCGGTCGCGTCATGCCGTAGCCCTTCGCGGTCAGGCGAGCCGCGTCGATGCCGCGCTGGGAGAGCGCCTTGGCGACGGCCTTGGCGCGGCGATCGGAGAGCTTCATGTTGTAGGCGGCGTTGCCCTTGTTGTCGGTGTGTCCCTGGACTTCGATCTTGATCTTGGGATTCTGCTTGAGCAGATCGGCCACGGCATCGACGATGGGGAAGCTCTCGGGGCGGATCTTATCCTTGTCGTACTCGAAGTGGATCTGCTGGAGGATCTTGATCTCGGTGTCGGTCACGATGGCCAGCGCGGGCTTCTTGGGGCAGCCCGGGCGATCACCGCCCGCAGGCCCCGGCTCGTTCGGGCACTGGTCATCGAGATCCACCACCTGATCGTTGTCGTTGTCCGGCTCCGGACACCCGTCGGTGTCCTCCCACCCATCCGGATCCTCCGGCTCGTTGATGCACTTGTCCGCGCCATCCAGGATCCCGTCGAGATCGTTGTCCACCTCCGGACATCCGTCGTCGTCGAGATACCCGTCCTTGTCCTCAGGCTCGAGCACGCACGAGTCCTTGCTGTCCTTGAGCCCGTCACCATCCGTGTCCGGATCGTCGGGACAGCCATCCTCGTCCTCGAACCCGTTCCAGGTCTCCGGCTCGTCGGGGCACTTGTCCTCCGGATCCAGATACCCGTCGCCATCGCGATCGCCAGGCTTCGCCGAAACCACGTAGCCGCGCTGCGTGCAGCGCTCTGCGGGAGAGAGATCGTAGGCGGCCTTGGTGTTCGGCTCCGCGATCTGCATGTGGTAGTTCGCGCGGCTCATCGATCCGGTGTCGAGCTCGATGAGGGCGAAGCGCAAATGGGACTTCGCCATCGCGAGCTCGCGGGGAGCGCACACGACGGCGCCGTTGCGCTCGGCCTGGTCGGCGATCTTCTGAAGCCCTTCGATCTTGCCGCGGATCGCGTGGCCCTGCGAGCACCCGGTCGCCGCGATCAACACCAGCAGCGCCGTCCCCGTCGCACGAATGCCCCTCATCGGCCCGCTCCTCGGTGCGCTTCCTTCGACAGCTTGATCGCCTTGTCCGCCGCCTCTTCCGCAGCCTCGGCGAGGTCCACCGCGTCGCCGTAGTTCGCGTGCGAGGCTTCCTCCGACGCCTTCGTCAGATGCTCACGCGCGAAGTAGTACTCGTACGGCGCGTACTTCTCCGCGCCGACCTCTTTCGCTTCCTCGAGCTTGCTCGTGGCGCTGCTCGCCTGCACCGCGTACAGCGCGCCTCCACAACCCGACAGCAGGACCACGGCGGCTGCCGCCATGACCACACGCGCCACAACCGGTACGCGTTGCCTTTTCACCGACGCTACTCCTCCGGGGTCGAACCCCGTCGAACCGCTGCACTCCGACAGCCGATCCTGCTCCCCAACCCGGTCAACACAACACCGGACAGGGCACGCGCGACGCTATCAAGGGGGGCAAGTCCCCGTCAACAAGACGATCCGCTTTGGCCGTCCATTGGGACTGCGGAGGGGGGCGGAGGGGGGTCAGACGCGGCGGAAGACGCCGGCGACGACGCCGAGGATCATGGTGGGCCGGAAGTCCGAGGCGCGGACCAGGATCGGGGCCATCTGGCTGTTGGCCGGCTGGAACCGCACGTAGTCGCGCTCCGGGTAGTAGTACTTCACGGTCGCTTCGTCGTTGATCAGCGCCACCACGATGTCCCCCCGGTCCGCCGCGGCCTGCTTGCGCACGAAGATGTAGTCGCCGTTGAGGATCCCCGCCTCGATCATCGAGTCGCCCTTCACCCGCAACCCGAAGACCTGCTGGGCGCCCCGCAACATCCCACGGCCCACGTGCACCGTGTCGATCAGGTTCTCCTCCGCCAGGAGCGGAGCCCCCGCCGCCACCCGCCCCAGGACGGGGATCTCGATGACGTCCGCCCCCTCCGGCGATACCCCGTCGTCGACGGCGGCCCCCGCCTCGGATTCGTCGAGCCCGCAGGGCCGAAGAGCCCGGCTCTTCATGTCCTCCCGGGTCAGGTACCCCTTGCGCTCCAACGCACGGAGATGGTCGTTGACCCCGTTGGTCGAACGAATCCCCATGTGTGCGCCGATCTCGCGAAGCGTGGGCGGATAGCCGCGCTGCGTGATCGATTGACGAATGAAGTCCAGGACCTGGTGCTGCCGCTGCGTCAGACCTTGCATGGCACGACAAGGTTACTGAACAGGTGGCGAGATGTCAAAAAAGTGGGTTCGAATGACGAAGTCCTCTTGATTTCGAGGGGGATCGCACCGGTCCTGCGCGCGCGTCCCCCCCGCGCATGTCCACGTGATACCTGCCCCACCCTGCTCAGAATTTCCCGGTCACCGACAGGAACGTCAGCTTGTCGTTCGTCTCCCGCAGCCGCCGGATCAACGTCCGGATCACGTTCCACAACACCTCGTAGGCCAGGTCCTTGTGCAGGAACAACAGGTCCTCGAAGCCGTCGCGCGGGATCGACAAGAGCTTGCACGGCTCGTGCGCCGTCGCATCCGCCGACCGCGGCGCCTCGTCCAACAACGCCATCTCCCCGAACACATCCCCCTCCCCCAGCACCGCCAGCGCTTCCTCCCCTACGCCAGGCACCGTCCGGCTGATCCGCACCCGCCCCTGCGTGATCACGTACAGCTTCTCGCCCGGGTCCCCCTGACGGAAGATCGTCGTGCCCGACAGGTGCACCTCCTCCGTCGCGATTTCCGCCAACAGGTCAAGCGCGTCCGGCGTCAACCCCGCGAACACCGCCACCCTGGCCAGTTGCTCGATCCTGTGCTGGTCCGTCACGAGCCCCACCCTAAAGTCTAACCGGGGCCTGCGGCAAGCCTCACCGCGTGAACGTCACGTTGATCGGCGGCGTCGTCCCCACCACCGGGTTGCCATCGCGATCCAACGCCGGCGTGTAGCGCTTCGTCAACGCACACATCCGGGCCGCTCGCCCGAACCCGTGCCCCGGCTCGCTCACCACCCGCACAGATTGCGCCGAGCCGTCGGGACGCACCGTCACGACGATCACCGCAACCGCGTAGTCCACCTGATCCTGATCGGCCTCGGGTGGGAACTCGCAGGAGCTCCAGGCGGCGCCGCCGACGATGCCGGGAGGACGCGACTGATCGGGGCCCTGGGGCTTGGGGGGCGGAGGTGGAGGGCCTCCGGTGCCTGTGCCGGTGGCCGTGGGGCCCGTGGTGGCCGACGGGTTGTAGGTGGCGGCCGAGCCGGTGCCCGCAGCCGCGGTCACACCGCCGATATACTGGTCGCTGTCGCCCTGCACAAAGGCGTTGCCGGTCATGTCGATCGGCTCGCTCGGGTCGGGATTGGCGGTGAGGACCTTGCCCGCCTGCGCCGCAGGAGGCGGCGGCTCGTAGGCCTGCTGGGGCGCGGCCTGCTGCGGGATCGCCTCGGGCTCCTTCTCCGCCGGCTTGTCCTCGACCTTCGGAGGCTCCTGCTTCGGAGCTTCCGCAGGCTTGAGCATCTCCACGTCGTAGGTCGCCCACAGATGATCGTGCACCAGCGCGATCGCGTCCGTCGCCCACGCACGCATCGCCGTCGGCGCCAGCAATACCCTCCCGCCGAAGGCACCATGGCTGAGGGTCGCGATCGCGAAGCCAATGACGAGCCCGACGTTGGCCGCGTGGGATCCGAAGGAGAGCACGGCGGCGAAGGGGTCGCGATCGGCGCGCGACGACGCCTCCACGCGGGCCTTCGGTGGCGAGGGGAGGGTCATCTCGGCGTGAGCCCCGTGCATGGTGTCGCGCTAGTTGGAGCCCGCCGGCGCGGGCGCCTTGTCCGACTCGATGGGCGTGACACCGAACGCGATCTTCGCGACCCCTGCCTGCTTGAGCAGATCGAGGACATGGATGACGCGTCCGTGGGTCACCGTCTGATCCGCCTGGATCACCGCGCGCAGGTCGTCGTTCTTCGCCTTGGCCTCACGCGCAAGCGCCAGCACCGACTCGTCGGCCGGCACCTTCTTGGAGTCCACGTTCGTCTCGCCGTTCGATCGCAGCTGGATCGAGAAGATCGTCTGGATCTGCTGGCCGCTGGCAGCCTTCGGCAGATCGAGCGGCATCGACTGCGAGACGATGATCTTAGCAGTCACCATGAAGATGATGAGGAGCACGAGGGTGATGTCGACCATCGGGGTGATGTTGATCCCCGAGATCATCCCGTCTTCTTCTTGCGAACTCGCCGCCATGGTTGGCCCTCCTGCGTGCGGGCGTCAGCTGCCCGGCTCCTCGGCTGCCCTGGGTTCGCGCGAAGAGCGCGGCTTGCGGGAAGCGCCGTTGTCCGAGGATCGCGCGGCGGGCATCGAGGGCCGCGGAGCCTGGCCGACTTCGACGGCGAACAGGTAGGAGAGGAGCACGCACGAGAGCGTGTCGGTGTTGGCGAGGATCTGCTTGGTGCGCCGCTGGAAGAAGTTGTTGGCGGCGACGGCGGGGATGGCGACGAGCAGACCGATGGCGGTGGCGACGAGGGCCTCGGCGATGGCGGCCATGACGGCCTGGGGCGCCATGGCGGCAGCGGCCGCCGCGACCGGGCCCTGGGCCTGCTTGCCGAGCTCGTCGAAGGCCATCACGACGCCGATGACGGTGCCGAACAGGCCGATGAAGGGGGCGTTGTTGCCGAGGGTTCCGAGGTAGGCGAGGCGACGCTCCAGGCGCATGCGCTGCAGGGCCGCAGCGCCGTGCATGGCCTCTTCGGCCGCCTTGGGGCCGCGATCGGCCTCGACCAGGCCGGCCACGACGACCGCCGCCTCGGCGCTGTTGGAGGCCTGCATCCGCTTCGTCGCGCCGTCGATGTCTCCGTCCCGCAGCAACGCGCGCAGCTCCTTGGCGAGCTTCGCGAGATCGTCGCGGATCGAATAGAAGAACCACGCGCGCTCCAGCATGATCGCCACCGACACCACGCTCAGGGCAAGCAGGAGCCACATGACCCACGCCGCCCCGAAACCGACCATGATTCTCTTGAGCCACTCGACCAGGTTCATCGCTGCCGTGCTTTCCTTGACGGAAGTGCCGACCCTCTACTCGGGATCGCGCTGCGCGTCCTGCAACAGGTCAGACTCCGTACTTGTTTCCGTTTCCTTCCCACACCCGGGCCGCGAAGCGTCCTGCGCCTCACACACCTGCCCGATCAACGTCGTCGCATAGCTCCCCTTCGGCAGCATGAACCGCACCGCGATCGCGTCCGCCTCCCCTTCGATCGCCTCCACGGTCAGCTCCCCGGGCACCACGCGCAACGCCCGTCGCGCCCCCTCCCCCAGCTTGCCGAACCGCTCGAGCACCGACGCGTCGCCGAGCCGCGAGCCCAGGACCTCCCGCTCGATCTGCTCGGGACGCCCCTCAGGCCAGCGCATGCGCGCCCCGAACATGGGCCCCGTGGCCGAGATCTCGCCGGCGCGCGCGCGCGGCACGTCGACCGACGGATCCTCGCTCAGGAACAGGCCGCCCGAGTCCGCGCGGCGCACCAGATCGCCCGCGAGCACGATGTCCCACGTGCCGTCCGCAACGCGACGCTCCAGGACGTCGTCGAACAGCAGCGACTGCAGCGAGGAGATCAGCAGCCTCTTCTCCCTGGGTGCGCCCGGGCCCCGATGCTCCCCGCGCAACCAGCCGAGCGCCCGCTCGGGGTTGGAGCCGTCGCGGCCGAAACGCTGGGGCCCGAAGGCGTTCGGCACGCCCTTCGAGGCCAGCTCGCGCAGCCCCTGCTCGATCTGCGCGACGGCGTCGAGGGGACGGATACTTCGCAATACGATTCGAAAGCGGTTCCCCTCGAGGTGACCGGTCCGCAGCTTGTTGCCGTGACGCTTCGCCTCGAGGATCTCCACGCCCGCGATGCCCGGATCGCCGGGGTCGTCTTCGCGCGCCATCGGCCACGGCAGCGAGATCCACTGCACCGTCACCGCATGACGATCCTTCATCCCCGCATAGCCCACGTCGCGCGGGTCCACGCCGTAACGCTGCGCCAGCAGACGCACGCAGTCGAAGGTGGTCAGCCCCGTCTTGCGCACGCGCAGGAACATGTGCGTCCCCTCGCCCACGGGAACGTAGGCCGGGATCTCCTCCACCTCGAAGTCGGTGGGGTGCGTGCGAAGGACTGCGGTGGGTTTCAACGGGGGTCCGTCCGTGCCCGGATGGGCAGCGCAGCAGCTGCGCCGCACGTCAGGGAGCCGCCCAAGTGCTAGCGCGACACCCCGATGCGGGCAAGGGATTGCACGTCACCCTCGCGGATGCCCCGCTCCACCCCCTGCCCCTTCCCCCTCAACGCGTGTCCGCGCAGCAACGAAACCCCGTCGAGTAGTCGTGATAGCTCGCGTCGTGCGCCACCGTCTTGTAGTCGCACCCCTCGCCGTTGATCTTCGTGTCCAGGTAGTACCCGCCCCGAAACGTCCCGTGCGCTTCGTCAATCCACTCGTGCAGGTTCCCCACCATGTCGAAGACCTTGAAGCCGTTCGTGCACCGCCGGAACGCACCCGTCTTCGCCAGCGAACCAGGGAACCGGTTCAGCCGCGGGTCGTTCATCGGCCCCCACCCATAGGCGGTCGGATCCACCCCCGATGAGGTGCCGTAGTAGTGGTTCAACGGCGACGCCCCGGCGTCGTTGCAGTACCCCGTCTTGTGGTCGTTGCCGTAGGGCCATCGCGTGGGCTTGCGGCCCCGACAGGCGGTCAGCCACTCCTGCTCGCTGCACAGACGCTTGCGCGATGCCTTGCACGCATCCTCGGCCTCATTGCGACTGATATAGGCCTGGGGGACCACGCCGCGCTTGGAGACCGCGCGCACCTGCTTGCCCTTCACCGACTCGTAGGGCGAGTGCGCCACCCACTTGCGCCCCTGCTTCTGCTCCACCGCGCTCTCGTACGGGTCGATGCAGAACCCCGCCAGGATAGGCACCATGCCCGCCGGACAGCGCCCGCCCTTCGCCACCGCGACCGAGGGGATCGACGCCACCGACACGCAGGCGCTCAGGGTGAGCAACCCGGCGAGGGTGCGGCTGCGGAAAGAATCGGCCATGGGTGGGGCGATCATAGCAGACACGCCCCGACGCGCAGCCTCACCAGCGCCCCCACTCCCCCCACCCCGCGCGGAAGCCCACACCAACCTGCGGAACGAACGTGCGCTCCGTGTACATCCGCGTCGCGTCCGCCTTGACGTCCGTGACCCCCTCCACGAACCCGATCGCTGCGGCTTCGAGCAACACCTTGCCGACGTTGAACTGCGCCCCCGCCTCGAGCACGAAGTAGCCGTCTTGCCCCTGAGCCTTCGTGGTGCCGAGGGACAGCTCGTGACGCACCGAGCCGACGCCGAACACCCCCGAGAACCGGACGGCCCTGCCACCCGCCAGCAGACGCACGTTGCCTCCCACCCGCGTGGAAGTCAGCTCGTAGGTCGTGCGCGCCGTCCCCGACGCGGTCGCGTAGTCCCCCGGCCCGACTCCCTGCTTGCCACCGTCGAACATCGCCTCGAACGCGACGTTCTGCCAGAACCGATAGCCGAAGCGCAGCCCGTACGCGCCCCCGGTCCACGCATCGCGCGACTTGAACCCGTCGGGATGGATCAGCGGCACCAAGGTCGTGGCCGTGAACAGCCCGTACCAACCCTTGGGCAACGGCTCGATACCGGAGCGCACGGGGACGAGGGGCACGCTGCCGGGCACCTGCGCGGTGGCCCCGTCGCCCAACGCGGGGCCGAGGGCGGGACGCAGCTCGAGACGCTCCCCCGCGCGCACCGGAAAGCGCGTGGCGTACTGCGTATATCCCTGTTTGTATACCTGCAGCAGGTGATCGCCGGGATTGAGCACGCCCGTCCACGAGCCGTTTCCGACGAACACGCCGTCGAGCGCGATGGACGCCTCCCGATCGCTCGCCACCACGGTCACATCGGCTGCGAGCGCCTTCAGCTCGATGGAAATGCTTCGAGACTCACCGCCGGCGATCCGCTCGACCCGCTCGAGATCCTCGTGCATGGGCGCCTCGGCACGGATGCGGTGCTCGCCGGACGAGAGCCGGATGGGGCGCGCCAGGGTCTCGGGCGTCAACCACTGTCCGTCGACGGATACCCGCGCCGATGCCGGCTTGAGCTGCACCGAGAGGGTCCCCACCAGCTTCGCCAGCTCCTGCATGGAGTCGTCTACCGCCTTGCGGTCCTCGACCGACAGGGCTCCGCCGTGCTCGGCCTTGAGACGATCGAGCGTCTCGATCGCCTCCACGTAGCGGTGCAGACGCGTCAGGCACAGGGCGATGTTCTGCAGCGTGGAGGCGGATGGGAGCGCCCGCTGCGATGCCTCGAACTCCGCCAGGGCGCCGTCGAAGTTGCTGTCCTGGAAGAGCGTGACACCGCTCCGGAAGTGCCTGCGCGCAAGCTCCGCCCCGTCCTGCGCCCAGGCCGAACCGGCCACGCACCCGCACACCAACGCCACCCGCACCGCGCAAGCCCACCAGCGCATCAGGGACCGTCCGTCTTGAGCTTCAACCCGGGGGCGATCGACGGACCGACCGGCTTCGACGTCGCGGTCGCCGAGGCCGCAGCCGTCGTGCGCACCGGCTGCGCGGGGATCTTCGTCGGCGGCGACACTCCGACTTCCCCGGCGTCGGCGACAGCGGTCAGCTCCACGCGAAGCTCACGCGCCGAACCGTCGAGCACCACCGTCTGCTCCCACGGCCGATGCCCGGCGCTCGACACCCGCACCCGACGGATCGCCCCGGGCCCACCCCGCACCGCGCCGTCCGAAGACACCACGCCGTCCACCGCGATCTCCGCACTCGCCGGGGTCGCGATCACACGCAGCTCGACCAGGCGCGGGACCGCGCCCGAAGAGGCGCCCGCGACGATGGCCTGATCGGGCTCCCGTCGTGCCTTGGCGCGCTGGTGCATGAGCCCCAGGGTCAGAACGAAAGCCCCGAGCATCGTGCCGCCACCGATCAAGGCCACCCGCAAACGCGGCGATGCTGCGAAGCCCGCCGGCGCCTTCGCCTCGCGGGCGCTCCGCTCGCTCGACCACGACCGCGGCCCGGAGGCGAGGTGGGGGTCGGCCTGCGCAGGATCGGCTTCGGGCGGTCGCGCGCTTGCGCCCGGGGCGATCCGCGGTGTGGACGCACCGGAGAGCGCAGGCGGAGAGCGCAGGGTGGCGTCGAGGGAGGGATCGACGAGGGGAGGCGTCGCGCTGACAAGCTCGGGGGCGGCGTCGCGCAGGGCCTCGATGAACTCCGCAGCGGTCTGGAAACGCGCGGAGCGGTCGCGCGAGAGCGCGCGGCGGATCGTGTCGGCGAGACGCTGCGGGACCCACTTCGCCCGCTCGCGCACGTCGGGTGCTTCGGTCGTGCAGATCGATACGATCACCTGCTCGTACGTGCGTCCGGTGAAGGGCCGCTCGCCCGTGATGCACTCGAACAGGATCGCGCCCACCGCCCACAGATCGGTGCGGCCGTCCAGATCGGGTGTGCTCTGCGCCTGCTCCGGCGACATGTAGTACGGCGTCCCGAGCACCGTCCCCTCCCGCGTGAGCGTCGTGAGCCCCTCCTCCCCCCGCTGCCGCAGGATCTTCGAGATCCCAAAGTCCACCAGCTTTGCGAAGATGGGGTCGTCTTCGGTCTCCACGAGGAACACGTTTTCGGGCTTCAGATCCCGGTGGATGATGCCCACCGCGTGGGCACAGCGCAGGCCGCGGAGCATATGGACGGCGACGTGCACGGCCTCTCCGACAGGCAGGCGGCCGAGCCTTCCAATGCGCGCGGCGAGGGTCTCTCCGCGGAGCAGCTCCATCACGATGTACGGGCACCCCCGCGGGTGCTCGCCGACGTCGAAGACCTGGACGATGTGCTGGCTCTCGGCCGCGCTCGCCGCCTGGGCCTCGCGCAGGAACCGCTGCACGGCGTCCTGGTTCGACGCCGCCTGCGGGTCGATGAACTTGAGCGCGACCCGCTTGCCGATGGCCACGTTCAGGGCCTCGTACACCGCGCCCATCCCGCCTCGCCCACACAGCCGTACAATCCGGTACTTGCCGTCGATCAGAGCGCCATCGCTCGGCTCGTACGACTGCGTCGATGGCTCTGTGTCGTTCATGGCGCCGCTCGGAGCGGTCAGCGTAGCACGACCCGTCCGCGCATGCGCCGACCCCCGGCTCAGGTACGACGGCGCGGCGGGACTTCTTCCTCGAGGCCCACCAGAGGGAGCTGTCCGGGGGGCGCGCGACGCGATGGCAGGCTCTCGTCGAGATCGCCCTGGCCCAAGTGGTTGCCGCGGCAATCCACGTTTCGCGCCCCAGCCCTGCCCGCCTCCGGCGACGCGTTGGCGTAGCAGTACGCGCATCCCCTCGGACACGTGTGATACGCACCGATATCCCGTGCGTGCACGCACCCGCACCCCTTGCGCGTCGGCGCCTCCTTCAGCACCACATCGGGACCGGCGATCGCACGGATGCGCTCCGGGTCGATGCACCGCGCACCTTCCACCGCCCCCGCCGCGACCAGATCGGACTCGCAACACGCGCGCACCCGCATCCCGTGATCGGCGCCGATGGCCACCAGCTCGCACGCGAGCCCCAAACGCTCTTCGAGCGGAGGTGCGAGCCAGGTGTCCCCCGTTCGCTCGCCGATCGCGCGCAGGGCCGTGCGCGTGGACGGGTACGGATCGACGAAGCTGATTACCGCCTCCCGGGTGGTGCCCTGGAGGCGGGCGGCGAGACGGGCGAACTGCGCGACATGCCAGGCGCGCGAACAGACCGAGCCCATCACGATGGGATCGTATCGCCACACGATTCGATCGGGGCCGTAGCGCGCGGCCAGCGTCGCAAGCTGATCGGCCGCGGCGGAGACGTCGGGCCCCGCGGGCTCGAGCGGCAGACCGTAGCCGGTCAACGTGAAGTGGAAGAGGCCGTGAAGCCCGAGACCGTCGAGCTCGTCGAGGCGCTCGATCAGCGGCCCATAGTCGCGCGACCACCACACGACCGCGGCGACGTCGTCGGCCCGCAGCGACACGCGCAGCACGTGGGCAGGGTTGCGGGGATTGCGGGCCATCACGAAGCCGGCGCGCAGCCGGTTCATCATCCACGACATGAAGAAGGCGGGGATGTCGGTTCGACGGCTCGCGCTGACGACGTGCACGTAGGGAGATCTGCCGCGAGGGCCGGCGTCAGGCAACGGACGTCAGCCGCCGACCTCGGCCCAGAAGAGGTTGGACTCGTCCGGGGTGGGTGCGCGACGCAACCGTTGCGCCAGGAAGGAATCACCGTCGAGCGACAGCATCGTGTAGTCGCTCTCGCTCGTGGTCGGAGCGGGCCTGGCCCCGCGCGCTTTCCACTCGCGCGCACACTTGCGAACGATGTCGTCGGTCGATGGCTCGGACCTGTCGCAGCTGGTCATGATCTCGCACCCTGGAGGAATCGTGCGGAAACGCCAAAGGGAAGTTGGCAAGACGGTGACACAGGGCGGGGAACGTGGTCAATGGTCAACGCTTCGGGGCGATCCGCGCGCCGGCGGTCAGCTCTCCGCCGGCGGCTGCGAGCTCGACAAGCACCGCTCGGCCGCGAGGGAGAGAGTGCGCACGTGATCCCCCACCTTCTCGAGGAAGCTCCTACGCCATTC
>CAYMUE010000111.1:0-21565 GCA_964393505.1 uncultured Polyangiaceae bacterium
GGGTGGGGGGGATGGTGTTGCGGCGGCGGCGGCGGGGTGGCGGGTGCTGACACGGCTGTCACCTGGACAGTCGTTCCTGGATTCCTGCCGGGGTCATAATGACGCTGGCGTCATCCGACGGTGCCCGATGCGCTGACAACGGAATGCCGGTTTACCGAGCATCTGTCGGCGCCGACGGCAGCGCACACGAGACTGGCTGACACCGGCGTCATGTTGTATGGACCGCCTCCCATGAGCGCTTGGTTTGTTGGCATTGATGTCGGTGCAGAGAACGTGAAGCTCGTCGCGATCGAACGTCGCGGCGCCGGTGTGGGGATTGCGGCGCAGCACGAGGCCGCTCACCACAAGGATCCGGAGTCGACGGTTCGGGCGTTGCTCGGGCGACTGAGCGGTCATCCGGTCGCAGGAGTTGCCGCGACGGGGCGGCTGGCGCGGATTCTGCGCATGGAGAAGGTGCCGACCAAGGCGGCTCTGCGGCGCGGAGCGCGCGCGGAGCATCCGGAGCTGCCGGCGCTGACGGTGGTGTCGATCGGCGGCCACGGGTTCAGCGTGTTGGAGCTGGGGGCGCGAGGCGAGGAGTGGTTCCAGCAGAACTCGCGTTGTTCGCAGGGGACGGGAAACTTCCTTTCGCAGCTTGTGTGGCGTTTCGGGCTGACGGTGGAGGAGGCGTCCGAGCTGTGCGATCATGCGGAGGCGTCGCCGCTCTCGGGGCGGTGTCCGGTGATTCTGAAGACGGACATGACGCATCTGGCGAACAAGGGGGAGGACAAGGCGCGGATCCTGGCGGGGCTGTACGACGCGGTCTGCGAGAATGTGTTGACGCTGGTACGATCGAGGCTGGCGCCGCGCGAAGTGGTGTTGACGGGTGGGGTGACGCGGTCTGCGCGTGTGCGCAGGACGATCGCGAAGTGGCTGGAGCAGCGCGGCATGACGCTCGCTGCGTCGAAGCCGGAGGACGCCTGGCTCGAGGCGATCGGGGCGGCGACGCACGCGATGGATCACGAGTGCGGGATGCCGGCGACCGATCAGCTTTTCGTGCGCACCTCGGCGACGCAGCTCGAGGCGGTGCCGTCGCTTCGGGAGTCGCTGGCTCGCGTGCACCGGCTTGCGGCCGAGAGCATGGGAGGCGAGGCGAGCGCGGTATATCTGGGGCTGGACATCGGCTCGACGGGTTCGAAGGCGGTGGCGGTGGACGCGTCGGGGGGAAGGCCGGTGTGGGAGGCGTATCTGAACACCGAGGGGGCGCCGGTGACAGCGGCGCAGCGGTTGATGGATCGCTGGCTGCAGGGCGAGCTCGCGCAAGCGAAGGTCCTGGGATTCGGCGTGACCGGCTCGGGGCGTGAGGTGGTGGGCTCGCTGCTGCGCACTTGCTACGGCGACGAGCGGGTGTTCGTCATGAACGAGATCGCCGCGCACGCGCGCGGTGCGACGTCGATCGACCCCGAGGTGGACACGATCTTCGAGATCGGGGGGCAGGACGCGAAGTACATCCGGCTGGAAGGCGGGCGGGTGATCGACGCGGCGATGAACGAGGCGTGCAGTGCGGGGACGGGGTCGTTCATCGCGGAGCAGGGGGCGAAGTTCGAGGGAGTGGGTGACGACGTTCGCAAGCTCGGGGAGCTGGCGTTGCGGGCGGACAGCGGCGTGTCGCTGGGGCAGCACTGCTCGGTGTTTATGGCGGAAGTGATCGACGAAGCGATCACGCAGGGGATGACGCGCGACGCGATCATCGCGGGCTTGTACGACTCGGTGATCCAGAACTACCTGAACCGGGTGAAGGGCTCGCGGAGCGTGGGGCAGCGGATCTTCTGCCAGGGGATGCCATTCAGCTCGCCGGCGCTGGCCGCGGCGGTGGCGAGGCAGACCGGACGCGACGTGGTGATCCCGCCGAACCCCGGCACCATCGGGGCGATGGGGATCGCGATGCTGGTGCGCGAGGAGACGATCGCGCGTGTGGAAGCGAAGCGCGACGACGTGTCCGACGCAGCGGAGCTCGACGTGAACGCGTTCCTGACGGCGAAGGTGGTGTCCAAGGAGACGTTCCTGTGCAAGTCGACGCAGGGGTGCGGGGCCCCCGGGAACAAGTGCCGCATCGACCGTCTGCAGACCGTGGTGCGCGGCGTGAAGCAGCGCTTCCTCTGGGGCGGCAACTGCTCGCTATACGACCGCGGCGCGGGGCGGGCGAAGCTCCCGGACCTGTCGCCCGATCCGTTCCGTGAGCGCGAGACCCTGGTGGACCTGGCGATCGAACGGGCGCCGGAGGCGAAGGGGCGACCGGTGGTGGGGATGAGCGACGAGTTCGCGCTCAAGACCCTGATGCCGCTGTTCGTGACGTTCCTGCGCACGCTCGGGTTCGACACGACGATCCTGCGCAACGCGGGGGGGAGTGTGCTCAAGCGGGGCATCGAAGGGGCACGCATCCCCTTTTGCGCGCCGATGCAGATGGCGCACGGCGTGACCTTCGAGCTGGTGGATCGCAAGTCGGACTACGTGCTGCTGCCGATGCTCAAGGAGCTTCCGAAGCAGTCGGACGAGCAGTTCTCGACGCTGTGTCCGATTGTCCAGGCGATGCCGGACCTGGTGGGAAGCCTGGTGGAGGACGGGCCGAAGTCGCTGCGTCCTACGCTGGAATTCGACGATCAGGGCTATGAGGGGAAGGCGTTCCGGGAATCGATGCGCAAGCTGGCCGAGGCGCTGGGGGCGACGGATCGATTCGACGACGCGTTCGTCCACTCGGTTCGTGCGCAGCTCGACTACGAGCGTCGGTGTCTGGAGATCGGGCGCGATGCGCTGGAGTTCTGCCGGAAGCACGGAGTGGTGCCGGTGGCGGTGCTGGGGCGTCCCTACACGATCTACAACGACGTGCTCAACTCGAACGTGCCGAGCATCCTGCGGAGTCTGGGGGCGATGCCGATCCCGGTCGACTGCCTTCCGGTGCCGCAGGACACGCCCGTGTTCCCGGATCAGTACTGGGCGCACACGCAGCGCAACCTGCGTGCGGCGGACATGATCCGCAGGACCGACGGGCTGTACTCGGTGTTTTGCAGCAACTACGCGTGCGGACCGGACAGCTTCACGCTGCACTTCTTCTCGTACATCATGCAGGGCAAGCCCTTCGCGGTGGTGGAGACCGACGGGCACTCGGGCGACGCCGGCACCAAGACGCGCATGGAGGCGTTCCTGTACTGCGTGGACACGGACCTGCGATCGCGCGCGTCGACGGCGACCGAGCGCAAGGACATGGTTCGTCTTGCGAAGCAGAACGCGACGTTGCGCCAGGCCCGCGAGCGCGGCGCCGTGGTGCTGATCCCCCGCATGGGACCGAATGCGGAGATGGTGGCTGCGACGCTGCGTGGCGAGGGGATCCGGGCGGAATCGTTGCCGTTGAGCACGCGGGACGACGTGCGCACGGGGCGCAAGCACACCTCGGGCAAGGAGTGCGTGCCGATGATGCTCACGCTCGGCGCGCTGCTCAACCGGATCGAGCGCGACCGGAACACGGACCAGGAGTTCGTGTACATGATGCCTACAGCGGGCGGCCCGTGCCGGTTCGGCGTGTACAACACGCTGCACAAGATCACGCTGGAGCAGACGGGCTGGGGAGACCGCGTGAGGGTGTTCTCGCCCGATGACGGCGACTACTTCCGCGACACCTCCCCGCAGTTCTCCCTGCGCACCTGGGTCGCGTTCTGCACGCACGATCTGCTTCAGATGATGCTCCACGACGTCCGCCCGGTGGAGCACTGCAAGGGAGCTGCCAACGAGATCTACGAGCGCGCCAGCCGCGAGCTCATCGCGGCCATGGAGCGCCCCTCCAAAGGGTCCCTCGCCCACGGCTTCGGCGAGCTGGTCACCGGCATGTGGGGCGCCCGCGACATCCTGAAGCGTGCCGCGAAGCAGTTCGCGGAGATCAGGTGCGCGACGCGCGAGGTCCCGACGGTCTCCTTGGTCGGCGAGATCTACGTGCGACTCGACCCGTTCGCCAACGACTTCATCGTCGAGAAGCTCGAGGAGCGCGGCGTCCGCGTGCGCTTCGCGCCGTTCATCGAGTGGCTCGAGTACACCGCGTTCCTGGCCGAAGAGCGTGTCATCGAGCGCAAGGCGCGACGGGACGACGACCCGATTTCCATCGGCGTTACGGGCGTGGTGCAGCGTGCGTCGCTCGAGATGATGTACCAGGTGTGCGCCCGCGAGCTCGGTTGGCCCGCGCGCGCCAAGGTGCCGCAGGCCATCGAGGCTGCCCGGCCCTACATCAACCCCGAGCTGGCTGGCGAGGCGGTGCTGACGCTGGGCGGACCGGTCCATGAGTTCCACGACGGGCTCATCGACGGCGTCGTCAGCGTTGGACCCCACGAGTGCATGCCGAACAAGATCGCGGAGGCGCAGTACGGCAAGGTGCTCGAGGACATGAACCTGCCGTACCTGGTGCTCGCGATCAACGGCGACCCGATCGACACCGAGGCCCTCGACAGGTTCGTCTACGACCTGCACGAGAGCCACCGCCGCAAGCTCGGCAAGAGCCTCGGCGCCGTGAGCTGGAGCCTCGGTCAGCCGCCGAAGATCGAGTCCACCGTCGTGCCGGTGGAAGCGCTCACCTCCAGGCGCAGGGGGCGTCGCGACGCGGAAGCCAACTGAGTCGTAAGTCCGCGATGGCGCTGCGTACGCAGCGGCGCCACGGCGATCCTCTCACAAGCTCGTCCCCTGCGTGCGATCGCGCGGGATCGGCGCGCTAGCTCCGGCCCCGCAAGGTTCGGTCGATGTAGTAACCTGAGCGAAATGCCCCCCCACGAGCCAGCAGCCTCGTTCGCTCCCGATCACGTCGGGCGCTACGAGATCCTTCTGCCCCTCGGCACCGGCGGCATGGCCACCGTCTACCTGGCGCGCGTGCTCGTCGTCGACGACCTGTATCGCAACGTGGCGCTCAAGCTCATGCACCCGCACCTGCGCACCGAAGACGGCCAATCGACCGCGCAGCTCATCGGCGAGGCCAAGCTCGCGGCCAGCATCCGGCATCCGAACGTCGTGCCAGTCCTCGAGGTCGGCGAGGATCCCCACGGCGTCTTTCTCGTCATGGATTACGTGGAGGGTGACACCCTGTCGGGGATCGTGCGGGCCGCCCTGATCGACGGGGCGACGCTGCCCCTGCGGATCGTGGCTCGGATCCTCAGCGATGCGCTGCTTGGCCTGCACGCGGCGCACGAGCTGACGTCCGCCGAGGGAGCGCCGTTGAGCCTCGTCCATCGCGACGTCTCCCCTCAGAACCTGCTGGTGGGCACCGACGGCATCAGCCGTCTCACGGACTTCGGGATCGCGAAGGTTGCGACACAGCTCGACGCAACCGCTTCAGGTGTCGTCAAGGGGAAGGTCGGCTACATGGCGCCCGAGCAAGCCCTCGGGCGTCGGGTCGATCGGCGCGCCGACGTGTGGGCCGCCGGCGTAATCGCTTGGGAAATGCTGGCCATGCGCAGGATGCACGGGCCAGAGGACCAGATGGCCACGCTGCTGCGCGTCGTCTCGGAGAAGCCCCCTCGCGTGCGGGACGTGCGCCCCGATCTCCCGCAGACCGTTGACGACGCCATCGCGTCGGCACTCACGATCGATACCGGCCAACGCTGCCCGAGCGCCCTCGAGCTGCGGCACAGGCTCCTCGAAGCATGGAAGGAGATCGGCCCCGTCGCCGATACCGCCGAGGTCGGCGAGTACATCTGGGGGCTCGTGGGGCCCAAGCTCGAAGCGCGCAGGAAACGCGTCGAGACGGTGCTCGCCGATCGGAATGGCGCCTCACCGCAGAATGCCCCGCGATCGGGCGAGCGTCAGCGAGCTCGACTCGTTGCTGCCCAAGGAGAGACGTCCCACACCGAGGCCACCACGGACCAGTCCAGCGCGTGGTCGGAGCACCGGCGAGCAGCCGCGAGGCGACGCTCGTTCCTCGGGATCGCAGCCGGCGTGGCGGCCGTCGGTGGGCTGGCCGGCGTGGCGATCTACGGCGGAATCTTGCGCCCGATCGCCTCGACGTCCCGCACCGAGCTGCCGAGCGTAGCCGGGACCAGCTCGAACGATCTGCAACCGTTTCCCATCCCGACTCCCTCCGCATCGGTCTCGTCCGACGCGGTGGCAGCGGCAGCGCCGTCGAACCGGACCATCCTGCTCCGGGCGAACGCGCCGATCAGCGCGGTGCGCATCGGCACGCGGGACGTCGTGCTGATGACCCCCACTCGCGAGGTCGAGCTCCAGCTCACCGAGAGCGAGCGCGGAGGCGCGGTGGCGTTGACGGCGACCGCGCAGGATGGGCGCAGAGTGAGCGTGAAGGCCGGTGCCGACGAGACGTCGGTGCAGCTGACGTTCGCTCCTGCGACGCGTGCAGCGCCGACCAGGACGGGGCCGGCGAAGCAGCCCGAGAAGAAACCCCCGGGGCTTGCGCCTACGCCCTACGGACGTTGAGGTGACGGAATGGCGAGGAGTCTGCGCGCATGCATTCTTCGTCCTACGGTGCTCGTGATCGCGTGGAGCGTGGTGACGATCGTGACGGGGGCGGCGGGGGAGGCGTCAGCGCAGAGCGCCGAGCAGCGCGCGGTCGAGCTGGACCAACGGGCGCGCGCGGCCTTCGAGCGTGGGGACTTCCGTGTGGCCGCGCAGCGGTTCCAGGAGGCTTGCCTGGCGGCGCCTCATCCTGCGACTCGATACAACGAAGCGATGGCGTGGGAGAGAGCCGGTGAGCCGGCCAGGGCCGCGGACGCATACGAGCGGGTGCTCGCGTCCGAGGGGCTCGACGCCGAGCGCGTGGGTGCGGCGCGTGAACGCCTCGAGGAGCTCGAGCGTTCGCTGGCCGTGCTGAGCATTCGCCAGCCGGTGGGCGCGGCGGCATCGGTCGCGCACGTGACCGACGCGCGGATTCCGTTGCGAGCTCACCTGCAGCCGGGGACGCACGAGGTGCGGATCCGCGAGGCGAACGGGAGCATCGTGGTTCGCAGTGTGGAAGCCGCCGCAGGCAAGGTTGTCGAGCTGGTGATTGAGGTCGCTGCGGCTCGTCCCGTCTCGTCCGCGATCCCCGGTCCCGCGGCTTCCGCGGTGACGGCATCGCCGGCTGCCTCTCCCTCCAGGACCTGGGCGTGGATCGCCCTGGGAGGAGCAGGAGCCATGAGCCTTACGGCGGGTTTCCTCGGCTTGCGAACCCTGGATTCCCTTCAGAACTACGAGGATTCCGGGTATCGCGACGCGGAGTTGCGAGACCGGACCCAGCGCTACAAGCTGCTGACCAACGTGGTCTGGGGAGCTGCCGCGTTGTCCGGATCGATCGGTGTCGTGCTCCTACTCTCGGGCAAGGGGTCGGTGCGAGGGGGGCGTGGACACGCGGCGCAGGTGCGTTTTGCGCCGGGATCGATCGTGTTGGGAGGAACGTTCTAGCCGCGCTCTCCGGCGCCTCTTCGCTGTTCCACGGGGGAGCACGCTGCCCTAGACTCCACGGCGATGAAGTGCCCCGACGACGCTGGTTTCCCCGACGCGACGACGGTTTCGGTCCCGCGCGTGCGAGAGCCGGAGCATGCGCGGAGCTGCTACGTGGTCACCATCGTCGAGGGGCCGGACCAGGGCGCGTCCTTCACGGTTGAAGGCACGCGACCTTCTCCCATGCTGTTGGGGACCAGCCCGGCGTGCGACATTCGCCTGACGGATCGGCACGCATCGCGACGGCACGCGGCGGTGGAGGTCACGGGGCGTCACGTGCGGATTCGGGATCTGGAGTCCACCAACGGGACGTACGTCGATGGTTTGCGGGTTGGGGAGGCGTTTCTGCGGGGCGGGGAGACCGTGCGCATCGGGGTGTCGGCGCTGCGGATCGACGAGGGCACGATGCGGGTGGATGCTGCGCTGCCCGATGCCACGGGTTTTGGGAAGGTCATCGGCTCCAGCCTCGCAATGCGCAGGCTCTATCCGTTGTGCGCTCGGCTTGCGGCCACCGACATCCCCGTTGTGATCGAGGGCGAGACCGGAACGGGCAAGGAGCATCTTGCGGAGGCGTTGCACGCCGCGAGCGCGAGAGCGCAGGGGCCGTTCGTGGTGTTCGACTGCACCGCGGTGTCACCGAGTCTGATCGAATCCGAGCTGTTCGGCCACGAGCGAGGGGCGTTCACCGGGGCTGTCGGCACCCGCAAGGGGGTGTTCGAGCGAGCTCACGGCGGCACGCTCCTGATCGACGAGATCGGTGACATGCCGCTCGAGCTGCAGCCGAAGCTCTTGCGAGCGATCGAGCGATCGGAGATCACGCGGGTCGGGGGAGCCCGGGCGCAGCGAGTGGACGTGCGGATCCTGTCTGCCACGCGGAGGAATCTCGACCGCGAGGCGCAGGAGGGGCGTTTCCGCGACGATCTGTTCCACCGGATCGCGGTGACGCGAATCGAGATCCCGCCGTTGCGGCGCCGGCAAGGCGATGTGTCGATGCTGGCAAAGCACTTCTGCGCACTCGCCGGGACCCCGACGCGGACGCTTCCCGCGAGCCTGCTGACCCGCTGGGAGTCCTACGATTGGCTGGGCAATGTGCGTGAGCTCCGCAATGCCGTCGCGCGATGGATGGCCATCGGCGACATCGACGACGCGGGGCAGGACGAGGCCCCTGGTCCGGCGCGCACGGGGGGGGCGGTGTTGCAGTCGAATGGAGACACGGTCGGTCAGGTGCTCGCGCTCGATCTGCCGTTGGCCGAGGCGAGGCAGCGGGTCGTCGAGGCCTTCGAGCAGCGGTACGTGGAACGCCTGCTCGAGATTCACGGGGGCAACGTGACGCGTGCCGCTGCCGCTGCGGGGGTAGCGCGGCGCCATCTGCATCGCATGAAGGCCCGGACCGGTTCCGATTCCGAGTGATCACGTGCGCCGGAAGCGCCTGCGGCGATCGGCCGCGTGTGATATCGTTCTCGACCGATCATGCGCATTGTGCTCGGTCCGCCCCAGCATGGCCTCGCGGCTCTCGTGGCTGTCATGCTGGCATCGTGCATGGTGGACGTTCCGGAGCTGCGTACGGGCGACGACGCCGTCGATGCGTCCGGTGCTGCGGACACTGGTGACGTTGGCGACGCAGACGCGTCGGAATGTCCCCCGGGGCTTGGGGATTGCGATGGGACACCGGGCACGTGCGAGACCACACTCTCGAGCGATTCGGCCCACTGCGGGGCTTGCCGCCATGATTGCCTTGGGGGGCAGTGCGTTGACGGCAAGTGTCGTCCGGTGGTCCTGACGATTCCCGGGACGCACCCCTATCAGATCGTTCTCAGCAGCACGGACGGCACCGGGGATTTGTACTGGACTTGCGAGGCGTGCTCGGACTTTGGTGTTTGGATGAGCACGAGTGCATTCACGGCCGCGACGGGATTTGCTGCGGTGGGGGTGCCGGGGGCCGAGGAGTTCACGACCGGAATCGCGATCAGCCCGTTTGAGGTCTTCTGGGCGGAGAGCCACACGGGCGAAGTCCGCAGGATCGGCAAGTCCGGGGGCACGCCGTGGCCCATGACGACCGGGTCCGAGCCGGGCACGCAGGAAGTGGCGACCGATGGAAACCACGTCTACTTCTCCGGCACCAACGGCAAGGTTTCGCGGGTCTTGGTGAACGAGGCCGGCGCGCCGACCGAGGATCTGGTGACGGGTCTGGGCTCTCCGCGCTCCGTGGTGCTGGGGAGCGATCGGGTGTACTGGGGTGATTCCAAGGCGAAGAAGATCTCTCGCGCAAATAAGGACGGGTCCGCGGCGTGCGATATCGCCGTAACGAACTACGCGCCGCGGAGCATCGCATTCGAGTCGCCCTGGGTGTACTGGCGCGAAGGAACGGATGTCGATACCGAGGGGCGTGTGATGAAGGCGCGCGACGACTGTCCTTCGCTGGAGATCGTCGAGCTGGCGACCGGGCAGGGCGGACCTCGATACCTCGCGCTCCACGACGACTACGTTTACTACGTGATTCTGAGCGGCTCGATTCGTCGCATCCCCAAGGCCGGTGGGGCTTCGGAGGAGCTGTACATGTGCAGCGAGCAGGCGCACGGAATCGCAGTCGACGACAGGGCCATCTACTGGACGAGCTGGGGGGCGGGCAAGGTCTACCGTCTGGCGCACCCGCTGTGACACGCGGGGTCCCAGTGTGACCGCGCAGGTCCTCCGGCCACGCGTCTCGCGGGGCGCAACGATCTTGGACAGTGAGTGTACGGACGCGAGGTCGCGGCGGCAGGGAGACGAGGAGCAGGCGCAAGGATCTGCGCTGGCCTCTCTCTTGCTCCTGCTCGCGGTGACGATGCTGGGCGGTGGTTGCCGCGCACTCGTCCGCAGGCGTGATGACGGCACGAACGTGCGCGCGTCGTGCCGCGATTCCCAGTCACTCCAAGGAGAGCGAATCATGCAGATCCCCGTCCCATCCAGTGTCATCCGCGTTTTCGGCGTGTGCCTCGGGCTCGCGACTGCGGCGTGTGGGGACACCGGCGACGCCCCCTGGCCGGGCGCCGACGCTTCGGATGCGAGTGTCGATACTGATGCAGCGGTCGGTTCCGACGCGGGGAACGATTCCACGATCGCGCCGCAACCTGACTCCGGCGCGGACTCGGGTGTTGTGGTGCCCCCGGATTCGGGCACCGATTCCGATGCTGCGGGCATCCCCGACGCCAACGTCCAGGCCGACGTCGTGGCGGAGACCGGGACGGGACCCGAGGTGGGGCCCGGGCAGACGATCATCTTCGAGGACAACTTCGATCAGGTAGGGACGGTTCCGGATCCCACGAAGTGGTCGTTCTGCAGCAAGAGCACGCCGGCCTGGGCGCAGTACCTATCGGAGAGCTACGACCAGGCCTATCTGGAGAACGGCAAGCTGATCCTGAAGGCCGAGAAGGTGAATGGCGTCTACAAGACGGGCGGGATCCAGACCCGAGGCAAGTTCGACTTCACCTACGGCAAGGTGGAGGTCCACGCGAAGTTCTCCACCGCGCAGGGGGGGTGGCCGGCGATCTGGATGATGCCCGCGGGTGGCGCGGAATGGCCCAACGGTGGCGAGATCGACATCATGGAGATGGTCAATCACGAGACCGTCGTCCACCAGACGGTTCACAGCCACTACACGTATGACCTGGGGATCAAGGATCCGCCGCAATCGGCAACGACTTCGTACAACGGCGGTCAGTTCAACACGTATGCCGTGGATTGGACGCCGGAGCAGATCGTCTTCTCGGTGAACGGAACGACCGCGTTGACCTATCCGAACCTGCACCTGGCCGACGAAGCGACGAAGCTCCAGTGGCCGTTTAAGCAGCCGTTCTACCTGATCCTGAACTACGCGCTGGGGGGTCCCTGGCCGGGTGAGATCAGCGACGATCAGCTCCCGGTGGGCATGGAGGTGGACTGGGTGCGGGTGACCCAGACTCAATAGGTTCGGTTCGCCCCTCTGCCCCCACCCCTCCTCCGAACTCCGTTGCTCCCCGTCCCTGGATCCCGTCCCTCGTCGCGGCGCTTCGGCCCCTTGGCGAGGGGCGCGGCCTGTCGTATGTAGGCAGACCGCCGAGAGCCAGGGCGGCCTGGCAACGGCGACGAGCAAGGAGCGACGAATGAAGCCAATTCTTACTGCTGAGAAGGCCGTCGAGACGATCGGGGACGGCGCGTCTCTCATGGTGGCGGGGTTCATGGGCTGCGGCAACGCGTTCACCCTCATCGAAGCGCTCCTGGCGAAGGGGTCGAAGAACCTGACGCTCATCACGAGCGACACGGCGTTTCCGCAGGTTGGCGTGGGGAGGCTGGTGACCGAGGGGCGAGTGAAGAAGCTCATCGCGACGCATATCGGTACGAATCCGAACGCGGGGCGGATGATGAACGCGGGGGAGATTGACGTCACGCTTGTGCCGCAGGGGACCTTCAACGAGCGCATTCGGGCGAAGGGGGCGGGGCTGGGCGGCGTGCTGACGCCCACGGGGATCGGGACGGCGGTGGAGGAGGGAAAGCAGAAGCTGATGATCGAAGGGAGGGAGTATCTGCTGGAGCTGCCGCTCGGCGGGGACTTTGCCTTCATCAAGGCCGAGGTCTGCGACAAGTACGGCAACAGCTTCCTGCCGATGGCGACCAAGACCGCAGCGGTGTCCATGGCGATGGCCGCGTCGCGGGTGATTGTCGAAGCGGAGCGCATCGTGGAGCCGGGCGAGATGGACCCGGAGAAGGTGACGATCCCGGGGCTGTTCGTGTCGGCGATCGTCCAGGCGGTTCTTCCTGCCTCCAACCTGCAGCAGAAGTAGAGCGAGGAGATCTCAAATGGACGCAAAGGAGCTCAAGCGAGTACGGCTGGTCAAGCGCGTTGCCAGGGAGTTTCCCGATGGATCCATCGTGAATCTCGGCATCGGCCTGCCCACCCTCGTGGCGGACTATCTCCCCGCGGATCGCACCATCCTGCTGCACTCCGAGAACGGCTTCGTGGGCCTCGGGCCCCAGGCCGAGAAGGGCAAGGAGGATCCGCGCATCGTCAATGCCGGCGGACAACCCGTCACCATCGTCCCCGGCGGCTGCTTCTTCGACTCCGCCATGTCGTTCGCGATCATTCGCGGCGGCCACGTGGACTTCACCGTGCTGGGCGCCCTCGAAGTCGACATGAAGGGCAATCTCGCCAACTACATGATCCCCGGCAAGATGGTCCCGGGCATGGGCGGCGCCATGGACCTCGTCGTCGGCGCGAAGAACGTCATCGTCGCCATGGAGCACGTCAACAAGCACGGCGAACCCAAGATCCTCAAGCACTGCACTCTGCCGCTCACGGCCACCGCGGAGGTCGACCTGATCGTAACCGACATGGCGTTCATTCGGGTCACGAAGAAAGGCCTGATGCTCGAAGAGATCGCCGAGGACACCACGGTGGAAGACGTCATCAAGGCCACCGACGCCCCCCTGCAGGTCTCGGGTCACATCGCGCGGTTCTAGCGCGTCCGTGGTGCCGACGGACGCGTCACCGAATCCCGCTGATCTCCCGATGGTCGCAGGGCGTAGACTGTCCCAATGCGCCTCACACTCCCCATGGTCTGCGGCCTGCTGACCGCCTGCACCCCCAAGGCTGTACCCAGTCCCGCCGTCGAGGCGTCGCCCTCGGTCGTGCCGGGCGCTGCAGACGCATCTGCCCCGTCAGCCCCCGCGCCTTCAACACCGAGCGCATCGGTCCATGCGGCGAACGCCGCCGCGCCCTCCGCCTCGGTGAAGTTCTCCTGGCGCGGCGACTCCTGTCGTGCGGACGCGGACTGCGGGTGGGAAGACCCATGTGTTCCTCGACGATGTGCGGCGGTCCAGGCGCCTTCCGCCGTGGACTGTGCGGAGACGTCGCCCTCCTCGGGGAGCTGCACGTGCGTCGAGGGGCAGTGCACGCTGCGGCCGACGAATCCCTCGCCACCGAGCGGTCCGCAGGATGCGTGCGCTGGCGACACGAAGTGCGCGGTCGATGTACCGACCGGGACGTGTCATGCGGGGGGCGACTGGCGTATCGGTCCGATCGCGGTCGAGGGGCCGGTGTGTCTGTGCGGGGAGCGCACGCGTGTGTGCGAGCTGAAGTGGTCGGGACCGGTCCCCTGCGAGAGCTGGCGCGACTGCAGTTGGGTTCGGGAGCCGAGGCTGCGGCCTGTGCCTTCGCGAGAGGTCCCGCGTCCGGTCTCGCGTCCGGTGAAGCCCTGCAGCGATGGAGAGGTGGACTCGGTGTGCGAGCCTGTGGGTGATCGGAAGTACTGTCGAATCCGCGGTTGGAAGTGCTGAGGGTGATCGACGGGGCCGTGGGGGATCGAAAGCGGAGCTTGTGAGCGAGTCAACGGCGAGTGTCGTCTCCCGGTTCACGGTTGTTGCGGGTGAGGCGTGAGGAATTCGACGCGCGCCCATTTGACACGAGGAGTGCCGCGTGCTGCCCTACGGGACCCCCCTTTTCTCCGGAGCTTTATGAAGAGCCTTTTCTGCAGTGGTCTTGCAGCGATCCTGCTGGTGGGAATGACGTCGTCCTGCGAGGACGCACTCGAAGAGCCCGTGGCGGCGGACGGTTCGGCTGGTACGGCGGGGGGCGCGGATTCCGGGACAGGAGGCACGGCGGGGACGGGTGGCTCGGGCGGTTCGATCGTTCCGGAGGGGGGAACCGACGCGGCATCCCAGGACTCGGCCCCGGATGGATCGTCCGCCGACGCCCCAGCGGAGGCGTCGTGCACCGGTTCCACCAAGGAGTGCAGCGGACAGTGCGTTTCGATCGACGATCCGGCGTGGGGATGCACAGCGTCATCGTGCATGGCGTGCACTCTGCCCCATGCGACCGCGGGGTGCGCCTCCACTGCGTGCTCCGTGGCGGCGTGTGAACCGGCGTGGGCCGACTGCAATTCGACTGCGGCCGACGGCTGCGAGGTGGACTTGACCACGGAGCTGACGCACTGCGGTGCATGCGATTCCGTGTGTGCCTTTGCCCAGGCGACAGCCACGTGCGAGGGGGGAGTGTGCACCTTTGGTGCGTGCGAGTTCGGGTATTCGGACTGCGATGCAGACACGGGCAACGGCTGCGAGGCGAACACGCAGGACGACGAGGCCAACTGCGGCGCATGCGGGAATGTGTGTGCCGGGACCGAGTGCAAGGCAGGCAAGTGTGACAATGCGCCTCCGGTGACCCTGGCGAGCAGCGGAGCGGCGCCGACGGATATCGCGTTGGACGCGGACAACGTGTACTGGAGCTCTTCGACGGGTGTGCATCGGGTATCGAAGTCGGGAGGCACACCGACGGTGCTGGCCGCGGCGGGGGAGCCGCGGGGGATCGCGCTCGACTCGACGCACATATACTGGACCGACGCAGCGAGCTTCTCGGTGATGTCGATGTCTTTGGCGGGCGGGGAGGCGATCGCGCTGGCGACGGGGCAGGAGCACCCGTGGAGGGTGGCCACCGACGGCGTCCACGTGTACTGGACCGATCATGGCGCGGTCCGCAAGGTTTCGATCACGGGCGGGGATGTCATCGACGTCGCCACGTTGCTGCCCGATCCGGCAGGGATCGTGGTGGATGCGACCCACGCGTACTTCACCGACGCGACCCTCGGCACTGTCAATCGAGTGCCGCTGGCAGGTGGCATTGTGATGCAGTTGGCTTCGTGGCAGTCGTCGCCGATGTGGCTCACAGTGGATGCGACGAGTGTGTACTTCGCGACGAACACGGCGAATGGTGCGGTGAAGAAGGTCCCGGTGGCGGGGGGCAGCACGGTGGCGTTGGCCGCCGGGGTGAAGGCGCCGCTCGCGGTTGCCCTGCACGGCGGGTGGGTTCACTTCACCGACGAATTCGCAGTGAGAAAGATTTCTGTGCAAGGCGGGACCACCGTGACGCTTGCGGAGGCTCAGGGCACGCCGAACGCCATCGCCGTGGATGCGACGCGGGCATACTGGACGAACCAGGTGGGGGAGACGGTGATGTCGGTGGCGAGGTAGCGAGCGTGGGGGGGCGGCGTAACCCGTACTTCGCGTGGACCACAATGATCGTGGTCGCGTGCGTGGTGCTCTTCACCGCGGCGCGCATGAGCGTGCCCTGGCCGTCGTGGCTGTCGTGGCTCGTGACGATCAACGCAGTGGGGTTCGTGGTGTGGGCGACGGACAAGAAGCAGGCGCGTCGGGGGGGAACGCGGGTGCCGGAGCTGGTGCTGCACGCGACGACCCTGGCGGGGGGCGTGGTGGGGGCGGGGATCGGGATGCTGATGCTCCGCCACAAGACGAAGCACCTGGACTTCTGGATGATGCTCGCGGTGTCCGCAGCGCTCCACGGCTGGCTCGGTTGGCGGCTGTTGGGGTGAGTCACGCGGGAGCGCCGTCGTGCTATGCACGGCGCGATGAAGCTCCTCTCCTTCGCTCCGATCGCCCTGCTCGCAGGCGCTGCCGCCTGCGGCGGAGGCGGCTCTTTCGAACCCGCGGCACCGCCGTCCGTGGCATCGAGCCGCGCCGTTGCCGCCGCGTCCGATCCCGCTCCGGAGTCGCGTCGTGCGGTTGCGTCCAAGGATGATGAAGACGACGGCGAGGCACCGGAGACGGAGACCATGAAGGACGCCGCACCTGCAGCCAGCGCGTCTCCGTCGCCTGCTCCCTCGGCGCCCGAGCCGCCCGAGGTCGTCTTCGAGGAGATCGAGCCATCGCCCGCGCCTGCGCGCGTTCCGACGGTCTCCATCCTTTCTCCCGCGAAGAACAGCGTGATCCGGTCCTCGAAAGCTGCGGACACGGTCGTGAAGATCGACGTGAAGGGGTGGGAGCTGGCGGGGGGGAATCATATTCAACTGCTAGTGGACAATCGGCCGAGCCTGCGTGTCGAGGATTCGCGGCGAGCCTTCAAGCTGGGCGAGCTCGTCGACGCGAAGGAGCTGGTGCCCGGCCAGCACTTCGTGGCGGCGATTCCGACGCGGGGCAACGGCGAGAGCGTGAAGCCCGTGGGCAAGAAGGTGCCTGTCGCGGTGGTGCCCTTCTTCGTCGAGAAAAAGACTCCGCAGCACTGGAAGGAGGGGAGTCCGCTCCTGATCTTCAGTCCTCCGCGAAGCGGACCTGTGCCGCGCGACGGCGTCCTGGTGGACTTCTACGTGCTGAACGCGCGAGTCGAGCGCGGACGCTTCGTGATCCACGCGTCGGTGAGCGGCCCCGGCCTGCGCGCCGGCGAGTCGCTGTCCGAGTGGAAGCCCTGGAGGGTGAAGAACGCCCGACCGGGGCTGTATGCGATTCAGGTGGGAGCCTTCCAGTTCGAAGCAGCGGAGTTCGATTCGTCCTCCACTACCGCCATCGCCACCGTGAGCAAGCCCGCTCCAGGACGCTGGAACAGCGTGACGACCGAGTTCTCGCTCACGGCACCCTAGTGCCCCCTCGCGAGTGTGCCCGGACCACGCTCACCGTCCGACGAAGAACCGGTGCCCGGCCACGATCTTCTCCTCGGTCAGCCGGTGCATGAACGCGTTGAGCGGCAGGAACGCGAGGGTCTCGAGAAGGCCGTTGCGGAGACGCGGCCGCCAGCGCGACAGGATCGACTTCGCTCCATAGAAGTCGTGCCACGCCTTCATCCACCCTTCCCGGAGTTGCTCGCGTGTCATCCCCCTGGGCTCGAAGGCGGGGAAGAGCCGGTCGTGATCCGTCTCGAGCCACCACGCCGGCGACGAGAGCCTCGCTTCGCGCTGCAGGCGCGCGTACAGCAGAGTCTCCGGATAGGGAGTGAGCAGCGTGAACATCGCCAGGGCCAGACGCGCCTCGCGCGCAAACGCCACCGTGCGATCGAATACCGAAGGGTCGTCGTCGTCGAACCCGAACACGAACGATCCCCAGATCGCGATGCCCGCGTCGTGGAGCCGCGCCACGGCGTCGAGGTAGCGCGACGGGTGGTTCTGGAACTTGCGCTGGGCGCGCAGGGAGGTCTCCGACAGGGTCTCGAACCCGATGAAGAGTCCGACGCATCCGGAGCGTCGGAGCAGCTCGACGCTCTCCGGGCGGTCGAGGCCGGCGAGGGACGCCTGCCCGATCCAGCGTTTGCGCAGCGGGGCGATCTCGCCGAGGAGCTCGCGGGCGCGTCCCGGGGTCACGATGATGTTGTCGTCGGCGAACATGACGAATCGCCCGAGCCTCTCGAGCTCCTCGGCGACGTCGCGAGCGGGGCGCAGGCGCAGCTCCGAGCCGGCCTGGACGTTGACCGAGCAGAACTCGCACTGGAACGGACAGCCCCGCATGGTCTGCACGACGTCCATCGGGATGTAGCGACGGGACGGGAACAGGGCGGTGTCGCGCAAGGGGATCGGCTGGTGCTCGAGCGAAGGGAAGCGATCGCGGCGATAAAGCCGCTGGAGGCGGCCGCTCATGGCGTCGAGGACGACCTGATGCCAGAGGCCTTCGGCCTCCCCGACGACGACGGCGTCGGCATGGGAGGCGCCTTCGGTGGGGCACGCGGTGACGTGGATGCCGCCGAGGACGACGGGGATCCGGGCGGCGCGGTAGGCGTCGGCGATGGCGTAGGCCCTGCGTGCGGTCTTGGAGAAGACGCTGATGCCGACCAGGTCGGCGGGTGGCAGGCGATCCAGGGGGATGGGGTGGAGGAGATCGTCGGTGTGCTCGACGCGGGCGAAGCGCGGGGTATGGGCAGCGAGCACGCAGACCGCGAGGCTGCGCACGAAGGCGGAGTCCTCGTTGGCGGGCGTGATCAAGCGGACGAGCACGAGGCGAGGGTGAGCCCAAAGGAGGCGGAGGGCAAGGCGGGCGACGGGGTGACCGGGCTCGGGGTGCACGCATGGCTGGGCTCATGGTAGGACCGCGACGTGGCGGACTGCGAGACACTGGCTGAAGACGAACGCGCGGACCTACCTGCGCAGGTGCGGCTTGCGCCGACGAAGGAGCGCGATCGCGAGAGCGAAGCGCGCGACGCCGAGCAGGTGTCATTCGAGCGGTGGAGCGATCGTGGGCTGGTCGGCGCGGGGGTGGCCCTTGCGCTCTACTCCCTGCTTCAGCTCCTGCAGTACAAGTACGGACGCGATCAGGGCATCTACGCGGTGGTGGCCGACTCGGTCGTGCGCGGCGGGATGCCGTACCGCGACAGTTGGGACTTCAAACCCCCGGGCGTGTTCTTCGTCTACGCCTTGGCGCGAGCGCTGTTCGGCTCCGGTCAGTGGGGGATCCGGCTGCTGGAAGCGGCGGGCTTCGCCGCTCTCTTGCCGTCGTTCATGACGCTGACGCGACGGCTGTTCGGCTCGCGGTTCGCCGGGTTCATGGGCGCGGTGATCGCGATCCTGGTGAACGCGCAGCTCGAGTTCTGGCACACATCCCAACCCGAATCATTTGCGGGAATCCTAACGATCGTGGGGCTCGTGCTCGCGACCGACGAGCGCGTCGTCGTGGAGAGCGGGCGAGTGACGCGTCGGGGATGGCTCTGTTGGGCGGGGGCGGGAGTGCTGTTCGGTTTGGCCGGGCTGATGAAGCCCCAGATGATCGGTGCCAGTGGGGTGGTCGCAGCCTACCTGGCCTGGCAGCTTCACCGCACCGGTGTGGTGTGGAAGCGCGCGTGGCCGCCCGTGGCGGCGCTCGCGGCGGGCAGCGTGCTCCCGCTGGTGATGATCGCGGGATGGTTCAAGGTGCGCGGCGCGTGGGCGGAGCTGCACCACACGCTGTTCGTCTTCGCCCCGGGCTACGGTGCCACGACTTGGCACCCGGAGTGGTGGGCGAACTACGCGTATTACGCCGTCGAGATCGCGATCGTGACGGCATCGGGGTTCCTGTTCGCGGGGTTGGTGCTCGCGGTGTCGTTGGGGCGGCGTAGGCACGAGGTGCCTGGGCTGCTACTGTTGGCAGGCATCACGACGCTGCACTTGGCGGGCATCGCGGTGCAGTCGAAGTTCTTTCCCTACCACTTCGCGGGGACCCTTCCGTTGGTCGCGCTGGTGGCCGGGCTCGGCTGGTGGAAGCTGTGGCAGGCGAGCAAGCGCAAAGGACCGCTGGCCGTCGCCGGATTCCTCGCGCTCGTCGTGTTCCTCGCCAGGGCGCGCACCGCGACCAAGGATCTGGCCGAGACGTTCTGGGACCGGAGCTGGCAGCGCACTTCGGCGTTGCTGAGTGGAGACGCAGAGCAGAGCGCGTCGCTCGACGAGAAGCTCTACAGCGTGGCCGACGTGAGCTACCACCAGAACATGAAGGTCGTGCGCTGGCTGCAGGACAACACAGCCGCGGGCGATCCGGTCTACATCTGGGGCTTCGAGCCGTTCATCTACGACGTGGCGAAGCGCCGTCCGGCGACGCGCTACATCTACAACGTGCCGCAGCGTGTGGCGTGGTTCCGCGACGAGGCGCGTTCGCGGCTCATGCAGGATCTGCAGCGGGAGCTGCCGAAAGCGATCGTGGTGGAGCACCGCGATGTGTTCCCGGTGGTGACAGGCGACTCGCTCGATTCCGAAGCGAGTCTCCAAGGGTTCTGGGCGTTGAGGGAGCTGATCGACACGCGCTACATGCACGCGGCGACGTTCGGGGACTTCGACGTGTACCGGCTGCGGAGCGAGTGACGGGGGGAGGTTACTTCCTGGAGAAGTCGTCGATCGACTGCGGCTTCTTGTCGGCCTTGCCGCGCTGGGCTTTCTGCTTCGGATAGGGACCGTCCTTGCTGACGGAATCGGGATCGGTCACCCGGGGTTGCTGTTGTTGTGGCTCGGGCACGATGGAGTTGGTCGCGTCCTTGGGGCTGTTGGTCGAGTCGGCCTTCTTGACCTCGCCCTTGTAGGGCGCCTCCTTGTAGTCCGACGTCTTCGGGCTCGGGAAGGACTCCGTCGGCACGGGCGCGACCTTGTTCGGCACCTTCATCGGAACCGCCGAATCCTCGGGAGCTGCGGAGCTCGACGGAGAAGGCTCCGGGGCGCGCATCGCGTCGGCCGCACCCTGGCGCGCTCGGGCGACGTCGTCGGAGCGATCGCCCGCAGGATCGAGCTTCGCGGCCTCGTCGAGCCCCTGCAGGCAGGCGACCCATTCCTTGCTCTCGCAGCGCTGCAGGGCCGCGCTGCGTAGCTCTGCGGCGCGGAGGCGCGCGGACTCGACGGGCGCCACGGCGGAGTGGTCGGGGCCGACGGTGACGGCCTGCTGGGTGCGATGGCGCCAGGCCCAGAGAGCTGCGCCGACGATGACGACGATGGCGGCGACGGCGGCGAGCTGTGCGGCCCATCGCTCGCGAAGCTGCTTGCGCCAACGGCTCACGCGCTGGCGGACGCGCGGAGCGGGGACGTTGTCCTGCTCGGCGATGTGCTCGAGCTTTTCGCCTTCGCCCTCGCGGAGCATCCAGTCGAGGGTCTCCTTGCCCTGGGAGTCGGGAGGCATCTCGCGATCGACCCAGCGAAGCAGGTCCTCGGCGGCGTGCGGTGCGGACGGGGCGTGGAGCTCGGGTTGGGCGACGGGGCGCTCTCGGCCGTTGCGCCGGAAGTGATCGGCGATCTTGTGACGTGCAATGCCGAAGACCCAGCGACGTACCTCCTCGGGATCGTCGGGGATTGACTGGGAGGCGAGGGCGTCGGCCAGGGTCGACTGGATGATGTCATCGACCTCGCTCGAGGGGACGCGGGCGCGGATCATCTTCTCGAGCCCCTTGCGCAAGGAAGGACTGCCGATCTCCTGGCGAGGGCTGAACATGGAAGAGGGCATCGCGGTGCTCACACCGTAGCATCGGAGGTCGCGACGAATCTGTGACGGCCGCTGGAAAAAATGATCGGCTGAACCGATGAGCAAGGGCAAGGCGCTGGTTGCGGGGAGCGCGTGGACGGGTTGGGACGCGATCCTCGGCGCGGGAGTGGGTGCATCGATTCGCTGACGAGCCACGCGGGTCAGCCCCTGGCGGCCGCCACTTCTGCCTGGCGGCCCGCCACTTTCTTCGAATGTAGGAAAATATCATCCGAATTCGATTCAACGAGCAGGTTTCGAGCTGCGATCAGGGTGGCGGCCGCCACCTCGGGCCCGATCCAACTGCGCGGAATCGCGTGTCCGCGATCGTGGCACCCGAGGTGCACAAGCGTCGCGCGCACGCCGGCAGTTGGCCGCGTTGGACGACTGCGAGGCTGCGCTCTATCTTCGCGGAATGGCCGCAGACAAGGAC
>CAYMUE010000112.1:0-21538 GCA_964393505.1 uncultured Polyangiaceae bacterium
CCCCTTGCCCGAGAAGCCCCCGAAGCCGGCGACTCCACCCGAACCCCCTTTGCCAGAGAAGCCCCCGAAGCCGCCGGAGCCGCCTTTGCCGCCTGCCCCCGAGGCTCCACCCCAACCCAAGCCGCCAACACCCGTGCCGCCCATGCCCGATGTGCCCGCCGTCCCACCCGCGCTGGCGTCCACACCTGCGTATCCGCCGCTTCCGGTAGTCCCCGCGGAACCGCCCGCGCTTGCATCGGCTCCTGCGCTCCCGCCCACGCCAGCATCCGCGCCGGCCTGCCCACCGATCCCGGCGCCGCCCTCGCCTCCGATGCCGCCCTGGCCTCCCACACCGCTGGCACCGCCTTGGCCCCCTTCCCCAGTCTGTCCGCCGGTGTTTTCCCCGCCCTGTCCCCCCTGCCCTGCCGTGCCGCTCGCGCCGCCCGTATTCGACGCGCCGCCTGCGTCTCCCCCCGAAGTCCCGCCCGACGCTGTGTCGTGATCCGAAACATCGGGCACCGCGGCGTCACTACCGGCCTTTCCAGCAAGACCCGCAGCGCCGGCGGCCGCGTCCTCGTCCAGGTCCGGCTCGGCCGCGGTGAACTCCTCGCCACCGCACCCCGCGGCAATCGCACCCGCCAACAACCAAGCCCACCCACGACGAGACATGGGAACCTCCCTGGATACGGCACAGGATAGCAGGACGCCATCGAGACCGCATCAGGATGCGCCTGCGGAGGATGCGGGAGGGCTCGGAGCGTCGGGCTCAGGGCTCGAGGCCGTAGGCTTCGTAGACGAACGCCAGATCCTTTCGAATCCGGTCGGCATCGAGACCGAACTTCGCGAGGCTGTAGGCGTGCGGGCTGCGGCGCGAGCGCTGCTTGTCCGACTGCGTCTTCACGCGCTCCCAGAAAGCGGGTGCGGGGTCGATCTCGAGGAACTCGACGAGCTCGCGCAGGGTGCCCTCGAGGTCCGCCATCATGCGTGGGTAGGTCACGACATGGAGGTTGGCAGCGGGGATCCGTCTGGAGGCGTACTCGCGATGGAAAGCGCGGAACATCTCGCACGACGCCTGGTAGAGGTTCTCGAGGTACGCCCTGCGCTTGTCTTCGTTCGTGGAACGAAACATGTCGTAGGACTTCTCGAGCACGTCGGTGAGCATCGACATGCCGGAGGGGATGGTCTCGACCGGGTCGCGCACGAGGTAGACGAGCTTGCAGTCGGGGTAGCGCTCGAGCAGGGTGGGTACGCGGAGCGTGAGAGTGCTGGCCTTGACAGCGATTCGGCGGCTTCGCTTGAGCGCGAGGTTGCGGCGCCAGCAGTCCTCGAGGAACCGGAACAGCCGTTCGCGCGCCTCGGGCGGCTCGCAGCGCTCGTCGAAGATCCGCTTCGAGGTCTCGCTCCCCCACGCGTCCTCCCACGCCAGGAAATAGCACCAGAGGAACGCGCCATCGACGAAGCGGAAGAACGCCATCGCGTCGTCGGTCTCTACATCCCGAAGGCTCGTCTGGTGCGCGGCCGCGTTGTGATAGCGCGCAGGCGACAGGGGCTCGAGCAGCTCGATCACCGGAGCGAACGCCTTGCGCGCGGAGATGGCGGGCAGGAGCATCTCCCACAGCTCGAAAGCGCAGAGCTGCTCGGAGCCGACGAGGAAGCGGTGCAGGAACGTGGTGCCGCTGCGCGGGTTGCCGAGAATGAAGACCGGACGATCAATCGGGGTCTTCCGCCAACCACGGAACAGGACGTCGTCGAGACCGGCGGTCACCGCGTTGACGGCGCGTTGCAGACCGATGAGCCCGAGGGTTCCGACCGGACGCAGGTGGAACCCGAACGTGCGGTTCTGCAGCGCGTAGAGGCTGAGGAAGTCGGTCACGTCAATCGACCCACACGCCGGCGCCCGAGACCATGGTGAAGCCTGCAGCGGCGCTGCTGAAGACGATGCGGTCGCCAGCGAGGATGCGTCTCTCCCGCAGCAGGTGGTCGAGCGCGAGCGGCACGGTGGTGGTCGCCGTGTTGGCATAGTAGCGGTGCGTCAGCGCAACCTTGCGGGCGTCGAGTCCCATGGCGGCGGAGGTCTCGAGGACGACGGCATCGCCGGGCTGGTGGAAGACGAAGTGATCGATCTCGTCGGTCTTCCAGCCGACCCGTTCGAAGAGCTTGAAGAGCTCGGAGGGGGCGTGGACGTTGAGCTTCATCAGCTCGGTGGAGAGCGAGTCGAAGGTGCCGTCGATGGGGACCTTGCACAGGTCCCAATGCTTGGGCAACGACATGTTCGCCATTGCGAGCAGCTTCATGCTGCCCTCGTCGAAGGGCTCACGACGGAGCAGGAACGCGGCGGCGGCGTTGCCCACGGTAAGGCCGGCGGCCTTGCGCATCAGGTCCGCGGGGCCCTGCAGATCGAAGGACAGGAACTGGCTGGACAGCTCCGCCGAGCATACGAGGGCGGTTCGCAGCTCGGGATGCAGCGCGAGATAGGAGGAGGCGATGTGGATCGACTCCAGCAACCCGACGCAGGCGCTGGTGACGTCGAAGGCGTGGCAGGACTGCACGCCGACCTTGTGGGCGACCTCCATGGCGGTCGCGGGCTCGAAGTAGTTGCGCGCGATGCCGCCGAAGATGAGCAGGTCGATGGCATCGGGCATCAGGTCGTTGGCCTCCAGGCACGCGGTCGCTGCACGGGCGGCGTAGTCGGCCACACGCACGGAGGTATCGGGCTCGAAGTAGCGCACGTGGGTGTTGCAGCGAGCGAAGACGTAGCGAACCGACTCCTCGACGACGGGCCAATGCGCGGGTTTGCCGCGATAGCTCTCGCGGATTCGGCGCAGGACCTCGTCGTTGTCGACGCGTCCTGCGGGGAGCACGACGGCAGGGCGGGAGAGATAGACGCGGGGAAAGCTCATGCAGACACGCGGCGGGGCGAGTCGATCCGCGGAGTATCTTGTCACCGAGGCAGCCGGGTGCGCAACCCACGCCGGGGGGGAGGGTCGATAGGGAGCCGGAAGCGGGCTACTTGCCGGGCTGCGCGTCGGCGCCGCTGGCCGAGGGAGCCGGTGCGGCCGAAGGGGGCGGCAGCGGAGGCGAGGACGATGCGGCGGCGGATGCGGAAGCCTGGGCATCGGGAGACTGCGCCTTGCGCGCCTCTTCCTGGCGCTGCAGGGTCTTCGTGTAACGGAAGATGTCGAACTCCGACTCGTTCTTGAGGCACGAGTCGCACCGTGCGGAGTCCGGCCAGGCGGAGACCTCAACCACACACTTCGACCAGCACCGGTACGCCTCGGGATGGCTAGCCCGCGCGTCGGCCATGGGGGTTACGCAGCGGCGGACGTAGTCCCGCGCCCTGTCCGGAGTGCTTCCGGGCTGAAGGCGGGCCACGTGATCGCAGACCGCCTCAGGGTCGGTCGGCTTGCACCCCGTCATCAGCGGCAAGGCGAGCACGCCGATCAAGAGGATCAGGAATCGTGTCATGGGCGAGATGGAATCCTCGCACGACACCGAAGTCAAGCAGGACTCCCGGGTGGAGCGTGCGGTGGCGGCCCATGAAACGCTTGCGGGCGGCGGATGCGATTGAGAGCATGCGAACATGCTCGCGACGCATTGTCCGAACTGCGGGAAGCCCGCGCCCGTGTCTCTCGCGACGCCGACCTTCGTGCATTGCCGCGCGTGCGGATACCGCGGGAGACCCCGTCCGGAGGCCGAGCAGCGCATGGTCGAGGCCGCGGAGGTGCTGCGCCTGTCCAACGCGCGCAACCGCCAAGTCGCGGGTCTGCGTCTCGCTCTCGTCACCTCGGGCAAGATCGTCTCCGGCTGTCTGCTCACCGCAACGATCGCGCTGACCTTGCTCTGCGGGCTGCCCGTACTCCTCGTCACGCTGATCGTCCTGCCCGGCATCCTCACCGGCTGGTTGGAGAAGGTCTCCTGGGTCATCGCGATCGTCCCCTTCCCCCTGAGCATCTTCGTCTTCGGCATGGGCGTGGTCTTCATCGTCCGCCAGGCCCTCGGACGGCTCGAGGAGGGCTGCGCTGCGGTGCCGCCCGCCGCTCCCGGCGAGAGCGCGTCGTGCCACGTGTGCGGCGCTCCTCTCACCATGGTCGGCGAGGCGGGCGTAGCCCGCTGCGGCTTCTGCCAGGCGGACAACGTCGTGACCGCGCGAGCGCTCGACCGGGCCCGAAAGCGCCGAGACATCATCATGGAGGACTATGCGCGCGGAATCGGCGCGCTGACCTTGAAGGTACATTCCGTCTCGGCGCTCGGTGCTGTGGGCTGGGCGGTTGCAGTGGCGGTCACGGCCGCCGGGTCGTGCACGGCCGCGAACGTGTACGACGAGCACCTGGCGACGATCACCGGCCCTCAGGGCGCGAAGAAGCTGGCCGACGCGAAGCCGATCCTGTCGATCGTGGTCGATGCTCAATCCGTGTACTGGTGCGGGGCGCACGAGGTGTACGCCGTACCGTTGCAGGGTGGAGAACGGCGTCTTCTGGCCGCCGAGCCGGGCTCCATGGCCACCGACAGATCGCTGGTCGGCGATGGGTCCCATCTGTTCTGGATGGCAACCACCGGCGAGGTCCGTCGAGTCGCCAGGACCGGTGGCCCCCTCGCCACCATCGCGAAGGTCGAGGGCGTCACAGGCGCCGACCTGCGGATGGCCCTCGATGCGGACTCCCTGTATGTGACGACGCGTCGCTCGTTGGTGCGCGTGCCCAAGGCCGGGGGAGCCCCCGCGATCCTCACGGAGACACAGCGAGCGACCCAGGAGGTCGCGGTCGACGATACCCACGTGTACTGGTTCGAGGAGAGGGTCGCACCCGGTCGTCCCCGGTTCCTCCAGCGCATTTCCAAGAGCGGTGGCGCGGTCACTACGCTGTACAGCCAGGACTCCATCAGCTCGACGGTCCGCCCTGCCCTCGACGAGACGTCGATCTACTACGTCGCGAACTACGGCAACGCGATCAACCGTCAGCCGAAAGCAGGGGGGAATCCTTCGCGGATCGCCACATCGGAGGAGACGGAGATCGAACATCTCGCGCTCGACGGCGGCTGGGTGTACTTCGCGACGCGGTACGACTCGCTGGGGTGCGGCGGGACGGCGTACGGAGCGATTCGTCGGGTTCCGAAGGGTGGAGGGAAGATCGAGGAGCTGACGAGCGGGCTCAAGACGCCGGCTGCGCTCGCGTTGGACGGGACCTCGGTGTACTGGGGGGACCTGTTCCGCGAGACGCTGATGAGGATGCCGAAGCGCCGCTGAACTTCTGCTTCCCCTCGGTGCATGAGGACCGATACGATGGTGAGTAGTCCCTTGCGCGGAGGTACGAGATGCGGGCGCGCGGATTCCTTGTGATCGGGGGTGCGTTGCTGGTGGTGGGGTGCGCCACCGGCACCGACGTGGACACGACGGACTTCGCGAAGGGAGGCAGCGGCGGCGACCACCAGGACGCGGGACAGCCGGAGACCGGAACGCCCGCCGACAGCGCGCCCGACGTCATGAAGGACGGGCCGGCGGAGGCTGCGGACGCGAAGGTCGAGGCGGAGGTCGGACCGGAGGCGGCTCCGGACGTGGCGCCGGAGGTGTCCCCAGAAGCGGCACCGGACGTCGCACCGGAGGCCACGGATCCGTGCAGTGGGGTCGTATGCGACACCCCGCCTGTGAACAACTGCAAGGACGCCGACACGATCGAGGCTTTCAACCCGACCGGAGTCTGCAGCGTAGGAGTGTGCCTGTACTCCTCGCACGACGAGCCATGCACCTGGGGTTGTTGGATGGGCGAATGCAAGCCCGATCCGTGCCTCGGAGTAACGTGCACGACTCCGCCGCCGAAGCAGTGCAGCGATGCGACGCACCTGAGGGTTTTCGATTCCCCTGGGACGTGTCATGAGGTCACCTGCACGTACGCATCGCACCTGGAGCCCTGTCCCTTCGGATGCGTGGACGACGCCTGCGCGGGAGATCCCTGCATCGGGGTGACGTGCACCACGCCGCCGCCGACGACCTGCACGAGCGCCACGGTGTTGCGCACGTACGCGGTTCCGGGTGTCTGCGGCAACGGTGTCTGCGGCTACACTCCGGTGGACACGCCGTGCCCGCACGGCTGCGCGGGCGCCGCGTGCAACGAGTGCACGGTGGATGGGGACTGCACCGGGAGCACCTGGTGCGACGGGGGCAAGTGCGTCGCATGCGAGACCGACGCGCACTGCGGCGCGGCCTGCACGGACTGCGTTGCGCTCGGGCAATTGTGCCAGGGGGGCACGGCGTGCGGGTGTGGTGCCGCGACCAAGATGTGCGGTGGGGCGTGCGTGTCGACGTCATCGCCGGCGACGGGATGCTCTGGGGCTTCGTGCGATGCGTGTCCCCTGCCCGCGCACGCCACGGCGACGGACTGCAGCGGTGCAGGCAGCACCTGCGGGTTCGTGTGCGATGCGGCGCTGCACCGCGTGGTGCAGGATTCGGCGTGCGTGTGCGATGTGGCCAAGCACTTCGTGGAGGTCGGCGGCGCATGCCAATGCGACACCGGCTACGTGCTCCAGGGCGACACCTGCCAGCTCGATTGCCCAGGCACCGTCGTGGGAGGCAACTGCTACTGGTACGAGAGCGCGAGCATGACCTTCGACGCGGCCGAAGCTGTCTGTGTTGGCAAGGGCGGGCACCTCGCGTCGGTGCTGAGCGCAGCAGAGAACGAATCGGTCCGCACGCTCGCTGCATCGAACGCGTGGATCGGCCTGAGGGATCTGCAGGGCGACAAGGTGGCGAGCGAGCTGGGCGACGACTGCACGGACGCGCCGACGATCGACGCGTTGGGGGGGCGATACGCCGACAGCACGACACCTTTGTACGACGATGCGGCGCCGTGTTCGAAGTACACGGATGGCGGCGACGACATGTTCTTCCGGCTGGACGTGACTGCGTCGTGGACGTGGGTGTTCACGGCGACATCGTCGGCATTCGATCCGTACCTGGGATTGTGGACGCGCGGGAGTGCGAGCGGGTACACGGGGTGTTTGTCGAGCCTGGTGGAGTGTGACGACGACGACGGACCGGGGCTCTCGTCGCGGATCGTGCGCACGCTGGATCCGGGGAGCTACATGCTGATCGTGGACACGGCAGACGACTGGTACGGGTCGTTCACGTTGCGGGCGCGCCGGTTCACGTTCACGGATGGGGCGACGCACGTGTACCAGAACTGGTCTGGGGAGGAGCCGAACGATTCGGGGAGCAACGAAGCGTGCGCGGAGATCGTCTCGAGCTCGGGCAACTGGAACGACATTCCGTGCAGCAACACGCATCCCGCGGTGTGCAAGAAGCCGCTGTGAGGGCGGCGCTGGCCGTCTCTGGGGCGAGAGGTCGGGCGCCGCGGGGTGTACTTCGGGGCTGGTGGTAGGGCATGGACACGGGCGCGGCATGTGCGATAGTCCATGTCCTCTCAGGCCTGATGCGGAGCCACGCTACATGAACCAGAGTTCGCCGGCGCAATCCGGGAAGGTCATCCCCAGCGGCAGCCGCCTCGAGTGCTTCTGCCCGCACTGCGCTTCGTCCCTCGTCGAAGGCGAACACCTCAGGCTCGAGATGCTCAACGGCCGCGGCGAGCGCGGTACGCTGCTGCTCAGCCCGTTCCTGAACGTGTTCGACAGCACGAGCACGCTGCAGGAGGGGAAGGGCGAAGAGGCGCAGGATCTGTTCTGCCCCCATTGCCGGTCCTCGCTCAAGGACATGGCTCGCCGCTGCGAGGCCTGCGGCTCGGCAGCCGCCCGGTTCCACGCCGAGATCGACGGCGAGCGGATCGACTTTTTCATCTGCTTGCGCAAGGACTGCCACTGGCACGGGATCAGCGAGAAGGCGCGCAGCCGTCTCATCCTCGAGGCCGAGGGGTTCCACGATCCGGTCAACTCCCGCCAACTGATCCGCAGCGGCACGCGGCTGCACTGCGCGTGCCCGCACTGTCAGCAGGAGATCAGCAAGGGCGACGATCTGACCGTGGCGATTCGAACCGTCGCAGGAAAGAACGGCGTCCTCACCCTCAGCCCGCATCTGAACAACTTCCGCGCGGAGTGCAGCGCCGAAACCGAATCGCGCGAAGAGCTGGCCTCCATGTCTTGTCCGCTGTGCGGTCGTGAGCTCATCTCCGACGAGCGGCACTGCGAGCTGTGCGGGGCACGTGTGGCGCGCTTCGAGGTGCGCACCTCGCGCGGCAACGTGAGCTTCTACATCTGCTTGCGTCGCCAGTGCCACTGGCACGGTCTCGACGACGAGGCGCGTTCCCGCCTGGAGCTGGAGTAGGACCGGCTCAGGGCACGGAGGTGGTCCGGCCCGACAGCGGCTCCCACTGCTCCTCGAGCGCGTCGGCCGTCGCGGCGATCTCCTCCACCCAATCGAGCACACGCCCCCCGTTCAGCAGCTCCAGCGGCACCGTGTAGTACAGTCGATAGGAGCCGTCCTCGCTTCGCCCGATCGTCGCCCACGGGAGCACGTCGTTGCGCGAGAGCAACTCCCCTGGATCCACATCCATCCCCGCCAGAACCGGGCAACGCAGCAGCAGCCACGGCTCGTCGCCCACTGCGTAGTCCACGACCTCGACTCGCTGCCGACGCACCGACGCGACCTCCTCGGGCTCCCCGAACACGAAGTCGACGGCCACCGCGCCATCATCGTCGCGCACGAGCGAGAAGCGTTCCCGGAGGAAGCTGCGGACCTGCTCGAAGCTCTCGAAGAACACCGATTCGGCGACGAGCCGGCGGGCGAGGTCGACGTCGATCTTCGCAAGGGCTGACCACGCGTCCTCGTCGGCATCGTCCCAGTCCGGGGTGTTGTCATGCACGTAGTCGCCCTGCGCATCGACGTAGAACCGGATTCGGACGTCGTAGCCGGTGCCCTGATCTGTCGGGGCAAAGGGGGCACCACAGTGGCGGCAGGCGGTGCGCTCGCTCCAAGGGGCGATGGCCGCGCCGCACCCCGCGCAGGCGGTGGGGCGGTCCATGCGGGAGGGGCGGACGCCGACCACGGAAGCGGGGATCGTGACGAGGTAGCTGAGCTCGGAGGAGGGAGCCTCGAGACGCGCGAGCTCCAGCCCCCACGTCTCGCAGACCCTGCGCAAGGCTCGGTCGATTCCGGCCGGGTTCATCGGGGGTACGGCTCCCGTGTCGCTACTTGTTACAGCCGCCGTCCTTGAACGTGCAACGCTGGAACTTGGTGCACACGATCGCCTGAGCGCAGTCCGCGTTGGACGTCAGCGCGCACTTGCCGTCCTTCGGCGTACACAGCCCGGACTGCTTGCAGTTGCCGCTCTTCTTGCAGTCGGCGGCGGTCTCGGCGACGCACTTGCCGTCCTTCGAGGTGCAACGCCCGGAAGCCGCGCACAGTTGGGACTTGGTGCAGTCGTCCTGGGTGGCCACACAGCGCCCGTCCTTGGCAGTGCACTGGAACTCGGTCTTGCACGCCTCGGAGGACGCGCAGTCCTTGGCCGACTCGGCGACGCAGGTGCCGTCCTTGACCGAGCAGCGGCCTTGGGTCTTGCACGCGCTGTCGGACTCCGGGACCTCGGAGGCGGACGCGAAGCAGTGGAACTTCGAGAGCGCTGCGCACTTGCCGCCCTGCATGACGCACTGTCCATCGGACTTGCAGGTCTTGCTGCAGGCTGGATCGACGAAGCGAGACAGATCGATGCACTGCCCGTCGTGAGCGTCACACGTGCCGGACTTCTTGCAGTTCTCCGAAGCCTTGCAGTCGGCGTCGTTGGCGGCGACACACTTGCCTTCCTTGGCCGAGCAACGCCCCTCCTTGGTGCACGCCGTCGCGCTCTTGCAGTCCGCGTCGCTCGCCGCCTTGCACGCCGCCCCCTTCTCCCCGGTGCACAGCCCGTTCTTCGTGCACCCCTCGCTCTTCTTGCAGGTGTCGTCCTCGCACCCCGCAAGTGCAAGCACCATCACGGAGACAAGCGCTGCACCCAGGCGAACCCATCGCGTCGAACTCATCGTCTTCCTCGCTCTTCCCGCCGCGCGAGTGCCACCTGATCCCGCACTCCCGCCGCCAGCGACAGATGCTACTGCGCCTCGCCTCTCACTTCCACTCGGTCGTGACCTCGGGCATCAGGTCGATCGGGTAGGTGATCAGCACCATTCCGGCAGGAGGTCGCGGGAATACCATCGTCTCGAAGACCTTGCCGGCGCACTCCACGACCTTCTCGTTGGGCAGCTTGCTGGAGGACATGTCCACCGATGCCACCTTCCCCTCCTCGTCGATCATGAAGCGGGCGACGAGCTTGCCCCGGAGGTTCGGGTGCTTCTTGAGCTCGGGCTCGTAGCAGGCCCCGATCGCCGGGAGCTTGTCACGGATCACGCCACGCACCGCCTCGGCGCTGAGCGGAGGTCCTTGTGGCGCGGATGCGGATGCGGACGGCGCGGGGATCGGTGGCTGCGGGGAGGGAGCGGAAGCGGACACGTCTGCCGGGGAATTCCAGCTCATCGCGGGACGCGACCGCGCGGGCGGGGGGTCGCCCTGCGGGGCTTGGGACGCCGCGCATCCCGCCACGACAGTTGCGAGGACGGGCCACAGGGCACGCTTTCCGCGCGAAGACATCCGCTCACCGGTATCGCAGAAGCCCAGGGCCATCAAGGGCATCGCAGACCGTTTGCGCGAGACCGCCCTTTGCGCTACCTGCGCCCCTCGATGCGCGTGATCTTCCCCTTCGCCGCCCTGGTCGGTCAGCAGGCCATGAAGGCCGCCCTGCTCCTCAACGCCGTCGATCCCGGGGTCGGCGGAGTGCTCCTCAGCGGCCACAAAGGGACCGGCAAGTCCACCGCGGTCCGCGCCCTCGCATCGATCCTCCCCGACATCGACGTCGTCGACGAGTGTCCGTTCCACTGCGACCCCGCTTCCTCGGACAGCCTGTGCGACGCGTGCACCCAGCGAGCCTCGAACGGCGCTGCACTCCCTGTCGCCAGGCGCCCCATGCCGTACGTCGAGCTCCCCCTGTCCGCCACCGAGGACCGTCTCGTCGGAACCCTCCATGTCGAACGGGCCCTGCGAACTGGCGAACGCTCCTTCGACCCCGGGCTGCTCGCCGCCGCGCACCGAGGGATCCTGTACGTCGACGAGGTCAACCTCCTCGACGATCACCTGGTGGACATGCTGCTCGACGCGGCCGCCTCCGGGGTGAACGTGATCGAGCGCGAGGGGATGTCGCTGTCGCACGCATCGCGCTTCCTGCTGGTCGGGACGATGAACCCGGAAGAGGGGGACTTGCGCCCCCAGTTCCTCGATCGCTTTGGCCTGTACGTGAGCATCGAAGGGATCGAGGGGACGGCCGATCGCAAGGAGCTGGTGCGGCGCAGATCGGCCTTCGAGCAGGATCCGACGGCGTTCGCGGCGCAATGGAGCCAGGAGCAGGACGCCTTGAAGGGACGTCTCCGGGCAGCCCGCGATGCGTTGTGCAGAGTCGAGACCGACGATGACGCCCTGGAGGTCGCCGTGGAGCTCGCTGTGCGATCGGGCGCGCGGGGGCACAGGGCCGAGCTGGCGATCGTGCGTGCGGCGCGAGCGCTCGCAGCGCTTCAAGCCGAGACGTGCGTCAATGCATCGCATATCGCTGCCGTCGCGCGGTTCGTGCTCCCTCATCGGATTCCCGACGCCAGACTGCTGGGGCCGGAGACGCTGGAGGAGCGCGTAGCGGGACTGCTCGAGCGCGTGGGGTTGGGGCCTGCGGGTGCGGTGCGCGACGCGGACGATGACGACGAGCTGGAGTCGATGCTCGTGCCGGGTTCGATGGCAGCGGGGAGCATCCCGTACACCGCCGAAAAAAAAGCCCGCCCGAGCTGAGTCCGCGTCACGGCGCCGAGGTCGTGACGGAGCCCATCGATCCGTCATTTCTCGACGGATCCGGCGGCCGTGGCGGGCGCAGACGCACATCCCGCTTCGAAGCTGCCTCCGGACGTCATGTCGGCTCGGCGCCATGGAAGGAGGGAGCCGAGGGGACGGTGGACGTGAGAGCCACGCTGCTCGCCGCAGCGCTTCGAGAGTTGCGCTTCGAGCAGACGGTAGGGCCGAAAGCCGAGTTCTCCGATCTGCGACGCAAGGTGCGTGTGCGCGCGGAACGCCCCCTGATCGTGTTCGTCGTCGATCGCTCGGAGTCGATGCTGGCAGGCGCCCGCATGATCGCTGCGCGCAAGGCTGCCATGGGACTGCTCGCGAGGGCCTATCTCACGCGCGATCGCGTCGCGGTGGTGGCGTTCGGCGGTGACGACGCCGAGGTTGTGCTCGAGCCGACAAGCAGCGTTGCGCTGGCTCGCGAGCGACTCCAGGCGATCGAGCCGTCCGGTGCGACACCGCTCGCTTCGGGGCTCTATCGGGCATGGCAACTGATACGCAGCGAGCGACTCCGGGACCCGAGCTGCCGGGCGTGCGTGGTGTTGCTCTCCGACGGGGAGGCCAACGTGCCCATCGTGCCGGGGCCGCACCTCGAGGCGGAGATCGCGAAGACCGCGAGAATGATTCGCAATGACGGAGTCCGCTGTCTGGTGGTGGACGCCAATCCCGGCGAGAGCCGATCGCCCCTGTTGCGACGATTGCGACGTTGGCTCGGGAGCGACTGACCAGCGCAGGGGTGTCAGAGGGAGCTGGCCTTGGGTGCGGCGCCCGCTGCGGCGGACAGCATCCAGGATCGAACGGAGTTCCAGCAAGCCGCGGGGGGATCGGCGTTCCCTGGCCCGCGGAGCTGCACCAGACGCGGACGCCCTTCGACCACGCGCAGCTCGAGAGTGGCGCGCGCCGGGGCGATCACCTTGTAGATGAAGCACGCGCCCTCCAGGCAACTCCACACGTAGGAGCCGACGCAATGGCGCATCTCCCGGCCTTCCTCGAGGAGCTGGTGGACGGTTCGGATCGGGACGATGCTCGGCGATCCGAGCAGAGGTGGGTCGGGGAACCGCGCATTTCCGTGTGTGTCGAGCAACTGCCGAAGGGTCGCCGCGTGACGCCCCTCGTTGGCGCGAGCCGTCCAACGATCGTGAAGATTCCTCAGGTCGGCGACAGTCCTGGCCGCGGCCACGACCGTGTCGCTGTTGGGGATGCCGAGCAGGCGCCCCAGCCGCCGCGCATCGCTCGACAGCGAGAGCGCGTCCTCGAGCAACATCGTGTCGCCGGCATGCATGGCCGCGTCGCCGTAGAACCGCGCACCGAGCAGCTCCGGCCGGATTCGATGGTGTCGCAGCACTACGCGCAGCGTGCCGGGTCTCACGCGGCTGTGATGCCGGAACAGCCAAACGATCTCGGGCTGTGACACGACCGCGGCGAGCAGCCGCAGCTCGTCCTCCCCCCGCGAGAGAGGCAGGAACTTGTCCACGAACTTCACCGAGGCGGCGGCCCCTTCGACCCCCGTGACCCAGGCGAAGACGTCCCGGCGTCGCATCCCAAGGACCCGGGAGAGATCGGCGAAGGAAGGTGACCGCGCGGCGGCGCTGGCGGCGACGAGCCAGAACAGGTTGGGCGAGCCGACGGCGAGGTCCCGCGCGGACAGGTGGAACCGGAGCAGACGGAGCGCCGTGAGCTCGAACGGGCCGCTGCTCGCCGCGAGCTCAAGGGTTCTGGGAGGGATTGGCTCGACGAATCTGCGAACGGGATCGTCGATGGGGAGACGCGGTGCCGATGCGAGAAAGGGTATGCAGGGGTCCTCGGGGTCTGGGACCCAAAGGTCGTCCTCGAACCGCTCGAGCGTTAGACCGTTGTTCCACGAGGCGAGCCTGAGCCTGCAATCGGCGACGGGCCGCACGTCGAGCTCGAGGCCCCCGGTGTCTGCGCAGAGACTGGCCTGAGAGGGAGGGATTCGCATGGTCGAGCTCCCCCAGGGTATCCCCTGAACGCGACACTTCTCGTCGCGTGTCCGAGGCCGGTGTCCGCACCCGCCGGTACCGAGCTACGGGCGGCGCGAAAGGGAGAGAGGCGGAGCGCTTCAGCGGAGGTTTGGGCGGCGAGCATGCCTCATTCGGGGGATTCGTGTGAGGAGAGCGGACCTTACCAGGGACCGGCAGCGCGGCGGGACGCATGATGCAATGGCTCCCTGGTCTGCTTCGTTTCCGGGTTGCGCCGAGACGGTTCTCCCAGCTACCACAGGAGGCACCGCGAGCCTTGTGGCTTGCTCGGTCGATGCTTTTCGAGCTCCTTGCCCAGACCACGGAGTGCTTCCATGAGAACCCCGATCCGCATCCTTTCTCTCGTTGCTCCCACTGTGGCCCTCGTCGCCGCAGCAAGAACCTCCGGCGCTGCGCCGATCAAGGTCTACCAGGACACGATCCAGGGAGGTATCAGCGTCGACGCCACCGGAGTGTCGACTCCGAGAGCCGTGGCCGCGTGCAACGTGGCCCCGTACTCCGGCGCCTGCAGCACCACCACACCGCCGGCCGAGCCCGACACGTTCTACACGGCGCCCAAGCCGCTGCAGATGTCGATCCCGCCCACGGCCACGATCGAGAAGGCCTATCTGGTGCTGAAGGCGAAGTACTCGGGGTTCAACTCGGAGACTCCCGAGGCCGACGTGCGCTTCAACGGCAAGCTGGTGAGCGAGACGGCAGGGGCGCCGGTGATCACGGTGAAGGGGTCCGCGACATCGACGTCGACGGGCACGCGCGTGTTCGACGTGACGACCGGGTTCGATCTGGTTCCGAGCAAGCAGCAGTACAGCATCGAGGAGGCGGGCAGAGCGGACACGACGGCGCAGGGAACCCTCGGCCTGGCGGGCGAGGAGCTCGTGGTCATCTACAAGGACGTGACCCAGGAGCACGTGCGCAACCTGTCGTTCTTCGTGGACTACCAGGGGCTCAACGCAACGGGCGTCACGTTCGACATCACCGGATTGCCCATCTGCGGCGCCGGGACCCGCACCGCGATCTTCTCCCTCGGGATGGTCTTCGAGTGCTCCGACGAGCAGGCGCAGGGGCTGCTGCAGGCCGACACGGGGAGCGGCTTCCAGACGATCTCGAGCCAGATCGGCGGCCGTGACGACTCGCTCCAGCTCACCGACGGACAGCCCTATGTCGCGGCCTGCGGCTCGCAGGACTGGAACTCGCTGATCACGGTGGGCTCCTTTGGCACCGACGCTTCCGGAGCCTTCATTGGCCTCGACGGCGACAGCTTCACCGACACCGAGCCCAAGTCCGGCGGGACGGCGAACAACTCGCGTCTTTCCGACGAGCTCATCTCGGTCACCGGTTCGACGGCCCTCGACACCTGGCGCTTCCGGGCCACGAACAACAACAACGAGAACGTAACGTCGTTCGTGATCGCCATCGAGCAGGACGACTCCGACTGCGACGACGTCAAGGACAAGACCGACAACTGCCCGGCTGTCGTCAATCCGAACCAGACCGACTCGGATATGGACGGTCTCGGTGATGCCTGCGACAACTGCGCCGCCATGCCCAACGCCGACCAGAAGGATCTCGACAAGGACTCGGTCGGCGACGTCTGCGACGACGACCTCGACGGAGACACGGTGTTGAACGCCAACGACAACTGCATGCTGGTTCCGAACCAGGACCAGCTCGACTCTGACTCGGACGGCGTTGGCGACGCGTGCGACACGGACCTCGATGGGGACGGCATTCTGGACGCGACGGACAACTGCCCGACGGTGAGCAATGCCGATCAGGTGGACACCGACAGCGACACTGCGGGCGATGCCTGTGACACCGACGACGACGGGGACGGTGTGCTCGACACGGCGGACAACTGCTTGCTCATGGCCAATCCGGAGCAGCAGGACAGCGACAACGACGGTCTTGGCGACGCGTGCGACCAGGACAACGACAACGACACGATCCCGGACGCCAGCGACAACTGCCCGCTCGTTGCAAACCCGGACCAGGCGAACGCCGATGGCGACGCCTTGGGCGATGCGTGCGAGACCGACGACGACGACGACGGGTTGGACGACACCTCGGACAACTGCCCAGTCCATGCCAACAGCGATCAGACCGACTCCGACACCGACGGCGCGGGAGATGCGTGCGACGACGATGACGACAACGACGGGGTCCTCGACATCCTGGACAACTGCAGGCTCGTGGTGAACGTGGACCAGCTCGACACCGACGGCGACAAGGCCGGCGACCTGTGCGACGACGACGACGACAACGACGCGATCGTCGATGCGTCGGACAACTGCCCGTTGAACGCGAACGCGGAACAGATCGACACCGACGCGGACGGAGCAGGCGACGCGTGCGACACGGACGACGACAACGACGCGATCCTCGACGCAGCGGACAACTGCCCGCTGACGGCCAACCCCGATCAGACCGACACGGATTCAGACGGCGTCGGCGACGCCTGCGCCTCTGACATGGATGGAGACGGCGTCCCCAACGCATCGGACAACTGCCCGAAGCTCCCGAACACCGAGCAGACGGACACCGACGCGGACGGCGCCGGCGACGCGTGCGACGACGACGACGACAACGACACGATCCTCGACGCAGCGGACAACTGCCCGCTGGTGGCGAACGAGGATCAGGCGAACAACGAAGGCGATCCGCGGGGCGACGCGTGCGACGACGACGACGACAACGATCTCGTCCTCGACGCAACGGACAACTGCCGTCTGGTGGCGAACCCCGGGCAGGAGGACGTGAACCTGGATGGCAAGGGGGATGCATGCGATGCGGACCTCGACGGCGACGGCCTGCTCGACGGGGTGGAGGACTCCATCGGAACCGACCCGTCGAAGAAGGACACCGACGGCGACGGGATCGACGACAAGGTGGAGACGGACGACGGGCAAGAGGTGGACACGGATTCGGACGGTACGATCGACGCGTTGGACACGGACTCGGATGGGGACACGCTGCTCGACGCGGACGAGGGTGTGGTGGACGTAGACCAGGACGGGGTGGGGAACTGGCGGGATCCCGACGACGACGACGACACGATTCCGACGCTGCAAGAGGTCGCGGACGGAGTGAAGTACGGCAACGACGTGGACAAGGACGGGACGAAGAACTGGTACGACACCGAGTCCGACGGAGACGGCGAATCGGACAAGCAGGAGGGGGTTGGGGATTCGGACAACGATCAGATTCCGAACTACCTCGACCCGGTGGAAGGCGGCGATGCGGGAGTGGGAGGCAGCGCGGGAGCGAGCGGCCAGGGTGGCGCTGCGGGGGCTGCGGGAAGCGCGGGCGCTGCGGGGTCTGCGGGCGCTGCAGGCTCCGCGGGCAAGGGAGGCGCGGCGGGCGCAGGCGGAAGCGCTGGCACGGGCGGAGCGGCCCCGACTTCGCCCGACGAGGTGAACACGCTGGAGGGCGGCGGGTGCGGATGCGCCACGCCCGGCAGCGCGGGAACCCCTGGCTGGTCGCTGTTCGCCGCGGGGATCGCCGCGATGATCGCGGCGTCCCGTCGCCGCAAGTCCGAACGCCGCTGAGCTCTGCGACTCTCCCTGCGCGTGCCGCGCCTTCGCGCGTCGCACCCCAACGCCCTCCCGTCCAACCATGATACTCTCGCCCTTCACCTGGCGGAGGCGTCATGACACGCAAGACCCAAACGCGCTGCATCGGGATCCTCACGGCCGGCGGAGACTGCCCCGGCCTCAACGCCGCGATTCGGGGCGTGGCCAAGGCGGCCATCGGACGGTACGGGATCAAGGTGATCGGGATCCTCGACGGGTTCCGCGGGCTGGTAGAGAACCGGACGATCGATCTGGATGATCGCGCGGTCAGCGGGATTCTGGCGCAGGGGGGGACCATCCTGGGCACGAGCCGCGACAAGCCCCACAAGATGCAGATGGGCGGGCGTGAGATGGACATGACCTCCGCGGCCGTGGACAACGCACGCCGGCTCGGCATCGACTGCCTGGTCTGCCTCGGCGGCGGGGGCACGCAGAAGAACGCCCTGCACTTGCACGACGCGGGTGGGCTGAACGTCATCACGCTGCCCAAGACGATCGACAACGACGTCTACGGCACGGACACTTCGTTCGGCTTCGACACGGCGATGTCGATCGCGACCGAGGCGATCGATCGGCTGCACACGACGGCGACGAGCCACAACCGGATGATCGTGTGCGAGGTGATGGGGCACACCGCGGGGTGGCTTGCGCTGGGTGCGGGGGTGGCGGGAGGAGCGGACGTGATTCTCGTCCCGGAGATCCCCTACGATCTCTCGGTGGTCGCGGACCACCTGCTGCAGCGCAGGCAGCACGGCAAGCGCTTCTCGATCATCGCGGTGTCGGAAGCCGCGCGGTCCTTGGACGAAGCCGTCAACCAGGAGGAAGCTGCGAAGACCAGGCGCGAGGAAGACAGCAAGAGCAAGAAGGACAAGCGGAGCAAGGACGACGAGGTGGGGAAGCAGGCCGCGTTGTCCGTCACGCGCTCCGACGATTCCCTCCCCTTCCGGCTCGTGCAGGAGCCGATGGCCAGCCGTCTCGCGCGGCGCCTGCAGCAGCTCACCGACACCGAGGCGCGTGTCACCTCGCTCGGTCACGTGCAGCGCGGAGGCGGGCCGACTCCGACGGACCGCATGCTGTGCACGTTGCTCGGGGTCAGGGCCGCGGAGTTGCTCGCCGAGGGGACCTACAACGTGATGGTCGCGATCCGGGGAAACAAGTGCGAGCCGGTCCCGCTCAAGGAGGTCGCGGGCAAGAAGAAGACCGTGCCGCTCGACCACGACTGGCTGCGCGTGGCGCGCAGCGTGGGCACCTGTCTCGGGAGGAAGTGACGCGCCATCGGGATCGAACGACCAGACGTGGAGAACGACGGGCGGACCGGGCGATTCTTCGGGTGTCGTGCTTTGCCGTGGGGAGAGCGATGCAGACGGCACTGAATCGGTGCGTTGGTGCCCCCGAGTCAGGGACTCTGTCTCGGTTGGCGCGGATGCTACCGCATGGCGGTCCCAAGTCGGCCGGCCTCAATCGCGGATTTCAGGCAAACTCGAGCGGAGGATTTGGCACACGGCCGATGGGTGATGCGCGCCACGAGGCCTGGATCGACGCGGAATGACCGGGATTGTGGCGAGCCGTACGCGTGCTCGCACCCGGGGTCTACTGAATCGAGCAGACCCTGTGCGTCGGGCTGCAGACCCCCTTGCTGTCGGAGTCCGCACCGTACTCGCAGATCCCCGAGAGGCACTCGAACAGCGAAGTGCAGCTTTCGCCGTCTGCCTTGCTGCGCACGCAGAGGCCCGGTGCCGTGCAGTACAATCCGTTCTGGCACTGGCTGAAGCGGTCACACTTGCCATTGAGCACCGACGGCACGCCGCACGCCCCCACACCGTCGTCGTCGATGCCATGACACACCAGGCCTGGCAGGCAGAAGGCGTACAGGTCGTCGCACTCCTCACCCTCTGCTCCCACGGTCATGGGGGGTTGTTTGACGCAGCCTGTCGAGAGGTCGCACTTGAGGCCATCGAGGCAGAAATCTGCAGCCGAATCACAGGGCTGCCCCTCGGCGGCCCTGGGCCTGCACTCCCCCTCCTTCGAGCCGTCGGGGGAGAACGAGACGCTGCGGCAATACTCACCTTCGGCGCAATCCTTGTCACCGCAGGTGAACTCGACTTCGACGCACGTGCTATAGCACGCTTCAATGGTGTACTCGGTCTGGCAGCCCGCCCTGGGCCCTCCCGCGCATTCGTCATCCAGGACGCACGCGCCGCCAGCCGGGACCTTTCCGATGAACATGTCATTGCACTCTGCGGGCATTTCCTGGAGCCCGGCGCAAATGGCGGTCTTCAGCGCTGCGAAGCACTGCGGCGCCCGGGTGCCATCGTAGGTGAGGCGGCCCGCCCGCATCCCATCGGCCAGCTGAGCCATGTCGTACAATGGAATGCCCGACGCATCGGTACCGGCCTTGCACTCCGCCTCGGAGGGGTAGCGGACGAACTCGGAAAGCCTCGGCAGCTTGCCTGGACACTGGAACCAGGCCTCGCAGAACGCGTCGCGCACGCCTTGGTTGAGCTTCTCCAGGGGCACGCTTCCTTCAGAGTCAGATGAATCCGAGCAACCCAAGACGAGCAACAGCGCGGCAATCGTGGATACAACTACAGGTCGCATGACACCTCCGTCGAAGCAATGAATCGCTAGCAATATCTCACGCACCGGCGCCCGGTGCAAGACGACAGCGTTCAGCTCGCACAAGCGCGTTCGTTCCGCGAGCCCTCTCCTCATCGCGTCCACTCCCGCGCTCGCTCCGCGCTCACACGGCTGGTATCATGCCTCCAGGGCGCCGTCCAGACGCACCCCGGCGCGGCTTGCGGTGGGGCTCGCGCGTGTACGCCGCGAACGGCTTTTAGAGGGCGACCTCTCTCGGCTTGGGAAGCACGTTCGTGCGAGGGTTCAAGCCAGCAGAGGCACGAGCTGCGCTGGGGCCCGGAGAAGTGAGGAAGGTATTGGAGTCCGGCGCGCAGCTGGCGGGATGTGGTGAGATGACGGGAAATCGCCGACCGGACTACGGGGTTGGCTTCGCCGGGCGGACCCAGCGAGCGCGCAGGTTCTTCCAGAAGGGCTCGCCGAACTCGTCTGCGGTGTACTTCTGGACCATCGTGAGCTTGAGGTTCACGCCGCCCTTCGGCCCGGTGAAGAACCCGGTCCAGACGGCGCGGTTCTGCGGGCCCATCTTCTGCTGGGTCCGACGCTCTTTGCCCGACAACGCACCAAACGTTGCTGGTCTGGCGTAGTCCACGACCTGACCGGGCATGGCAGTCGAAGCCTGGGTTTCCTGCCCTGTGTCACCGGGCAGCGCGCCTGTGACTCCCAGCAACGTCGTGCCCTCGTTCGCGGTCCAGTCATAGGCACAACCTTTCGTGTGCGTGGGCTTGCCGAAGTGGTTTGGCAGCTCCAACTCGATGCCGCACTCTGGCAAGGAGTGAACCGTGTTGCCAGACTCCGCGCTCTTCGAGGAACAGCACCCCTGGGATGCGACCGTCAGACCCAAAGCGAGTACCGAGAGAAAACGAGTCATGCAGAACCTCCACGGCCGACCCACCATGGCAGGAGGATACCACGAGAGTCGGAAAAGGACAAAAAACGTCGATGCAGTCAGTCGCGTCGCTGAATCTTGGTCCGACCTCGCTGCTGGCGTTCGGTCTTCCTGACGGCTTTGTCGGGCGCACGAGCAGACGAAGGTTCGGTGAATCGTCGCTCCACCTGGCGAGCGGCTTCGACCCGACCTCTTCAGTGTCGGTGGCGCCGAAAAGGGAAGACTTGCGATCCAGGAGCTGCGACTCACCCCGATGCGGAGACTGTCTGCAGGAGTGGCTTGAGGGTGACGCCCTTGAAGACTCCCGCACCGAAGTGCTGGGCATTGGGGGCAACCGGAAAGCGCTTGGTTTGTACCAGCCCCTCGCTGCCCGCACCGCCCTCAGACGAGCCCTATTTCCGCGAGGGTTCATCGGGGCTTCATTGCACTCCACCGAGCCACGGAGTGGGCTTGAACTTCTGTCTCATCCGATGCAGTCCAGCCGTCGGTTTCACACGGCGGCGATGTCGACCGCCCCATCCCCCACGCGTGGCAATCCACGCGTCGTGCCCCCAGTGCCGTCAGCCCGGTCGAACACCGGGCAGAGACGACAGCCCTCGCCGCACCTCGACCGAATTCG
>CAYMUE010000113.1:0-2812 GCA_964393505.1 uncultured Polyangiaceae bacterium
CCGTACCCGCCTTCGCCTCGCTCCGTCTCGTCCAACTCCAACGCCACGTGCAACGGCGCCTGCACCACGCTCGCAATCACGAGCTGCGCGATGCGCTCCCCTTCGCGCACCACGAACGGCTCCTCCCCGTGGTTCGTCAACAGCACCTTCACCTCCCCCCGATAGTCGCTGTCGATCGTCCCCGGCGAGTTCAACACCGTCACCCCGTGCTTCAACGCCAACCCCGATCGCGGCCGCACCTGCCCCTCGTACCCCGCCGGGATCGCCATCACGAGCCCCGTCGGAATGAGCGCTCTCTTGCCCGGACCGATCACCACCGGCTCCCGCACCGCCGCCCGCAGATCCATCCCCGCCGCCCGCTCCGATTGGTACTGCGGCAGCTCCACCGAAACATCCCCCACCCTCTTCACCGAAACCGTCAACTTCGTCATCGTCGTCGCAACCGCCTTCGCAACCGCGGGCCCTAGATCTGCGCGAACCGTCCGGTCCGGAGCGATGCTTCCAGCAGCTGCCCTACGCGCTGCTCCAGCTGTCTCGCTCGCGGATCCGTCATCGACGCGAGCGCAGCCTTCACCTCGCCGAGCGCCTTGAGCTGGCTGAAGAGTTGGATGTCGGTGAGCGCGCCGCCTCCGGTGAGCACCTGGCGGATTCTCTCCACCTCCGCCTCCAACGCCTCGACCCCGACCCCTCCCGCTCCGACGCGTCTGCGATCCGGGTGCTCGCGATGGAACGCCTCGAGCACGGGCTGCACGATCGCCTCCAGCACCGCCGCCTGGTCCTCGTTGTTCCACACGTGTTTGAGCACGAAGAAGTCGCTTGCGTCGGCCCGGTCCCGCCCGTCGAGGAACGCGTTCGCCGCGAACAGCTTCAGGATCTTCACCACGCGCCGATCGCTCAAGCTCACGCCTTCCGCGCGGACTTGGAACACCAGGCCCTTGTACGCGGACAGGAAGGCGTCGTCGAAGCGCATGCGCTGCTGGAACTGCTGGCCGATCGACGCGAGTTCCTGCGCGCTGACCAGCGGCGTGAGCTGCTGCTGGTTCATCTGCCGCAGCTCGTGGTCGATGCCGCGCCCGAGCAGCTCCGAGAAGTGGTACGCGTCGAGGTTGTCGGACCGCACGCGGAGCAGGAACCGATCGAAGATCGCGTTGAGCGTCTCGTCGCCGGGCACCTCGTTCGATGCGCCGAACACGCTGATCAGCGGGCAACGCATCGACTGGCCGCCCACCACCACCTTGCGCTCGTTGAGCAGTGTCAGCAGCGCGTTCAGGATCGCGCTGTTCGACTTGAATACCTCGTCGAGGAACACGATCTCGGCTTCCGGAAGCATCCCGTCGACCTTGCGCCGGTACACCCCCTCGCGGAATGCCGCGATGTCCACGGGTCCGAACAGCTCGTTGGGCTCGGTGAAACGCGTGAGCAGATACTCGAAGTAACGAGCCTGGAGCAGTTGCGACAGCGACCGGATGAGGGCGCTCTTCGCGGTCCCGGGCGGTCCGAGCAGTACGGCATGCTCCCCGGCTACCACCGCAATCAGCAGCAGACGGATGATCTCGTCCTTGCCGATGAACTGCCCGGAGAGCACCTGCGCTGCCTGCTGAAGTCGCTGCTGCACCGTCAGTTGTTCCCGCACCACCGCCATCTCAGGTCTCCGTCACATCGGGTTTCGTGGACCGTGCCATGCGCAGGAAGATCTGCTCCGCACGCTCGCTCGCGCTGCGCGCCTCCTCGGCGACCTTCTCCGCGTCGGTGCCGAGATCCTGGGCCTTGCCCAGGAACTCCGCATACGACTTGAGGCTTCGCGCCAGCTCGACCTCGTTGCCGATCTCCTCGAAGATTGCCACCGAGCGCAGCAGGTAGTCCCGCGCCTTGGCCGTGTGGTCCGGGCCCCATCCCCCTGCCGCCGTCACCTCTCCCAACGTCCGCAGCGCCGATCCCAGATGAACCTTGCTGCGCATCGCCGCGAAGATGTCCACAGCGCGCGAGATGCAGTCGCGGGCACGTGCGATGTCCCCCTGCTGCACGTACGCCATCCCCAGCCGACGGAGCGCGTCGGCCACTCCGATCCGATCCCCGAGCTCCTCGGCCAACTCCTCCGACTCCGTCAGCGCCTTGATCGCCTCCGGAGCGTTGCCCAGCTCGTAGTAGACCTCTCCCAGGTTCGCCAGGAGCAGCGCGATCCGATTCCGATCCCCGATCTCCCGCGAAACCTGCAGAGCATCGGTGAACATCTGCAGCGCCCGCGCGTTGTCCCCCACGTCCTGCGCCACTGTGCCCAGGTTGTTGAGCGTGATGATGCAGCCTACCAGATCCCCGATCTCCCGACGGATCTGAAGCGCCTGATCGAACGCCTCCAGGGCCCCCTTGAACTCCCCGGAGTCCTGCAGCGCCAACCCCAGGTTGTTCAACGACAACGCGATCGATCGCCGGTCCCCCAGACGCCTCCGCATCATCAGCGCTGTGCGCAACGGATCGAGCGCCTTCGCGTAGTCCCCCCGCAGCCAGTACAGCTTGCCGATGTCGTCGAGGCTCGACGCGATCCCCCGCTCGTCGTGCACCGCCTCGAACAACGCCAGCCCCGTCCCCAGATGCCGCGACGCGTCGTCGAGCAGCCCGATCTCCCGGTACAGCCTCCCGATGCGGTTGTGCGCCGCACCCCCCTTGTTCTTGAGATTCAACTGGTACGCGATCCGAAGCATCTCGCGATACGCGATCAGCGACTCTTCCGTACGCCCCAGCTGCTGCAATACGTCGCCCAGATGGTGGTACGCCTCCATCCTCCGCTGCGGATACGAGTCCGTCAGCAGATCCA
>CAYMUE010000113.1:2912-21088 GCA_964393505.1 uncultured Polyangiaceae bacterium
GCGCTCGCGCTCGAGGTTGTGCTTGAAGACGTACTCCTCATCGCCAGGGAACGTCGAGTCCGGCAGCTTCAGCAGGTAGTCCCGCTCCACCAACTCCTCGAGCATCGTCCTGATCGTGCGCTCGTCCGTGTCGTCCGCCGCGGACCACAGATCCGGCGGCTGCCGCTCCAGACGCTCCAACACCACCAGCGCACCGAGCCAGAACACGCTGCCCATACACCCGGCCTTCTCCAGCAACTGCCGCTCCGCAGGCTTCAACGCAGAAATCCGCGCCTGAACCGCGTCGTCTACCGTCAACGGCAACCGCACCGTCTCGAGCTTGTCGAGATGCACCTTCCACACCGGCGTCTCCGCCAGCGCGTCTTCCTCCTCCAATACCCCCGTGTCGTGGAAGATCCGCACCATCTGCTCGAGCAGCAGCGGATTCCCTCCCGCCAACTGGCACGCAGCGTCCACCAACTGCTGCGGTGGCTCCCCCGTCGGCGCCAATAACGCCTCCATCATGCTCGCCGCGTCGATCTCGCTCAACGGCTCCAGCTCCAGCAGCCGGTGTCGCGCTCCCCCAAGCTGCCCCCAGTCCTCCTGCCGCGACAGCAGCTCGTTGCGGCTGATGCAGATCGTCAGGATCGGCCCCGTCAACGACTCCAACAGGAACCGCAGCAGATCCAACGAGTCGTCGTGCGCCGTGTCGATGTCCTCGTACACCAGGCAGATCGGACTCTTCTGCGCATCCGCCTCCAGGAAGCTCTTCACCACCGATCGACGCAGCAGGCGAGCCTCCATCGGGTCCTCGACCACGGCCCGCGTCAGGGGACTCAGCTCGAACGGCAGATCCAACAGCTGACCCAGGAAGAACGCGACGTCCCCGACCTTGCGGTCCTCGAGAACCTGCGCCACCTGCATCCGCACCTGCGTCTTCGCTGCCTCGTCGTCCATCCCCTCCACGAGCCCGAACCGCGCGCGCAGCACCCGCGCAAATACCCCGTAGCTCGCCTGAAGATCCCTCGCTCCTCCCCGATACGTCCGCAGCAGCTGATCCTTCTGCGTCCGTATCTTCGCCAGGAAGTCGTGCACCAGACGCGACTTCCCCACCCCCGCCGCGCCTACCACCGTCACGACGCGGGACTCCCGACGCGAGCGCACCCCCTCAAGAGCCTTCTCGAGCTCGTGCATCTCCGCCACACGGCCGATCAATGGCGCACGAAGATCGCTCGGACCGAATCCCAACCAGTTCATGATCTGAGTCATTCGCTCTCCCGCTCTCGCCTCATGGGTGCGACGACGTCGGTTGCCCCACCGACACCCTCCGCACTTCGATGGGCTCCTCGTCCCACGACCGCGCTCCCGCCGCGAGACGCCCTTCCCTCAACAGGTAGTCCACGTCGAGCTGGGGCCCCGGATGGTACCGGATCGCCCCCATCCGCACCATGACCCCTTCGACCTGCAGGTCCTTCCACCCGGCACGCGCGCTGCGCGCTGCCCCCAGCGCCTCCTCGAGCCGATCCGCTTCCATCACCCCTACCAGCTCGTTGCTCTCCGACCAGAAGACACTCTCCTCTCCGATCGCCTCCACCAGCTTCTTGCTCACCGCCCCGAGCACCGCCTCCGCTGCATGCCGTCCCTGCTCCCGGGTGAGATCCCGCTCGTTGGCCACCCGGATGAACACGCACGCACGCTCCCGCCCCGCCCCCTCCACCTCCTTGCGAAGCTTCATCCGAAGATCCACCGCCCCAGCCACACGCCCCAGCGCCGAGGCTGCCATCCGACGCTGCGACCGCCGAACGGAGGTCGGTGGCTCGCTCGGAGAACGATGCGCCACCAGCGCCGACCGCATGTGCCGCACCAGATCGTAGACCCGGAAAGGCTTCGCCACGAATGACGTCGCCCCGGCTTCCGCCGCCCGCTGCCGTACGCTCGGCTCCGTGCTGGCCGACAGCATGATGATCGGGACGCCGCTCTCCTTGCGCACCAGCCGGCACACGGCGAACCCGTCCATTCCCGGCATCGACGCATCCATCAGGATCAGATCGACCCGCCTCGAACGGAACGAATCGTACGCCGCGTCGCCGTCGTCCGCCGTCTCCACCTCGTACCCCTCCGTCCTGCAGATCTCTGCAAGGAGTCGTCGATTCACGGCGTCGTCCTCGACCACGAGGACCACAGGACGGGGAACGTCAGTCACGGGGAGGCAAGCCTACCGCAACTCCGGCGGGGGCTGTTAGCGGTTACCGCCCCAACGCTCCTCCCCGCATCCGTCCTCTACCCTCCCCGCCCGTCGCGCTTCTTGCGCCCCCGATGCCTACCCAGTTGAGCCCCGCCCCGACGCTGGCGTATGGTGGCACGGCAATGACCGAAGCTCGTCCTAACACCGACTCCACGTCCGGCGAAGCCCACATCATGCCCGGTACCCTTCGGGCGGACATCGAGAAGCACCGCGAGAAGGGAACCCCCTACTCCCTCCGCGACGCCGTCTCGATTCTCGTTCCGCTGTGCACCGACCTCGTCGAGAGACATCGCAACGGCGAGCTGTTCTGCCTCACCCCCACTTCCATCCTCTTCGAATCCGGCAAGCCGACCTCGCTGCTCACCGCTTTCGCTGGCGAACTCCCCAAGAACCCCCACGACCGCTCCTGCGTCTCCCCCGAACAGCGCGCCAGCAAGTGCACCAAGGGAGGCGACGCCCGCTCCAGCGTCTTCAGCATCGGCGCCATCTTGTACGAAATGCTCACCGGCGCCTCGGTCGGCCCCGGCATGCGCCGCCCACGCGATCTCAACCCCTCCTTGCCCGAATCCATCGACGCGATCCTCGGCAAGGCGCTCATCGGCGATCCCACTCACCGGCCCGCGGACCTGGCTGCGCTCGCTCAAGCCATCCATCACCTCGCACCCATGGCGAGCCAGGCTCCCCCCGCCGCCGACGAGTCCGCTCTCGACGGAGGCGAGGACTTCGAAATCGACGTCAAGCTCTCCCTGCTCCCACCCGCCCCGGCAGCCTCGTCTCTCGCGCTGCCCAAGCCGGCCCCCATCCCCCAGGATCTCATGGGAAGTGGCGGTGGCGGAGGTCTCGTCGATGTCGCGTTGGCTCCCCAGGCTCCGCGCCCGGCCGACCCCACCGCCACGCTCGCCGATCTCAAGGCCCGCCTCGAGTCCGACCCTCGCCCCCGGTACGTCGTCATCAAGGACGAGATGGACCACGGCCCCTTCACCGCGATCGAACTGCTCCAGCAGATCGCCTCCCACACCTTCGAGGCCCACCATTTCCTCATCGACACGTTCGCCAGCGACGAACGCCAGATCAAGGACTGGGAGGAGTTCGCTCCCTTCGCCGAGCAGTCCAACCTCAATCGCCAGATCGTCGCCGAGAAGAAGGAAATCGAGCGCGTCGTCATCGCCGAGTCTAAAGCTACCCGCAGCAAGGCCGTCCTCATCAGCGCAGTAATCGGCGGCATCGTCGTCGCCGGCTCCGCCCTCTTCCTCACCGTCCGCCAGTTCCGACGCACCGAAGTCGAAGTCCAAAGCGACATGGCCACGAGCGTCGAAACCGATGCCTCCATCAAAGGTGCCACCAACACCCGTCCAGGCGGCGGCCCGGGCGGCCCGGGCGGCGTCGGCCCCTCCGGCGGTGGAAACTACCCCCAGCTCAAGGGCGGCATGAGCTGCGAGGGCGCCATGGATACCTACGTCACCGAACTCAAGATGGCCGGCAACAAGCCCGACATGACCGCGGGTGCCTACGGCGGCGTCCTCAACAACGGCGGCTACGTCATCTCCTGCGGCGCCCCCATGAGCATGACCGTCAACATCTGCGCCGCCATCCAGAACGGCCGCGCTGTCGGCGTCACCGTCACCACCGATCCCCCCAACCCCGGCATCGCATCCTGCATCGCCGGTCGCGTCCGCGGCATGGGCTTCCCCTCCCATCCCGCCCTCGACGTCACGCGCACCGTCTTCAAGGGACAGTAGAGACCGAGGCCATGTCCCGCCGGATCCCTCTCCGCGCGCTCGCCGCCGTCCCCGCTGCCGCACTGCTCCTGTGCGCCTGCTCCGTCCCCGTCGCCGCGTCGTTGGACGAACGCGACGCCAACCTCGTCGCCGATGCCCTGTCTCGCTCCGGCATCGAGGCCTCCAAGGAAATCGACCCCGTCACCGAAGGCAAGTACAGGGTCATGGTCGCGCGCGACGACGCAGCTTCCGCCATCGCCACCCTGCGTGAACATGACCTGCCTCCTCGCAACTCGCCGGGCGTCGCCGACTCCCTTGCCAAAAACTCCCTCGTCCCAAGCCCCACCGCCGAGCACGCCGCCTTCGTCGCAGGCGTTGCGGGCGACCTCGAGCGCACCCTCTCCACCATCGACGGCGTCCTCGGTTCCAGAGTCCATCTCTCGGTTCCCCTGAGCTCGCCTCTCGCAGACAAGCCCCCCGACAAGCCCACAGCGTCCGTCCTCGTGAAGTACTCCGGCGCTCACCCGCCTGTCCCCGAGGCCGATGTCCGTCGCCTCGTCGCCGGCGCCGTCGCCAACCTCGCCCCAGAAAACGTCACCATCGTCATGGTCAGCCGCCCCCTCCCCGCACCGGCTGCCCAACGTCCCCTCGCCCACTTCGGCCCCATCAGCGTCACCCGCTCCAGCGCTCTGTGGCTGCGCCTGCACATCGGCGTCACCCTCCTGTTCCTCCTCGGCCTCGTCTCCACGGTCCTCTTCCTCTGGATCCGCTTGCGACGAGCCTCCGCTCAGCTCGAACCCGAGGACACCCGTTGATCGCCATCCGCGGGCTCCGCAAGTCCTTCACTCAGCCCGTCCTGCAGGGAGTAGACCTCTCCATTCCCCCAGGCTGTCTCTACGGACTCATCGGCCCCGCCGCCTCCGGAAAAAGCGTCCTGCTCAAGCATGTCGTCGGACTCATGCGCCCCGACAAGGGGTCCATCGTCATCGACGGCCAGGACATCCTCTCGCTTTCGGAGCTCGAGCTGCAGCAGTTCCGCACGCGCTTCGGAATCGCCTTCCAGAACAACGCGCTCTTCGATCACCTCACCGTCAACGAGAACATCGCCTTCCCCTTGCGACGCCTCTACAGCCACATGTCCGAGGAGCAGATCCTCCAGCGTGTCGCCAATCGCCTCGCCTGTGTCTCCCTCTCCTCCTTCGGTGACCGCTTCCCCGCAGGACTCTCCGGCGGCCAGAGAAAACGCGTCGCCGTCGCCCGCGCCACCGTCGCTTCCGCACCCATCCTGATCTACGACGAGCCCGCCGCTGGCCTCGACCCCGTCACCTCCCAGAAGATCTTCGACCTCCTCCGCCAGGAGAAAGGCGATTCCACCGTCATCATGGTCTCCTCCGATCTCGACCGCCTCCTCACCGTCACCGACCGCGTCGGCATGATGCACCGCGGCCGCATGATCTTCGACGGCACTACCCAGGAGGCGAAGGACTGCAAGGACCCGTACGTCCGCCAGTTCGTTCACGGCCTCGTGGAGGGCCCCCTGTGATGTCCGCGAACACCGCGCCCTCCTCCTCGCCGGCCTTCGCCCACCGGCTCGGTCTCACGATCCTCGACATCGCCGAAGTCCTCGGCGGCATGGCCACCCTCTTCGGACGCGTCACGATCCGCGTCCTCCGCGCCAACATCGACTTCGATGAGCTCAAGCGGAACATGTACAAGATGGCCGTCAAGTCGACGCCCATCGTCATCGTCACCGCGCTGTTCACAGGCGCCATCGCGGTCATCCAGGCCGCGCCCATCGTGCAACGCTACGGCGCCTATGGTCTGCTCGGCTGGGGTGCCGGCTTCGGAACCCTGCGCGAGCTCGGCCCCCTGCTCACCGCCATCATGATCTCCGGCCGCGTAGGCGCCAACAACACCGCCGAGCTCGGCACCATGGTCGTCACCGAGCAGCTCGACGCCATGCGCATCCTCGCCATCGACCCCCTCGCCTTCCTCATCGCGCCTCGGATGATCGCAATCATCCTCACCCTCGGCATCGCCACGGTCTACGCCGACGCCCTGGGACTCCTCGGCTGCGGGATCGCCGGCAAGTTCCTGCTCGGCGTCGACCTCACGCTCTTCCTGAACAGCCTCTCCAACGGGCTCCTCACGTTCGGCGACGTCGCCCACGGTCTCATCAAGAGCCTCTTCTTCGGGCTCGTGATCGCCATGTCGTCCTGCTACTTCGGCCTCTCGGTCAAGGGCGGCGCGCCGGGCGTCGGACGCGCCGTCACCGCCTCCGTCGTCGCCTCCGCGACCGGCATCTTCATACTCGATTACATCGTGTCCTTCCTCATCATGTAAGCCATGTCCTCGCGCAGCCAGCTCCCCCCTGCATCCCGTGTCGACGAGCCCTCCGGAGTCGCCGCGCTCGGCTCCGCTGCGCTCGACCTCTTCTACGGCGCCAGGGAGCTGTACTCCGTCTTCATCCGCACGCTCTACTACACCGTTCGCGGACGACGTGAGCCCGGCGCCGTCGTCAAGCAGATGTACGAGATCGGGAACAACTCGGTCTTCTTTGTCACCGTTGTCATGGCCTGCATTGGCCTCATCGGCATCTACCAGACCGGCATGCAGTCCAAGCGCCTCCTGCCCGACTTCACCTTGATGGGCGCCCAGTACCTCCAGCTCACCGTCCGCGAGCTCGCACCTACCGTCGGCTCCCTCATCATCGCCACACGCGTCGGCGCAGGCATCGCCGCAGAGATCGGATCCATGGTCGTCACCGAGCAAGTCGACGCCCTCCGCATGTGCGCCGCCGATCCCATCGACTTCCTCATCAAGCCGCGCTTCATCGCCAGCATCGTCATGACCACCGTGCTCGTCACTTGGATCGCCACGGTCATGTTCTGCGCCGGCGCCGTCACCGCCTACAACTACTTCGACGTCTCCTTCCGAACCTTCTTCAGCCTCGGAATGATCGTCCCCGGTGACCTCTACGTCGGCTTGATCAAGTGCGTCGTCTACGGCGCCGCCATCCCCGTCGTCTCCGGCTACTGCGGCCTGTCCACATTCGGCGGCTCCGAAGGCGTCGGCTGGGCCACCACCCGCGCCGTCGTCAACTCCTGCCTCGCCGTCGTCATCCTCGACCTCATCGTCTCCGTCCCCGCCTTCTTCATCTTCCCCTCCAAATGATCTCCTTCCGCAACATACGCAAGAGCTTCGGCCCCAAGGAGGTCCTCAAGGGAGTCTCGTTCGACGTCCTCGACGGCGAGGTCTTCTTCATCATCGGCGCTTCCGGTGTCGGCAAGAGCGTCCTCATCAAGCATCTGGTCGGACTGCTCGGCCCCGACGAAGGCGAGATCTGGTTCGAAGGCAAGGAGATCTCCAAGTACTCCGAAGAGCAGATGTACGAAGTGCGCCGCAAGTGCGCCATGGTCTTCCAGAACTCGACCCTCTTCGACTCCATGTCCTGCGTCGAGAACGTCGCTCTGCCCCTGCGCAAGCACCGCAAGCTCAAGCACCGCGAGGCACTCTCCACCGCCAGGCGCTTCCTCGAGAAGGTCCACATGGCCGACTTCGGGGACCGCTTCCCTTCCGAGCTCGGCGACGGCATGCGCAAGCGCGTGGCCATCGCTCGCGCGCTCACGCTCGATCCCTCCTACGTCCTGTTCGACGAGCCCACCACCAGCCTCGACCCTGTCGCGGCGCGACGCGTCGACCACCTCATCCGCGAGCTCAGTGACTCCCTCGGCGTCACGTCGATCGTCGTCTCCCACGACCTCGCGTCGATCTTCAGCATCGCGGACCGCATCGTCATGCTCTACAAGGGAGAGGTCCGGATGATCGGAACCCGCGAGGAGTTCCGTCAAACGCAGGACCCCATCGTGGTACAGTTCACCAACGGCCACGCCGAAGGCCCCATGGATATCTGAGAGGGCAAGATGGCGAACGCGCGCTCCATCGAAGTCAAGGTCGGCATCCTCATCCTCATCGCCCTCGTCATCCTGACAGGCTTCCTCGTCCTGATGGGCGGCCTCTCCTTCCAACCCACCTACAAGCTCTCCGTCGACTTCGACAACCCCGGCGGCATCCAGCCAGGCGCACCCGTCAAGATCGCCGGCGTCGAAGTCGGCAAGGTCAAGGAAGTCGAGTTCCGCGGCGCCTACCAGGCCGCTCCAGGCGCCAAACGCGAACCCCTCATCCGCGTCAACATCTCCGTAGAGAAACGCTACCAGTCCGCCATCCACGACAACGCCCTCTTCTACGTCACCTCCCAGGGCCTCCTCGGTGAGCAGTACCTCGCCATCGATCCCGGCTCGCCCGATCGCCCCGTCATCGCCGACAACGCCGTCGTCCGCGGCCTCGACCCGCCGCGCCTCGACCTCTTCCTCGCTGAAGGCAACGAGCTGCTCCACACCTTGACCGGGTTCCTCCGCGACAACCGCGAGGACATCAAGGAAACCCTTGTGTCCGCCAGACGAACCCTGAAGGGCACCGGCGACTTCTTCGAGAAGAACAAGGACCGCATGGACCGTATCGCGGCCAACCTCGAGGAGCTCTCGACCGAGACCAACGAGCTCGTGCGCACTGCCCGCGGTCGCTATGTCGACAACCCCCAGATCAACCGCATCATCAACAATATCGACACCGCCAGCAGCGCTATCGCGCGCGACTCCGACCCGCTCCTGCACGACGCCAGACAAACCCTCGCCAACGTCAACCGCATCTCGAACACCGTCGGCGCCCCCAACGAGCAGGCCAAGATCCGACAGGCCATCTCCGACGTCGCCGAGCTCACCAGCCGCGCCAAGCTCGCCGTGACCGATGCCCAGTCCATCGTCTCCCACATCAAGAAGGGCGACGGCTCCGTCGGCGCTCTCGTGATGGACGAGCAGATGTACGACGACCTGCAGGAGATGGTCCGCGATCTGAAGCACAACCCCTGGAAGTTCTTCTGGCGCGAGTGAGCCGATGGGGCGTCGCGACCGGATGCTCCGGCTCTTCGTTCCCTCACCCGACAAGCCCGAACCCGCGATTCGAGAACACGCCTCCCCGCCCCTCTCCCGTGCCGCACTGAGGAAATCCCGGCGCTTTCTCCCCGACATCGGGATCGAGCCCCTGCGCCAGATGCGCGTCCTTCCCCACCAAACGGGCCTCCCGATCACCCGTTCGGTTGACAGCCTTGCACGTAGATTGTTAGTGACGCGAGGGCTGCGCTAAAATAGAGTCCGTCACCGACCCAAGCCTTGCTGCCAGGAAGCAAACGCACATGTCCGACGAGCAAAAAGAGAGTTCGGTCCTCTTCTCCCTCCAAGAGCTGTTCAGCCTCGAGCAGGATCGCATCAAGCAGGAGGAGGAAGACAAGAAACGACGCGCCGATGCCGAAGCCCGCGCCCGCGAAGACGCCGAGCGCCGCGCCCGCGAAGAGGAACAGGCACGCCTCCAGGCCGAAGAGCAGCGCCGCCGCTCCGAAGAGCAGCGCGCTCGCGAAGAGACCGCGCGTCTCGAAGCCCTCCGCCAGGCCGAGATCGAGAAGGCCCGAATCGAAGCCGAACGCCAGGCCCAGATCGAGGCCATGAAGGCTCAGCAGGACCACCAGCGACAGCTCGCGGCCCTCCAGCAGGACAAGCACAAGAAGAAGCTCACCATCGGCATCGCCGCTGCCCTCGCCGTCTTGCTCATCGGCGGAACCGTCGGCGGCGTCAGCTGGTACAACTACGCCAAGAAGAAGGAAGCCGAGCGCATGGAGGCCGAAGCCAAGTCCCGCGCTCAGCAGGAAGAGCTCAAGAAGCTCACCGCCAAGCTCGAAGAGCAGAGCAAGAAGGTCGACGAGCTCATCGGTCAGCTCTCCGACGCCAAGAACGACGCCGACCGCGCCAAGCTCGCCGAGCAGCTCGCGGCCGCGCGCGCCGAGCAGGACAAGGCCAAGCGCGCCATCGGTGCCGTTCAGAAGGGCGGTGGCTCCTCCGGCGGTGGCGCCAAGACGAACTGCCCCCCCGGCGACCCGCTGTGCCCACTGTGAGCTCCGCCTCGCGCTCTCTCCCTCGCTCGCCTCGCCCTCTCCCTCCCATCCCTTCGTGACCCGACATGCCCAGGCATCACCTCGCCTTCGCGCTCGACTTCCCTTCCCTCCAGGCCGCCCAGCACCACCTCGACCTCCTCGCACCTGTCGTCGGAATCGCCAAGATCGGTCTGGAGCTCTTCACTCGCGAAGGCCCCTCCGCCGTCCGCTCCGTCAGTGCCTCGGGTATCGACGTCTTCCTCGACCTCAAGCTCCATGACATCCCCGAGACCGTCGAACGCGCTGTGTCGTCCGCGGCGGAGCTCGGCGTGCGCTTCCTCACGCTCCATTGCTCCGGTGGACGCGAGATGCTCCTGCGCGCCGCACGCCGCTGCAGCGAGCACCACCCCGACCTCACTCTCCTGGGTGTCACCGTGCTCACCTCTCTCGACGGCGACGACCTCACGTCCATCGGTGTCTCATCCCCACCGACCGATCAGGTCCTCCGCCTCGCACGACTCGGGTGGGACGCCGGCCTCCGCGCATTTGTCTGCTCGCCCCGCGAGGTCGCCTCCCTGCGTGCCGCGTTCCCCTCTGCCACGCTCGTCACCCCGGGAATTCGCCCCGCCGGCGCCCAGGCCCACGACCAGAAGCGTGCAACCAACCCCGCCGATGCCATTCGCGCGGGCGCCGATATCCTCGTCGTCGGACGCCCCATCCGCGACGCTGCCGACCCCGTCGCCTGCGCGTCGTCCCTTGTCCAGGAAATCGATGCGGCCCTCGCGGGCCTCCGAGGAAACCAGTCATGAGCCGTGTCGTCGCAGGAATCCAACCCGTTCGGGAAGCCATCCGCGCCCTCGGTGACCGCGTCGAGAAGCTCCTCGTCCTGCACCGCCCCGACCACCGTTCTCCCACCCTCGATGCCCTCTCGCGCTTCGCCCGGGATCAGGGGATCCCCGTCGAACCCGCCCCGGACTCCACGCTCGACCGCCTCGCCCCTCGCGCCATGCACCAGGGCGCCGTCGCGCTCGTCCCCGACCTCCGTCTGCTCCCCCTCGACGACCTCGTTCGCTCCGATGCGTCCCTCGTCATCGCCCTCGACCGCATCGTCGATCCCCACAACTTCGGGGCTGTCGTGCGCTCTTCCGTTGCCTTCGGCGCACAGGCCGTGATGTGGCCCGAGAACTCCAGCGCGCCGCTCAGTCAGGCCATGTTCCGCGCTTCCGCGGGCGCGGTCGAACACGCTTCGCTCTGCAGGGTCCGATCCCTTCCGGAGGCCTTGCTCGACCTCCGACAGGCCGGTCGCCGAGTCGTCGGCCTCGCCGGCGACGGTCCCGATCTCCTCCCCGACATCGACCTGACATCCCCCGTCGTCGTCGTCGTCGGCTCCGAAGGCGAGGGCCTCCGCAAGGGCGTGCGCAATGCCTGCGACTCCATCGCACGCATCCCCACGCTCCCCCCCGTGTCCGTGCTCAATGCCTCCGTCTCCGCCGCGGTCGCCCTCTATGAGGTCCGCCGTCAACGGCTCGCGGCGCAGCCCCCCTCTCCATGAGCCCCCGCGACCGCCTCGCCGTCGCGGTCGCGCTCGCTGCAGTGCCGGTGCGCTTTGCCCTGGCTCTGACCTCGTCCTTGAGTCCCGACGAGGCCTACTACGCAGGCGCCGCACGACTCGGCATCACCATCCCCGACCACCCTCCTGCCGTCGTCCTGGCCGCTCGGTGCGGCTGGGCGATGCCCGACGCTCTCCCTCTCGAGCTGCGAATGCGGGCCGCGCCGCTGCTGCTCGGCACCATCGTGAGCCTCCTGCTCGTGGAGATCTCGCGAAGCAACCATGGGTCGCCGGCTGCCCAACGATGGACCGCCGTCCTCGGATCCTGGCTCCTGCTGCCTCTGGCCGGCGGCTTCCTGGCGACCCCCGACGTCGCGGTCTTCCTCGCGACCGTCGTGTTGCTCGATCAGGAGTCGAAACCGCACCACGACGCTGCGGGCGAGATCGCTGTCTTTGCCGCCACGTTCCTCGGCATGCTCGCCAAGGTGATCATGGCCCCCGTTGCCCTCGCCGTCGCACTTACCTCGCGACGCAGCTTGCCCCACCGACTGCTTCCTCTCACGGGCATCCTGGCGTCGTTGCCCTGGGTCACCGAATCGCTCGGCTTCCAACTGCGTCACGCCTTCGCGGCATCCCCCGCCGCAGCCGTCGGCCCCATTCCCGCGCTGGCAGCCGCGTTCGCCGCCCAGTTGCTGCTGTGGACTCCCACCGTCCCGTTCCTCGCGCTCAGAGGTCTGCGATCCCTCCCGCTCCCGTGCGCAGCAGTATCCGGAACCCTGGCCGTCCTCTTCCTGCTGTCCGCCATCGTCCGCGGCACGCCCCCTGAGCCCAACTGGATCGCCCCGGCGTTCGCGCCCCTTCTGCCAACGGTCGCGGCCGCCCTCGCGATCTCCTCTCGCGCGGTTCGCGTCACCACCGTGACGCTCGGTCCCGTTGTCGCGCTCCTCGCGGCGTCACATGTGATCCACCCGTGGATCCCGATCCCCTCGCGCCTCGACCCCAGTGCCCGTCTGCAGCGACCGCTTCCGGCGTCCGCGCCCGGCATCGGCGCCTACGCGTCGCCGGCGCTCCGCTGCGCAACGGCCGGAGAATGCGAGCAGTTGCGCGCGTATATTCAAACAGTTAGACGCAACAGTGGATGTGTCTTGTGAAGCCAACTGGGGAGTGGTCCACGGGCTGAACGTTTGTTCCGAAGAATGCGGGTTCAGTTCCATTCAATGGATGGAACCCTGCGCCCGCCGAGGTTGGACAAAATGGATGGTTATTCGACGCGTTAGACGTCGTTCTTCCATGGGCCGAGCAAGCTTCGGTCCATGGCTTCAAGAAGTGCTTCATCCATCCCGGCTCGACGAATCACCCGGGCCCACGCGGCCACTGCCCCCTCCACTTCCTCGCTCGTCGTCGCGTCTCCCAGACTCGCACGCACCGCCCCCGACGCTCGTCGCGCTCCCAGCATCGCCTCGATGACCGGCGAGCGCTCCGCTGCCCCCGACGAACACGCGCTGCCGCTCGACACGCACACCCCCTCCTGGTCGAGCCCTGCAACAATCTCATCTCCGCGTCTTCCCTCGAAGGACACACTCAACACGTGCGGCAACCGTGGAGCGGCGCCGTTGACCTGGCCCCCCAACGCGAGGAGCTCTGCCTCGAGGTGGTCTCGAAGCGTGCGAACCTCACCGTAGCGGACCGGAGCATCCATGGCCCAATCCGCTGCAACTCCAAACCCCGCCGCCAGCGTCCCGCTGACCGTTCCCGGGCGAATCCCGTACTCCTGGCCCCCGCCTGCCATCAGCGGCTCCAGACCGTCGCACGCCGAGGCGATCAACGCCCCCACACCTTTCGGTCCACGAATCTTGTGCGCAGCGATCGCAATTGTGTCTGCATCACGCCAGGCTTCGCAATCCATCTTGCCGACGGCCTGCGCCGCATCCACGTGCACCCGCGCTCCCCGGCTGTGAGCCGCCCCGATGATCTCGGCCACGGGCTGCACCACCCCCGTCTCATGGTTCGCCGCCTGCACGGCCACCAACACCCGTCCCCTCTCCCCGCGCCGCGCCAGAACCTCGTCAACCTCCTCCGGATCCACCCGCCCCTCCGGCCCCACGCCCAGCCAGTGCACAGCCGCACCGCGAGCGCCGAGCCTCTCGGCAACCCTCGATATCGATGGGTGCTCCAGCCGGCTGGTGATCACCAGCGCACCGTCACCTGTCACCCACCCCAACGCCAGGTTGTTCGCCTCCGTGCCACCCGAGGTGAACACGACCTCCCTCGCGTGTCTTCGGCACAGCCGCGCCACCGCGTCCCGAGCGTCCTCGACCAGCTTGCGGGCTCGCGAGCCGACCGCGTGTACGCTCGAAGGGTTCCCCCATGCCTCTCGTCCCGCCCGATCCATCGCTTCGAGCACCGAAGGCAGAGGCGGTGTTGTGGCATTCCAGTCGAGGTAGATGCTCACGACTGCTCCGGCGGCAGCGGCGGACGCTCGGCCACGGAGAACAGGCACGAGGTCCCTCGGAACTCGACGCCGCCGATCCGTTCGCTGGCTGGGGACCTCAGCGTCAGATTGCCCCCGTGGCCCACCGCCACCCTTCGCGCAATCGCCAGACCCACCCCTACCCCTCCAAACTTGCGAGTCGGGGAGCCGTCTGCCTGGAAGAAGGGCTCCAACACCTTCTCCAACAGCTCCCGGGCGATCCCCGGCCCCTGGTCCGCCACGCAGATGTCGAACGCCGCGCCATTGCGTGCGACGCGTACCCCGATTGCGGCTCCCGACGGCGTGAACTTCACGGCGTTGTCAAACACCTGGAAGATCCCGCGCGCCAGACGATCTGCGTCGCCCGTCGCCGCCAGCTTCCTGTCCGGGATCTCCGTCACCATCCGCAGGCCTCGCTCCGCACATCGCGGCTCGATCATCTGCACGACGCGCTTGGTCACTGCTCCGACATCGTACGGTGCCCGGGCGAACCGCATCGCTCCCGTCTCGAGGCCGGTGACGTCGAGGAGATTGTCGAGCTGCCCGCGCAACCTCCCCACGCACTCCTGGACCGCGCGTAGAGCCCTTCGCTGCGCTTCGTTCAAAGGGCCGAGCTCCTCGTCTGCCAGGAGCTTCACGTAGCCCACGATGGGCGTCATCGGTGTCGCAAGCTCGTGCGAGACGCTCCGGTAGAAAGCGGTCCGGGCGCGCGTCGCCTCCATGAGACTGGCGTTCGCCTCCGACAGCTCGGCCACCTTCGCCTCGAGCCGTGCCACGATCCGCTGGCTCTGGGCCCGAAGACGATCGTCAGCCTCGTCGAGCGGCATCGCTTCGCGTCGCCCACGGAGGAATCCGCTGAGGGTTCCCGCAAAGGTCCGCGCATTGATCGGCTTCTGCACGAAGCCGTCGCACCCCACCGCCAGACTCGTGGACCGGTCCCCCTCGGCCGTGATCGCCACGATGGGGACGTCGGACAGCGATGGTTCTCCGCGCAGCCTCAGGGCAACCTCGTAACCGTTCAGGCCCGGGATGTTCAGGTCCACCAGCACCAGGTCCGGCGGGTCGGCCCGAGCCATCCGCACCCCCTCGAGACCGTCGGCAGCCTCTGCAACCTCATAGCCGGCCCCCGTCAGGATCTTTCGAACCAACAGCCTGTTCGCGGGATCATCTTCGATGTGCAATACGCGTGGCACACCGCTAGATTGACCCACCTCCCCCCCGAGGAGCAAGGCCTCCGGACGGCCCGCTGCTCGCTCGCTCACGCCCGCCGTCCTCGGCGTTCACAAGGTACCCTCCCCATTCCCTTGCGCCGCGGCTGGGGCGCTGGGTAAGGTTCTGCCAGATGCTCGCCACGCCTTTCGCTCAGGTTCTGCGCTTTGCCACCATCGTAGCGGCAGCCGCTGTGATCGCGCTCGGCTGCAACGACCTCACCGCTCCCGCCGGCGAGAACCCCATCGCCCTCTCCCAGACCCCCGGCGCTCCCTCCAGCTCCCGGGCCGACAACAAGTCCGCTCCCGCCGAGACCGTGGCCGCGAACCACATCCTGGTCGCGTACAAGGGTGCCAAGCGTGCTGCCCCGCAGGTGACGCGGACCAAGGACGAAGCGCGGGCCGAAGCTGCTCGCCTCGCCGCGCTCGCCCGCGAACGCGACGCCGACTTCGAAGCCCTCGCCAAGGCTCACTCCGACGACCCGGGTTCGGCGCCCCGCGGAGGCGCTCTCGGCTCGTTCCCCCGCGAGGCCATGACCCGCCCCTTCTCCGACGCGGCCTTCGCCCTCCAGGTCGGCGAGATCTCGGACCCCGTCGAGACGGAGTTCGGATTCCACGTCATCAAGCGCGTCAAGTTGCTCACTCGCCGCTGACACATTGCCCCATGACCGCTCCATCCGACCGGCGACGCATCCTGCTCATCGAAGACGACGAGAGCGTGCGCATGCTCCTCGAGCGCGCCCTGTCAAACGCGTACGCGGTTGAGTCCGCATCGGACGGTCTCTCCGCCCTTCGGCGACTGGCGAGCGCTCCGACGCCGGACCTGGTGATTTGCGACATCATGATGCCCGGTGTCGATGGACTCACAGTCGCTCGTCGCATGCGGGGCGATGCCCGCACCCGTGCCACGCCGATCATCTTCCTCACCGCCCGCTCCGCCCCTCGGGACCTCATCGCGGGGATTCAGGCCGGCGCCCGCCATTACCTGACCAAGCCCTTCAAGCTCGACGAGCTCCTGCAGAAGGTGCGCAAGGTGCTCGGGGGATGACCGCGGTGTCGCCGGCACCCGCCACTCCGCCGCGAATGCCTGTGCGCCCGGTCATCCTCGCTCTTCTCTCAGGCGTTCTGTACTTCCTGGCGTTTCCCCCTGTCGGAGCGTGGCCCCTCGCGTTCGTCGCCCTCGTCCCGCTCCTCATCGCCCTCTTCGACCGTCGCCCCGCGCACGCAGCCCTGCTCGGCCTCATCAGCGGAACCGTCACGGCCGTAGCAGGATTCTACTGGCTCATGCCGATGCTGCTGCAGTTCAGCGGCATGCCGGCAGCCGTGTGCGCACTGCTCCTGCTGTTGCTCGGCCTCTGGCAGGGCGGGCGCATGGCGTTGTCCGCATGGCTTCATGCTCGCGCCGCACGCGGCGGATGGCCCGAATCGCTCGTCTTCCCCCTCTCGTTCGTGGCAGGGGAGGCCGTCTACCCACTCCTCTTCCCGTGGTTCTTCGGCTGTGCGCTCGTCCCTGCTCCCGTAATCGCGCAGGTGGCGGACCTCGGTGGTCCCATCCTCCTCACGCTTCTGCTGGCCGCTTCGAACACCGTGATCGCCCTGTGGCTTCGCCGCGGGCACGTCCGCGCGCGGGTGCCATCGATCGCAGTCGTTGCCGCCTTGATGACGTCGATCGCCTATGGCTCCTGGCGCATCGCGAGAGTCGATCAGGCAGTGGCCGCTGCCCCCCGCACGCTGGTCGGCCTGGTCCAGGGGAACATCCCGATGGACATCGTCGGCGCAGACGCCTATCGCGATGCGTTTCATCGCCAAGCGCAAGCGAGCCGAGCGCTCGTGGCGAAGGGCGCTTCCTGGATCGTCTGGAGTGAGTCGGGATTCCTGTACCCGGTCCCCGAATCGGATGCCGAGGGGTTCCTGGCCGATGCGCTGACGCGCTCCCTCGGTCGTCCCGCGATCCTGGGCGCGCTCGTCTACCGCACAGAGGCCGACGGCGATCGGACCTTCAACTCGGCGCTCGTGACCGACCCCCAGGGACGGTTGCGAGGTCGCTACGACAAGCATCATCTGTTGGCGTTCGGGGAGTACCTGCCGTTCGGTGAGACGTTCCCGGTCCTGTATCGGCTGTCGCCCGCATCGGGACGCATCACGCCCGGGGACGGGTTTGCGCCGTTGGACATCGACGGGCATCGGGTCGCTGCCCTGATCTGCTACGAGGACATCCTGCCCGGCTTCGTTCGGGAGGCTGTGCAGGCGACGTCCCCGGAGCTGCTCGTGGACGTCACCAACGATGCGTGGTTCGGTCCGACTGCAGAGCCGGAGTTGCACCTGGCGCTCGCGCGGCTGCGCGCGATCGAGCATCGGACCTTCCTGGTTCGCGCGGCTAACACCGGAGTGACCTCGGTAGTCGATCCCGCGGGCCGCGTGGTTGCGCGGGCGCCGCTGTTCGAGTCGACCTCGCTTCTCGCGGAGGTTCGGTGGTTCAAATCCCCAACGGTCTTCGAGCGGGTGGGAGGTCTCCCATGGTTGTTCGCAGCCGGAGTCGCCTTCGGACTCGCGTGGCTCCCTCGTTCGAGGCTGCGTTCCGGGCGGAGGGATCGTCCCCCCGCTTCGCCGCATCCTTGAGACGCGGCGAGCCACTCTCCGCGTCGCACGGTTTGGCACTGAATAGGCGCCCCCTGCTGTCCGTCCATAGGCCGGCAGCGACGCAATCTTGACTCGGACGCCGCCGCGTGAAAAAGTTCCGTGTTCGTGTGGGAAGGGGCATTGCCGCCGTCCCGTACGAGAAGTTTGGAGAGAGACCGGTTCAGAACCGGGCATATTGGCCCGGCATGCTTGCCAATCTTGGTGAAAAGGAGACTCCTATGAAACTGCTCGGTTGGACCATCGTTGCTTCGGGACTTGCTCTGGCTCTGGTTGCCTGCACCGTGACGGAAGAAGACGAGACCGACGGCGGCACGGCTGGCGCGGCGGGCACGGCTGGCGCGGCGGGCGCTGCTGGCACGGCGGGCACGGCGGGCACTGCGGGCA
>CAYMUE010000114.1:0-1757 GCA_964393505.1 uncultured Polyangiaceae bacterium
GCGATCTTGTAGAGCGAGGAGAGCGACGCGGACGACTCCGCGCGCTCGATCTGCGAGAGCAGCGACACGCTCAGCCCTGTCCTTCGCGACATCTGCTTGAGCGTGAGATCCTTGTCCTTGCGCAGCGAACGGATGCTCTCACCGATCACCTTGTGGAGCTGCTCCTCCGGCGTGCGGCTCAGCCCCTTCTTGCGCATCACCCGCGACAGCACCTCGCGGAACTCGTCTACGTTGAAGGGCTTCTTCACGTAGTCCACGGCGTCGAGCTTCATCGAAGCCACCGCCGTCTCCAGGTTCGGGTACCCGGTGAAGATCACCACCGCGACATCGCTGTCGATCTTCCTGATCCTCCCGAGCAGCTCGATGCCATCCATGTTCGGCATCATCAGATCGAGGATGATCAGGTGGTAGTGCCCCTGACGGACCTCCTCCTCCACCTGCGTCGGGTCGTTGATGGTCTGGACCTGATAGCCGTCCTTCTCGAGCAGCGTCTGCATGTAGTCGCAGATCGCCTTGTCGTCGTCGACGATCAGGATCTTCACTGCCGGCAGTTCCATGGGCACTGAATCCCCTCCGTTGTCGCCCCAACTCATTGGGACCGCACCTATGTCTACCATGAACCACCACCCCGGCCCAAGGGCCTCTGTGGCCCGCCCCTTCCAGGCGCGGACCGATGCCGATCTTCTTCTGGGCGAACCTTCAACCGTGCGCCCGCGATGCCTTGCTGTCTGATGCCCTCGACAGCGAACCGTGGCGGATCGACGTCCGCTGTGGCTGCTTTTCCTCCCCACCTCCTCCCACGCTCCGCGGCTCCCTCCGCTCCGGCCATGCTGTCCCGCTCGCTGCCCGCGCACGTCCCGGGGCAGGGGAGGGGAGCGCGATCGGGGGTGCGAACGCCCCCGGTTCGGTACTAGTCTGCGCTGCGGGTGCGCCATGTGTCCCCAGGAGAGTTCCCCGCGGCAACGACGCTTGCGCGCAGCCATCGTGCTCGCGCTGCCCCTGCTCGCCATCGCTGACCTCGGCGCAATCCTCTGGGCCCGCTCCCGCCCTTCGCTCTCCTCGGTCCCCGCACAGGCCCTGCGAGACGCCTTCTCCGCATCCTACCGCGCAGGCGACCTCGTCGTCGCTTCGCCCCCGACCCTCGCTACTCCGGCGCTCTCCCTGCTCGGCAGCGCCCTGCCGCAAAACGCCCTCACCTTCGCCGACCCCTCACGCTTCGAACGCGCCCTCGAGCTGTCCCTCGGCGGCGCCCGCTCCCGCGACCTCTCCGGTTGGAAACTGGCCGAGGAGAAACGCGTCGGCCCCGTGCGCCTGCGCACCTGGGTCAACCCCAAACCCCTCCCGTCCCGCTTCGATCTCGTCGCGTCGCTGCAGCCCAACGACGCCCGCGTCACCCACGGGCCCTCCCCCAGCGCCGGTCAGCCCTGCTCGTTCTCCTCTTCCAACGAGGCCGACCTCCCCCCGTCGTCGCCTCTGCCGTGGTCTCCCCGCGCACGCTTCTCCTGCGGCAAGGACCCCGCGGCCTTCGTCGGCGCCGTCGTCCTCGAAGACCGACGCGGCAACCTCCGCAGGTGCATCTGGATCGCTTCCAGCTCGGACACCGTCCGCATCACCTGGCCTCGCGTCCCGGCCGGCACCCTGCTCCGCACCGGGGCCATCGTCGCCGCTCCGCTCGCACCCAACCCCAACGCGGAGCTGCGCGTCATCGTCAACAGCGCCCTCGTCGCCCAACGCGAGATCCACGCCTCCAACACCTT
>CAYMUE010000114.1:1857-7343 GCA_964393505.1 uncultured Polyangiaceae bacterium
TCATCGTCAACAGCGCCCTCGTCGCCCAACGCGAGATCCACGCCTCCAACACCTTTGAGCCCGTCGATATCGCCGTCTCAGCACTGTCGGCCGGTGGCGAGCTGAGCCTCGAGCTCGAGCAGCACACCGGCGCCCTGCTCCCCATCTGTGTGGAGGCAACGCTGCGATGAAACGCCCGCGACTCCCTTCTTGGGCCGGCGACTTCGCAATGTTCGTCGCGCTCCTGCTCGGCACCTTCCTGCTCCTGTCCGTTGTCTCCAGCGCCACCGCCCCCGGCATTCGCGAGAAGCATCTGCTGCAGGCAGCCAGATCCCTCGGCCAGTGGCTCGACCACGCCCCCACCGCCGCGGCGCTCCTCGAAGCCTCCTCCCGCGATCCCGCCTTCGTCGCCGTCGGCGCACGCCCCGCGCTGCCCGCCCTGCTCTCCGGCGCCGTGTGGCGCGTCGCATCGTTGCACCACCACTGGCTCCTCGAGACCTACGCCCTGCGCTCGGGTTTTCTGCTGCTGCAATCGCTCGCGATCCCGCTTCTGTACCTCGTGCTGAAGCCGTTCCGAGGACGCCCCGCCGCCCTGATCGCCTGCGCTCTCGCTCTGTTCGTACCCCGATCCTTGCACCTGCTCGCCACCTCCTCCCTCGACGCGCTCGCCGTGGTCGCCTGGCTCTTGGTCCTTGCGGGCTACGTGCGCTGCGTGCGCAGCAGCTCGATCCGATGGCCCCTCGTCACCGCGGCGCTCTTCGGCTTCGCCCTCTCGGTCTCTCCCGCAGTCGCGTGGCTCGTCGTCGTGCTCGTCCTGCACACCCTCTGGATCCGCCGCAGAGCGCTCCGCCAGATCGCTCGCGAGGGCATGCTTCCCGTCCCCTCCGCCACATTCCCCGCGCTCGTCATCGCACCCATCACCTTCCTCGCAACCATGCCCTGGTTGTGGCGCGAGACCACCGTGCGCGGGCGCCAGTTCGCCCTCTCCGCCCTCGCCCCGTCGGTGAGCCCCACCAGCTACGCCGGCACCCTCGTCTCCGCTCCCCCCTTCCCGCGCTCCCACGCCCTGCGCGAGCTGTCCGCCTCGCTTCCCACGATCACGGTCGTGCTCGCGGGTGCGGGTCTGGCCATGATCGCCTGGAGCTGGTGGCGCGCGCGGCGCGCGAGCCCCGATCGCTCCGGCCTGGCAGCGCTCGTCGTGCTGTGCCTGCTGTTCGCGGTCTCGTGGCCCGCGATCACTCCCGCCGCCCTCGCGGTCTATCCCCCGCGCTGGATCCTCGCCGTCCCGTTCGTTGCTGCCCTCGCGGCCGAGGGCGCCATGACAGCCCTGGCCATGGCCTCCGACCTCACCGCCTCGCGCTCGCTTCGCCTGCGACGCGCCCTGCTCGCATCGGGGCTCGCGCTCGTCATCGGGACGATCGCTTTGCAGTCGGTCCGGTCTCCGCTTACGCTGGGTGCAGCTTTCGCTCCGTTGTTCGGAGGCCCCACCGCCATGCGCGAATCACGCACCCTCGCGGTTCACGACGCGTCCATGGCGGCAGGTCTCGCGGATGCGATCGACGCCCTGGGCAGGCCGTCGGTCTCCCTCCACGCCCCCGAAATCGACCCCGATCTCTGGGACTCCCTCCGCCTGGCAGGGCGCCTCCGCTCCCAGGTCCGCGTCGTCCCCAACGCCCGCGATGTCGATCTGCTCGTCGTCGGTGGCCCCGCCGGCGACGCCCTCGTGCGCTCGGTCTGGGGCCGCTCCGGAACCCCACCGCAGCTGCTCTCCACCGTCGAGCGCGACGGCGAGCTGCTCCTCGCCCTGTATCGGGTGCGGTGATGCGACGCCTCGCGATCGCTTCCTCCTTCGCGCTCGTCCTGTCCACGACTACCGTCCCGGCGTTCGCCGAGCCCGCGTTCGAGACCTCGTGGGCCACTGATGGCGCGATTACCGCAGGCTCCTTTGCGACGCTGGTCCTGCTCAATCTCGCGCTCGACAAGCAGGCGCCTCCAGCAGTGTGTGCGTCGCGTCCGTGCGGCCCGCTCGGGGACGGTGCGCGCCCCTATCATCGCGGCTGGGACCTGGTGACGTATGGGACGGCCCTGCTGGCCGTGGGCGGCGCGATGACGCCGTCGTCGTCGCGGTGGGCAGCCGGAGCTGGTTCGGGTGACGACACAGCACGCTCCTCCCTCGTGCTCGCCGAGGCGATCGGCGTCACCCTGGTCGCGACCGAGCTGACCAAGATCGCGGCCCCGCGCTACCGGCCGTTTCTCGCCTTCGAGCCGGGTCCTGGCGCGAGCCGCGTGTCGCAGGACGCCAACGCGTCGTTCTGGTCCGGCCACAGCGCCCTCGCGTTCGCCGCCGCTGCGATCGGCGCTTTCGACGCCTGCAGGGTGGACTCCCCGGTGGGGTGCGCGGCTCCTGCGATCGGGCTGCACGCGTTTGCCGCCGCGACGGCGTGGGGGCGCGTGATGGCTGGGAAACACCACACTTCGGACGTGCTCGTGGGGGCTGCGGTGGGCAGCGGCCTGGGCGCGCTCGTGGCGATGCTGCACGCACCCGATGGCCGCGAGCGAGGGCGCGGCGCAGGGCAGGCGCTCGCTGGCTCGCAGGTGTTCATGCTCGGCGCGTCGTGGGTGTTCTGATCACGCACAACGGTGCCGGCGAACGTTGGCGTCGGGGAGGGGGCGAGCGAGAGGCCGGGCCGTGACGTGCGGCAGCAGCGGGTCGGCCGTGCGTGACAGGACGATCCTGCGGAGCTCGTTCATGATGCCGACGGGGAGGGGCGTCAGGCCAGCCTCCCAGTTGGCGAGCTCCGAAGGGCTCGATCCGAGCTCATTGGCCGCTCGGTCGCGCTCATAGCCCACGGACTCACGCATGAAGCGGAACGCTTCGGCATCGACCACCCCGGAGAGCGCTAGAGCTCTCGCCACGCCGAGATCAAACAGCGCCAGCGACGCGCCGTCGATCTCCCGCAGCCTGCATGCGGGGCACTCTCGGGCGTGCAACGTCGCGGTGAACACGTAGCCCGCGACGCACTGCCTTTGCTCGAGGCGAGTCTGGATCGTCTCCCCTCGATTGCAGCTTTCGCACTGGTAGGGTCTGGAATCGCGCACGCCCCCCCCCACTGCCTTCGATGCACCAACCGCTCCGCGCGCCGCTGTGGACTGCGCCCTTCCCGATCTTTTTTCCCCGGTCCGAGCGGCCACTTCTGTCGTGGTCGAGCCGCTCAGCGATGCGTCACCGCCCGGAACGCTCGCCACATCCCCACCGCCGTCTGGAACCGGTTCGCCGGATCGATCGCAAACGCCTGCTCCGCCCAGTCGTCGACCGCCTCCGGCAGCTCCGGCCTCGCCTTGTGCAGGCTCGGAATGTTCCCAGGCGTCGTCACCGCCAACAGCATCTCCACCAGACTCTCCCGGTAGACCGGCACATCCCCGGTCAGCGTCTGGTACATCACCACCGCCAGCGAGTAGACATCCGACCGCGCGTCAGCCGCGCGTGCCCCTTCCTTCCAGATCTCCGGCGCCACGTACGACGGCGACCCCGCGAGCATCTTGTCCGCGGTGATCGCCTGCAGATCGCCTGTCTTCGCGAGCCCGAAGTCCATGACCCGCGGATCGGCCAGGTTGCCCCCCACGATGTAGATGTTCGACGGCTTCAAGTCCCGGTGGATGATGTCCCGGGCGTGCGCTCGATCCAGCGTCCCCACGACCGGCATGAACAGCGTCGTCACCTCGTCGAGGCTGAACGGCTTGCCGGCCGCGCGACGCTCCTGGATCGCCTGCGCGAGATCCATCCCCTCCAGCAACTCCATCACCAGGCACAGCGATCCGTCGTCGGCGCTGATGATGCCCATCACCTCCAGCGTGCCCCGCCCCTCGAGCGCCGACATCGCGCGCGCCTCCCGCACCAGCCGCAACCGATAGTCGCTGTCCTTCGCGAGGTGCGCCGCCAGGAACTTGATCGCGACCCGACGCCCCTCCATCACGTCGATCGCCCGGTACACATCCCCGTGCCCTCCACGCCCGATGAGCGTCCCCACCTGATACCGCTCCCCGACCATCTCGCCCGTTCGCGAGTCCTCCGCACGATCCGGTTCCATCGTCTCTTCGCTATCACACCCCGAGCACGAACGGGATCCCTTGTCGCGGGCGCCCCCCGAGCGTGTCTTCCTCTCCCGTCTTCCCGCGCTCCCCAACACCCGCGATCCCCGACACCCCCAGCTGCGCGCCCCCAGCTCCGCGACCCCCGCCCCTCCTCCCGACGTCCCAAAACCCTTGCAGTGCCCGCCCCGCTCGGTGGTATCTAATAGGTGTGCTGCCTCGGCGCGGGAGTCCGAGGCCCCGAGCGCTCCGCCATGCCCTCGCCTGCTCAAGCTTCCTCTGCCCGGTCCGCCTCGATCCTCGTGGTCGATGACGACACCATGATCCTCCGCATGACCCGCGCCGTGCTCGAAGACCTCGGGTACCGGGTCACCATCGCCGCCAGCGGAAAACAAGCCATCGAAGCCCTCGAGAAGCTCTCCTCCTCCGCCTTCGACCTCGTCGTGCTCGACATGCGCATGCCCGACATGGACGGCGTCCAGCTCCTCGAGAAGACCCACCCGCGTTGGCCCGACCTGCGCGTGCTGCTCGTCACAGGTTACTCCGGCGACGGCATCCTCGAAGCCTATCGCTCCCAAGGTGTCGTCGGCGTCCTCGAAAAACCCTACGACCCCGAGACCCTCGCCGACGCCGTCCAACGACTCGTCAGGAAGTAGCCCCCGTCTCCCGCGCCACGAGCTGCCCGCACGCGGCCGATACGTCGTCGCCTCGACGCCTGCGGATCAGACACGTGTACCCGGCATCCGCCAGGGCGTTCTTGAACGCAACCACACGCTCCGCCGACGGCGGTCGCAGCCTCGCGTGATCCACAGGGTTCATCGGGATCAGGTTGATCTTCACCCGCACCCCACGCAGCAGCGCCGCGAGACGACGCACGTCCACCTCCCGATCGTTGACCCCGTCGATGAGCGCGTACTCGACCGTGATCCGCCTGCGCTTCGGCAACGGAAAGGCCCGCATCGCCTCCACGATCTTCTTGAGGTTCCAGCGCGCGTTCGACGGCACCAGCTTCGACCTCGTCTCGTCGTCGGCGGCGTGCAGCGAGATCGCAAGCCCCACCTTCCCCTCGAAGTCCCTCCCCAGCCGCTCGATCCCTTCCGTGAGCCCCACCGTGCTCACCGTCATGCGGCGCAAGGACAGATCGAGCCCGTCGCGATCCGACATGAGTCGAATGGCCCGCGCCAGGGCGTCGTAGTTGTGCAGCGGCTCGCCGCTCCCCATGAACACCACGTTGCGCAGCCGCTGCCACGCGGTCAGCCGCGACCGGCCGAGCTGCGCCTGCGCCTCGATCTCCTCGGGGAACATCTGCCGACGCAACCCCTGCACGCCGCTCGCGCAGAACGCGCACTTCATCGCGCACCCCACCTGCGTCGAGATGCACTGCGTCACCCGCTCCGTCCCCGCCGCCTCCGGCTCCT
>CAYMUE010000114.1:7443-21079 GCA_964393505.1 uncultured Polyangiaceae bacterium
ACCTGCGTCGAGATGCACTGCGTCACCCGCTCCGTCCCCGCCGCCTCCGGCTCCTCCTCCTCCTCGTCCTCCTCGTCCTCCGCCCCAGCGTCCGCATCCGCTTCCTGCGCCGGACGCATCGGGATCAACACCGACTCGATCATCGCCCCGTCGCGCAGCCCGACCACGAGCTTCGTCGTGCCGTCGGGCGACGCATGCTCGTGCGCCACGCTCGCGACCGGACCGAGCCCGGCGCGCGCGAGCTTCTCGCGCAGCGAGGCCGGCAGGTCGGTCATCTGCGCGGGGTCGAACACGCCGCGCTGGTGCAGCCAGCGGAACACCTGCTGCGCGCGAAAGGCGCGCTCGCCCTCGCTCGCGATCCACTCCTTCCACTCGACCGGTAGGAAGGCCTCGCCGTGCAGCGTCTCCGGATCGCCTTCCACGAAGTGTTGCGTTCCCAAAGGCTCAGCTCCGCTCCATCGTCTTCGCCTGCTCCCACCACACATCGAGCGTCTCCAGCGGCAACGTGCCCCCCCGCTCGTCCGTCAGCCCGCCGTGATGCTCCGTCGCCATGCGCTCCACGTGCTCGAAGCGACGCATGAACTTGTCGGTCGTGCGACGCAGGCACGCCTCGGCGTCCACCCCCACATGCCTCGCCAGGTTCACCATCGCGAAGAGCACGTCGCCGAACTCCTCTTCCACCGCCGCCGCGTCGCGCTCCTGCATCGCGCGGTCGAGCTCCCCGATCTCCTCAGCGACCTTCGCGCGGGAGCCCGCCGCATCGGGCCAGTCGAAGCCCACGCGGTGCACCTTCTCGCCCACCCGCTGCGCCCTCACCAGCGCCGGCATGCTCCGGGGAATCCCCTCGAGCAGCTTCCGGCTCGCCTTCTCCGTCTTCTTGATCCGCTCCCAGTTGCGCAGCACCTGCTCCGCATCGTCCGCCTGCACCTCCCCGAACACGTGCGGATGTCGCCGCACAAGCTTCTCGCATATGCCCGCCACGACGTCGTCGGGTCCGAAGCTCCCCTCCGTGCGCGCCAGCTCCGCCTGAAACACCACCTGCAACAGCAGATCCCCAAGCTCCTCGCGCAGCGCCGTCCGATCCCCCTGATCGATCGCGTCGATCACCTCGCAGGCCTCCTCCATCACGTACTTGCGCAGCGTCTCATAGGTCTGCTCGCGATCCCACGGGCACCCGTCGGGCGACAGCAGCGCCCGCATCACCTCCACCAGACGGCGGAATGTATTGCCTTCCTGCTCGGCGAGAGGGGGCACCTGGATCGGTTCGAAGCTGCGCGTCATGCCGCCGGGATAGCACGGTCCCGCCCCTTGCGCCCCCGGTGTCCGAACCCTCCCGCAAGGGCCTCCCAACCGTGCCGTGTCAAGTCTCCAGTTCGCGCGAATCCCCCTTGTTTTTCCCTCCGCCGTGGGTCAGATTCCGCGCTTCAGGACCGTCGCCTCGAGCGGATTGCAGCCTCTGGCCGGCTCGACTACTCCCGGTCCGTTGCACGCAATACACCGGATGCCCGGAAGCCGGTCCGATGGGAGCACCCCACGATGTCCGAATCGGATACCACCTTCAGTTCCAACATCCAGCAGAAGATCCCCGTCAGCCTCCTCGACGAGATGCGCACGTCGTATCTCGACTACGCGATGAGCGTGATCATCGGGCGCGCGATTCCCGACGCGCGCGACGGCCTCAAGCCCGTGCATCGACGGATCATGTTCTCCATGCACGAGCAGAAGATCGGCCCGACCGGCCCGCACAAGAAGTGCGCTCGCGTCGTCGGCGACGTCATCGCCAAGTACCACCCCCACGGTGACGGGTCGGTCTACGACGCCCTCGTTCGTCTCGCGCAGGACTTCCGCATGCGCCACATGCTCGTCGACGGCCAGGGCAACTTCGGCTCCATCGACGGCGATCCCCCCGCCGCGTACCGATACACCGAGTGCCGCCTCACCCGCGTCGCCGTCGAGCTCCTCGCCGATATCGACAAAGACACCGTCGACATGGATCCCAACTTCGACAACTGCGAGCACGAGCCCTCCGTGCTCCCGGCGAAGTTCCCCAACCTCCTCGTCAACGGCTCCGAAGGCATCGCCGTCGGCATGGCCACCAACATCCCGCCGCATAACCTCGGCGAGGTCATCACCGGCACCATCGCCCTCATCCGCAACCCCGAGATCTCCATCGAGGAGCTCAACGTCCACATCCCCGGCCCCGACTTCCCCACCGCCGGCATCATCTACGGCCGCGCCGGGATCGATCAGTCCCAACGCACCGGACGCGGCACCATCGTCATGCGCGCTCGCTCCGAGGTCGAGAAGGTCCCCGGTCGCTCCGAGCGCGAGCAGATCGTCGTCAAGGAGATCCCCTACCAGGTCAACAAGGCCCGCCTCCACGCCAAGATCGGCGAGCTCATCCGCGACAAGCGCATCGAAGGCATCGCCGAGGTCCGCGACGAGTCCGACCGCGAAGGCATCCGCCTCGTCATCGAGCTCAAGAAGGACGCACACCCCCAGGTCGTCCTCAACCAGCTCTACCGCATGACCGACATGCAGTCGTCCTATGGCGTGATCAACCTCGCCATCCTCCACGGACGCCCCGTCGTCCTCGACCTCAAGGCCGCCCTCGCCGCCTTCGTCGAGCACCGACGCGATGTCGTCATCCGCAGGACCCGCTTCCAGCTCCGTAAGGCCGAGGCCGATCGCGAAATCGTCGAAGGCCTCGGCATGGCCATCACCGAGGTCGACCTGGTCATCCGCACGATCCGCGAGTCGCCCACCCCCGATGAGGCCCGCGCTCGCCTCCTCGCCCTTCCCCTCAAGGGACTCGAGGAGTTCGTGCGCCGCGCCGGTCGTCCCGAAGCCGAGATCGCCGAGGCCGCGAAGCGTCCCGACTACCGCCTGTCGGAACGCCAGGCCAACGCCATCCTCGAGATGCGCCTCGCCCGACTCACCGGCCTCGAGCGCGAAAAGCTCGCCGGCGAGTTCGGCTCCCTGTGCGACGAGGTCAATCGCCTCCAGGCCATCCTCGCCAACGAAACCCTCCTGATGAACGTCATCATCATGGAGCTCGAGGACATCCGCGAGCGCTACTCCAACCCGCGCCGTACCGAGATCGTCGCCACCGAAGCCGAGATCAGCGCCGAAGACCTGATCAAGGAAGAGGACATGGTCGTCACCATCTCCCACGGCGGCTACATCAAGCGCACCAGCGCCGCCACCTACCGCGCCCAACGCCGCGGCGGTCGCGGCACCATCGGCATGCAGGCCCGCGACGAGGACTTCGTCAGCCAGCTCTTCGTCGCCTCCACCCACTCGCAGGTCTTCTTCTTCTCCGACAAGGGCAAGGTCTACTGCAAGAAGGTCCACGAAATCCCCGAAGGCGCTCGCAACGCCCGCGGCCGCGCCGTCGTCAACTTCGTCGGTATGGAGCCCGGCGAGAAAATCGCCGCCATCACCCCCATCCCCGGCTTCGTCGACAGCACCTTCGTCATCACCATCACCAAGAAGGGCCAGATCAAGAAGACCTCCGTCCTCGAGTACCAGAACATCCGCGAGAAGGGCATCATCGGCGTCAAGATCGAGGAGGGCGACGGCCTGCTCAGCGCCGCCGTCACCGACGGCTCCCGCGAGCTCGTCATCGCCACCCGCAACGGCATGTCCATCCGCTTCCCCGAAGAGCAGGTCCGCACCGTCGGCCGCTCCTCCGTCGGCGTCAAAGCCATCGAGCTCGACGAAGGCGACGAGGTCGTCGGCCTCGGCGTCTCCGAAGAAGGCCGCCAGGTCCTCGCCGTCTGCGCCAAGGGCTTCGGCAAACGCACCGAGCTCGAAGAGTTCCGCCTCCAGAACCGCGGCGGCAAGGGCGTCATCCTCATCGACGCCTCCGAACGCAACGGCCCCGTCGTCGGCATCGCTCTCGTCAAGGCCACCGACGAAATCATGGTCGTCACCGATCGCGGCCAGACCATTCGCACCAAGGTCAGCGAAATCCGCGAAACCGGCCGCAACGCGCAGGGCGTCAAGATCATGGCCCTCGACGAGAACGAGCGCGTCGCCGCCATCGAGCGCCTCCAGGAGAGCGACCTCCCCGGAACCGGTGACAGCCTTCCGCCCGGCGAGAGCATCCCCCCGAGCGATTCCCTCCCCCCGAGCGACCGCTACCCCGGCGACGGCTCCAACAGCATGAACCCGCCCCCGGGCTCCGAACCCCCTCCGTCGCAAGACTGATCGACCGCACGACGCCGACCTCGCGCCGGCGTCTCCCCACTCCCATGCCCCCATCGTCGCCCCAACCTCCTCGCTCCCGCGCGGCGCGCCTCGCGCTCACTACCTACCAGCGCCTCCTCGCCGCGTATCCCGATGCCACCTGCGAGCTCGTCCACCACGGCCCCTTCGACCTGCTCGTCGCCGTCGTGCTCAGCGCGCAAACCACCGACGTCGCCGTCAACAAGGTCATGCCCGCGCTCCTCGCGCGCTATCCCGACGCGCGGGCCCTCGCTGCCGCCGAACCCGCCGACGTGGAACCGTTGCTGCGAACCATCGGCATGTACCGCCAGAAGGCGAAGAACATCGTGGGCCTCGCCCGCAGGCTCGTCGCCGACCACAACGGCGACGTCCCCCGCTCCGCCGAGGAGCTCGTCTCGTTGCCCGGGGTCGGACGCAAGACCGCCAACGTCTTGCTCGGCAATGCGTTCAACATCGCCCTCGGTATCGCCGTCGATACCCACGTGCAACGCGTCGCCCAACGCCTCGGATGGTCCCGCCACACCGAGCCCCCGGAGATCGAACGCGACCTGATGGCGCTGCTCCCCCGCGAGGATTGGATCATGTCGTCTCACGTACTGATCTTCCACGGACGCAGGACCTGCTCTGCGCGCGCGCCGGCCTGCGCTGCGTGCGCGGTAAGCGACGCGTGTCCTTGCGCCTTCGATGCCGAGTCGGTGGGGCGGAAGAAGAGCCGGTAAGGACGCTTCAGCGGGCGCTGCGAGGGGCAGGGGACGCGGCCTTCGGGGCAGGGGAGAGCCACTCGCGCTCGATCCCCTTCGCCAGCCAGACGAGCTTGATCTTCGCCGTGCCGGCCAGGGCCGTCAGCGCGCCGTCCGCGCCCCACTGCGAAGGCGCAGGCACCTGAAGGTGCTTCGCTCCGTCGAGGAGCTTCGCCTGCGCCGGCTCGATCCGCATCGCCGCGATGCCGAGCCCCGTGAGCTGCGAGACCAGGAAGCTCGGCAGGAACGGCGCGATCACCGCGCGAATCGCTTCGGGAAGCGCAAGCGCTCCCGAGGCCAGACGCAACACCTCGTCGCCGTCGCCCAGCAGCAACGCCGACAGCGACTCCACCTTCGAGTCCGGCAGCGCACGCAGCAGCTCGAGGCTCGTCGCCTCGGCCGACCATCTACGCGTCGCGATCCCCGATGACGTCCCCGGCTTGCGCAGCGAAGGTGTCTCCCCCTTGCGCTGACGCACGATGAGCACGTCGTCGGTGGGGAACACGCGCGGGACGGTCACGCGGACCGGGCGCTTGAACGAGCGAGGATCGCCGATCTGCCCGGTGGCCACGGTGTAGGCGAGGGTCTCGGCGGAGGCCACGATGAACGGACGGTTGCGCGAGCGGCCCGGCTCGGGGTCGAAGGTGCGCAGTGAGGTCTGTCCCGGCGCGGGCGGGTAGATGTCTCCGCTGACCACGCGATGATCGGGCTCGATCATGCGCGCACCGGTGGCGACCAGATCCACGAGCGCCCCGGTGTGCGCGAGCACCTCGAGGACCTGACGGCTCGGAGGCGCCACGAGCAGATCGAGTCGCGGAGGCACGCGCTTGGACTTCAGCAGGCTCGCCGCGGCAAGCATGTCCCGCAGCGTCACGCCGCTGTCCCCGCCCAGCACCACCTGGTGTACCGGCTGCCCCGCGAGATCCCGAACCGCCTTGATCTGCCCCGTCTCGTCCATCAACAGGGGATCCACCGTGGCCAGGTCGATCGACAACACGTCGTCGCACGGCGCACCCGGATCCGGCGCGAGCGCGCGATGCGCCTTCGAACGACGCTGATCCCGCAGGAACACCTCCGCCTTCTCGTCGCTGATGAACAGCGCTGCCGCCGCCCCCGCCGCAGGCGCGATCGCGCAGAGCACCGCACGCTCCTGCACCGAAAGCAATCGCGCGCTCGGCCCCGCAAACTCGATCACGACCGGCGCGCCGTGCGCGGCGTCGACCTTCCGCACGATGTCGCCGATGCCGCGTCGAAGCAGCTCGAGGGCGACGTCGCGGGCGCACACGAAGGGGCGGATCCTGCCGGAGAGCAGCACCTGCACGGAGCGCGGTGGACGCAGCCACACGCTGCCGTGTGCGAGGGCGTGGCCCAGTTGCGCTGGAGGCACCACGAGCGTGAGCATCCCGATGCCGCCCACCAGACACATGCGCGGATCGTCGGTCACCGCGAGACGCGCCGGCGAGGCGAACCGCTCGAGATGCACCGGGGCAGGGAAGCCAACCCCCGGACGCGCGACCAGGATGCCGTACGCAGCCGTGTCCGACGCCACCGCCGAGGGATGACCGTCGGCCTGCGCCTGACACGAGACTGCGTCCGACACGCAGACGCCGTCGTAGGCCACCGCGACTTCGACCGAGGTCTTCTTCATGCCCGCGGCCAGCGCTTCGTCGAGCGCTCTGCCAGGAGCTCGCGTCAAGATGACCTGATCGACCTTGACCTGCACGAGGTCGTGTTGAAGCGAGGTGTCGGCCGTCCTGCCGACCAGCACCTTCTGAGGCATCGTGCGGGGAGGATCCCCGGCTCGCGCGCGCATGGACTCGTTGGGCCTTCCGGTTCGATTGGATCGTGAGGGCGTCAAACGCCCCCCTCGTCGGGACAGCGCGGCAAGTTACCTGCTCGGATAGAGAAGGGTCAAGCGCGCTCGCAGCCCCCCGGCGCCGTGACCATTGCCTGGACGGCTCCCGGCTGCAAGGGGGAGCTTTTCGGCCCGAGTTTTCCGCTGTCCTTCACAACCGGACGCCACGCCCGATCCCCCCCCAGGAACCGCCACAACCCACGGGATTTCTTGACCGTCTCCCCGGGGACTCCTACTCTGCCGCAATGCCCTTCGCCGACACTCTCCGACAGGTCGTCGACCAGACCGAAGGCGCCCTCGCCGGCCTCCTCATGGATTTCGAAGGCATCGCCGTCGAGACCTACGTCAAAGACCGAAACTCCTACGATATCGACGTCGTCGGCGCCGAGTTCAGCGTCATCGTCAAGTCCGTGCGACGCGCCATCGACTCCCTCGATGCGGGCTCCACCCGCGAAGTCTCCGTGCAGGCCGAGAAGGTCGTCACCCTCATCCGCGTCATCAACGAAGACTACTTCGTCGCCGTCACCATGAAGCCCCAGGGCAACCTCGGCAAGGGCCGCTTCCTGCTCCGCGTCGCCGTCCCCAAGTTCCTCGAGGACCTCGCTTGAGCCACCACAAGCCCGATTCCAAGGGCCTGCTCCTCTCCCATGAGCAGCTCTCCGGCTTGCTCCAGCTCCTCGAGAAGGCCGACGTCGCCTCCTTCAGCTACGAGGACGCCGACGTCAAGCTCGAGATCATCCGCAGAATGCCTGGCGAGACGCCCCGCATCGTGAGCGGCGACAAGCCGGGCACGAGCGACCGCCGCGGCTGAGTGCCGCCTGCCGAGTTGGTCTGTTCGGTGGTGTCCAGAACGCAGCCGGTTCTGGCTGTCGGGTGAGACGTTACTTGCTGCGCGCAGCAGCCACGATGCGGGAGGCCTTGTCGACCGCGGCCAGACCCGCGTCGAGATCGGTCTTCGCGATGGTGAGCGCAGGCGCCAGACGCAGCGTGTCCTGACGCGTATCCTTCGCGAGGACGCCGAGCTTCATGAGCTCCTCGCCCACGTTGTGAGCGCCGCCGATGAAGTCCTCGTACTCGATACCGATGAGCAGGCCCTTGCCACGGACCTCGCGCACGCCCGGGATCTTCATGGCTCGAAGCTGACCGATCGCGTACTCGCCAAGCTCCGCCGCACGCTCCGACAGCTTGTCCTCCACCAGGATGTCGATCGCCTCGTTGCCCACGGTCATCGACAACGGCATGCCGCCGAAGGTGCTGCCGTGCTCGCCCGGCTGGAGCACCTCCATGACCTCGCGCTTGCCCACGCAGGCGCTCACCGGAAGAATGCCGCCGCCCAGAGCCTTGCCCAGCACCAGCACGTCCGGCGTCGCGTCCTCGTGCTGGAACGCGAACATCCGCCCAGTGCGCGCAAGCCCCGTCTGCACCTCGTCGAACATCACCAGCACGTTGTGCTTGTGGCAGATCTCGATCACCTTCTTCAAGTACCCGGCAGGCGGAACGATGATGCCGCCCTCGCCCTGGATCGGCTCCACCAGGAACGCCACCGTGTCCGGCGTGATCGCCTTCTCGAGCGCGTCGGCATCGCCGTAAGGAATCGAGCTGAAGCCCGGCGTGAACGGCCCGAACGGCGCGCGATACGCCTCCTCCGTCGAGAACGACACGATCGAGATCGTGCGCCCGTGGAAGTTGCCGGCCGCAGTGATGATGTGCGCGCTGCTCTCTCGCACCTTCTTCACCCGGTAGCCCCACGCCCGCGCGATCTTCAGCGCCGTCTCCACCGCCTCCGCCCCCGAGTTCATCGGAAGCACCATGTCGAGGCCCGCCAGCTTCGCGAGCTTCTCGCAGAACTCCGCGTAGGGCTCGTTGTAGAACGCCCGCGAGGTGAGCGTGATGTGCTTCATCTGACGCTCGATCGCGGCGACGATGCGGGGGTGCCGGTGGCCGTGGCTCAGGGCCGAGTAGCACGAGAGCATGTCGAGGTAACGCTTGCCGTCGATGTCCCACACGAACGGTCCCTCGGCCTTGACGAGCACGACCGGCAGCGGATGGTAGTTGTGCGCGCCCCAACGCTCCGAGCGCTCGATCACTTCGTTGGTCTTGCTGGACATGGAAAGCCCTCCGTCGATGCCCCGGAGCGCCGCCGTCGGCTGCCCCGGGGCTCGGTCAGCTGTTCAGATCAGTACTTGGCAAGCACCTCGGCAAGGTTCGGCGAACCGATCTCGTCGAGCTCGTAGGTCGCGCGAACCATCGGCACCGGCGCCTTGATCAATCGCGCAAGGTCGATCGGCGTCGCGCTCAGGATCGCGTCCACCTTCTCCGCCTTCACCGTCGCCTCGATCGTCGCCGCCAGATCGTCGAGCTGCTGCTGGGAATACCCCATCGCAGGCAACACCTTCTCCGTCTGGTTGTACTTCTCGTAGGTGTACTTGATCGACGCCACCGCGTGCTTGCGGGGCGAGACCACCGTGCAGCCCAGCTCCTGCGCCGCCACCCAACCCGCGCCGATGTCCATCCCTCCGTGCGTCAGCGTCGGGCCGTCCTCTACCACGATCACCTTCTTGCCCTTGAGTGCCGAAGGATCCGCCACCGTCACCGGCGAGTTCGCCTTGATCACCGTCGCCTTCGGGTTCACCTTCGCGATGTTCGCAAGGATCTTCTCGACGTCGGCCGGCTTCGCCTGCGCCATCTTGTTGACCACGATCACGTGCGCACGACGCAGCACCGTCTCGCCCGGGTGGTAGCTCAGCTCGTGGCCCGCACGCAGCGGATCCACGACCGCAATCTCCAGGTCCGGCTTGTAGAACGAGAAGTCGTTGTTGCCGCCGTCCCACAGCACCACGTCGGCTTCCGCCTGCGCCTGCTCGAGGATCTTCGCGTAGTCCACGCCCGAGTAGATCACTGCACCCGCTTCGACGTGCGGCTCGTACTCCTCGCACTCCTCGATCGTGCACTTGTGCTTCGCCATGTCGGCGATCGTCGCGAACCGCTGCACCGCCTGCTCGGCGAGGTCGCCGTAGGGCATCGGGTGACGGATCGCAACCACGCGACGCTTCTTGTCGCGCAAGATGCGGACCACGCGACGGGAGGTCTGGCTCTTGCCACAGCCGGTGCGCACCGCGCAGATGCTGATCAGCGGCACCTTCGCCTTGATCATCGTCTCGTCGGGGCCCATCAGCTTGAACGACGGGCCGGCGGCCATCACGCGGCTCGCCATGTGCATCACGTACTCGTGCGGGACGTCGGAGTACGCGAAGACCACCTCGTCGACCTTGTGCTCACGGATCAGCTCCTCGAGCTTCTCCTCGGGCTCGATCGGAATGCCCTCCGGATAGCGGCTGCCCGCCATGCTCGCCGGCATCTTGCGCCCGGCGATGTCCGGGATCTGCGTGGCCGTGAACGCTACCACGCGGCACTCCGGCCGGTCGCGCAGGGCCACCAGGTAGTTGTGGAAGTCACGCCCCGCGGCGCCCAGGATCAACACGCGCTTCTCGCTCATGACAACTCTGTCCTCCTGAACGAGCCACGTCGGTACTGCGGGTGGAGCCGACGCAACACCCCACCAGCCCCGAAAGGGCTCGTGCGCACGGTGCTGATCGTCGCGCAGGACATGGTCTCTCCTTGGTTACAGGCAGCTGTTCGCTTCCAGCGGCCCGCTCTCGCAGTGCTCGGCCCCGGTCCGGTCGGAGACTTGCGACCGGGACCGGCAGCGCCGGCGAGCCGGCAGAGCTCACGCTCCACCATCGCGGTGCAGGGGCGATCACCACACCGCAAAGAGGCTGTACCACGGTGTCGCACCCGGAAACAACCCCCCTGATATCTTTCGAAGGTGAAGTGCCTCAGTCCTGCGTTGCCAACGGCAGCATCACCCGGAACCGACTCCCCACCGGCCTGCGCCCCAAACAGCTGATCTGCCCCCCGTGCGCCTCCACCACCATCCTGCAAAACGCCAGCCCCAACCCCGTCTGCGGCCCCCCTGCCTCCCGCATCTTCACGATCTCGTACTGCTCGAAAATCCTCGAACGCGCCTCCTCCGGTACCCCAGGCCCCTCGTCCAGTACCTCCAGCATCGCCCTGTCCCGATGCTCCCCCACCGTCACCTGCACCGTCTTGCCATGCGGGCTGAACTTGATCGCGTTCGTCAGCAGATTGTCCACCACCCGACGCAACAGCGCCGCATCCCCCCCCACCCATACCGGCGACGCAGCCAGGTCGCTCTCGAGCTTCACTCCGCGCGCTCCCGCCACATGACGCAACGCCGTCAGCGTCTCGGTCACCACCTCGCGCAGATCCACCCGCTCGAACGACAGGCTCAGCTTGCCTTCCTCCTGCCGCGCCATCACCAGCATCTCCTCCAACAGCCGGCCCACCCTGCGCGCCTCCTCTCGCAGCGTCTCCAGATCCTGCCGCACCAAAGCCGACAGCTTGTGCTCCGGACCGAGCAGCGACGAGGCGATCAGCTGGCATGCCGTGACCGGCGACCGGATGTCGTGCACCACCATCCGCACCAGGCTCTCGCGCTGCTTGTAGAACGCCTCGAGCCGCGACCTCTGATCCACCAACTCCAGGTGCTGACGTCGAATCCGCAGCAGCGACCGCACCCGCGCTCGCAGCTCCGTCCTCGGCGCCGGCTTCGAGATGAAGTCGTCCGCTCCCGCGTTCAACCCCCTCGCCAGATCCGACGCGCTGTCCAGCGCCGTCAACAGCACCACCGGAACGTACGCCCGCGTCTGCGTCGTCCGGATTCGATGACATACCTCGAACCCGTCGATGCCCGGCATCATGACGTCGAGCAGCACCAGATCCGGCTCCCGCTCCGCGATCGACGCCAACGCCGCCTCGCCCCCGCTCGCCTGACGGAACTCGTAGTTGTCCGCCGATAGGATCGCTTGCGCCACCTGTCGCGCCGTCGCGTCGTCGTCCACGATCAGCAACGTGTCCCGCGACTTCGCTCCTCCCATGATCAGGGCCCCTCCGGCGTCGGGATCGAATCGCGCTCCGGCGGCGCAAGACGCGGCAACACGATGGTGAAGCGGCTCCCGCGCCCGGGCTCCGAGTCCACCTCGATGCGCCCGCCGTGCAGCTCCGCCAGCCTGCGCACCAACGCCAACCCCAGCCCCGTCCCCTCGTGCTGTCGCGACAACGAGCTGTCGATCTGCGTGAACGGCTCGAAGATCCGACGCAGGTCCGGCGCCGCGATCCCGATGCCCGTGTCCGTGATCGAGAAGTACACTTCCTCGCCCTGCGACCACACCTCCACCCCAGCCGTCCCCCCGCTCTGCGTGAACTTCACCGCGTTGGACAAGAGGTTCACCAGCATCTGCTTCAACCGACGCTCGTCCGCTACCACCACGCCGAGCTTCGGATCCGTTCGCATCCACGTCCCGACTCGCTTCGCGATCGCCATCGGACGCACCATCCGCAGGCTCGCCTGGCATACCTCCGAGACCGAGATCGATCGGTAGTCGAGCTCCAGCTTCCCCGCGTCGATCTTCGACAGGTCGAGGATGTCGTTGATCAGCTCCAGCAGGTGCCGCCCCGAATCCCGCACCATCCCGAGCACCTTGTGCTGCTCGTCCGCAAGCCTGCCGTACACCCCCTCGAGCAGCGCGTCCGCCAGCCCCAACACGCTGTTGAGCGGCGTGCGCAGCTCGTGGCTCATGTTCGCGAGGAACTGATCCTTCATACGCCCCGCGTGCGCCAACGCCGCGTTCGCATGCTCCAGCTCCCGCGTGCGCGCCGCGACCTTCTCCTCCAACGCGTGCTTGTTCACCCGCAGGCTCTTCTCAGCCTGCACGTGCTCCGTCACGTCGTGCAGCAACAGCTGCCACAGCCCGGGCCCCAACGCCGTCCCGTGCAGCTCCGCGTCGATCCGGTCCCCGTCCGCCCGCGCAAAGCTCACGTGCGCCCGGTACGCCGCCCCGCTCTCGCACAGCTCCCGCGTCGCATCCAGATGCTGCTGCGCCTCCGCCTCCGGCGCCAGATGCACCAGCGGACGACGCATCAGCCTGTCCCTGCATACCCCCGCCATCTCGCACGCCGCAGGGTTCGCGTCCACGATCACCCCGTCGCGCTCGATCACGAAGATCGCATCGGGGTTGGTCTGGAACGCCGCCCGATAGCGGGCGTCGCTCTCCTGCAACGCCCGCGCTGCCTCCCGCTCCGCCACGATGTCCCGCACGATCGACACCGTGCCCACCACCTTGCCATCGCGATCGCGCACCGGCGCCACGCTGATCCGCACCGGTATGCTCACCCCGCCTCGACGCGTCAGCTCCGCGCCGTACTCCGAGGCCACCGCCGTCGAGAGAACCCGCGCGATCCCCTCCGCGCTCTGCGCCTCGAGCCCCGGCGCCATGAACTGCCCGAGCGTCGCGCCCATGATGCGATCGCGCTCCTCGCCGAGAAGCCGCGCGAAGGCGTCGTTGCACAGCTCGATGATCCCGTCGGCCGTCGCGTAGAAGATGCCGTACGACGCGCAATCGAACACCGCGCGCAGCAGCTCGCGCTGCGGAGCGACGTCGTCGCCGTTCCTGTCGGCGTGGGTAGCGTCTGCGCTGGAGGCCGGGGTAGCGGGCATGGCGTGAGCGTTGGGGGCGCGCGTGAGCGCTGGGAGAGGAGTGTGCGACGGTCGGGGGCGAGCGGCAAGATGGGGGGGATGGAGGAAAGATGACCTGGGCGAAAACGATCGCTTGACAGCGGGGCGCGTCTGACTAGAGTGCGCGGTGCTTCAAGTGACGCGCGGTGGAGCAGCCTGGTAGCTCGTCGGGCTCATAACCCGAAGGTCGGAGGTTCAAATCCTCCCCGCGCAACT
>CAYMUE010000115.1:0-21017 GCA_964393505.1 uncultured Polyangiaceae bacterium
GCACCCTTCTTCTTCGCTCCTTGTGAGAACGCGTCGAGCGAGACCGCCGTCGCGCACGCCCCGACCAGGCAGGCGACGCCGAAAGCACGCACACCCCACCCTCGCCCTTCAAAGCCCATGATGACCGCTCCCGTTCGATACGAAGATCACCGCTTGGCTCCGGTGGATTCCTCACCCGCGTCGTCGAGCACCTCGCGCAGCTCCTCGTCGAGCAGGCGCTCCGAACGGGCGCGCTCGGTGAGCAGGTTGCGCACCCGCGTGAGCTGCTCCTCGCGGACCTCCCACGCCTCTTCGGTGATCCCGACGTCGGCGCGCAGGACGATGTTCTTGAGCCTGTCGCGGACGAGGCCGAAGTTGCGCATGGCGACCTGGCCGACGACGAGGCGAGCCTCCTGGTCGAGCTTCTCGAGTCGCGCGGCGTAGTCCATGATCCGGTTGCTCTCGACGTAGACCTGCTCCTGGAGCTCGCGGGTTTTCTTCTGGACCTGCCGAGCGATGTCGGCGCGAGCGGCGTTGATCGCCTGGTCGGACTGGTCGGCCTGGTTGAGGAGCGGGGCCAGTCTGACGGCGTAGGAGACGGCCTTGGAGCCGCCGGCCCCCTGGGAAGCGAGCTGGACCTCGCGTTGGAGCAGGGTCTTGAAGCGCTCGCGCAGGTCGGCATCGCGTACGTAGCGCTGGTCGCCGAACCCCGAGGCGAGGCGGCCGGCGTCGATGAGCTTGCGCAGCTCGACGACGCGTTGGCGGTATGCGGCGATCTCCCTCTCGTTGGCCGCGAGATCCTCTTCGAGGCGTCGCTGCGATCCGGGGTCACGGACCACGCCCTGGGAGGCGCTGTCACGCAGGACCCTGCGCAACCCGTTGACCAGGGCCTGGAGGGTATCGATCTGGAGCGTGAGCTGCTGGACGTGTTGAGAGACCGTGTTCCACTCGCGGGAGGCCTGCTCGTCGATCGACTGGAAGTCCGCCTCGCTGACAGGAAGCGACAGGACCTGTCGCTGGAGCGCCCTTCGCTCGGCGCGCACGGTGGCGATTTCGCCTTCGACGCTTCCCGCTTCGACGTCGTCGAGGCCCTCGGCGAGGGTGACGCGAGCGCGCATCATGGCGTTGAGCAGGGACAGGGCCTTCTGCTCGCCGGCTCGGAGCTCCGGGAAAGCGCGAATACGGTTCGGGGCGTTGGTCACGACGCCGAGCTTCTCGACGAGCGCCTGTGCCTGCTTGATGAGTGCGCGGGTCTTGACGACCTCGTCGAGGACGGCGAACGCCTCGGGACCGTCCTCGGCCTCGCGCGCCCACTGCACCGCGAGCGGCGGAAGCTGCGCGTCGGTGTTGCCGATATCGAGCTGCTCCCGGCTCAAGCGGTCGTAGTAGACGGCTGGATCGTTGGTGGCGCCGAGGAAGGAATCGACCTTCACGCGCATCGGGTCGTACTGCTTGCGCACGCCTTCGTAGGTTTCGAGGGACTTCTTGAACTGCCCGGTGCGAAGCAGAAGATCGCCTCGCAGCAGGTTGCCCTCGGCGATGTCGGAGCTGTCCGGGTCTGCGATCGAGAGGACTTCCAGGGCGCGCTGGGCGCGCTGGACGTCGCCGAGCCGCACGTAGACCGAGGCGAGCTCGTAGAGCATCTTGCCGAACTCGGGGGAGTTCCGGTCGACGTGGTTGTACGCCTCCGCGGAGGCATGCCATTGGTCGGTCTCATAGAAGAGGCGGCCGATGGCCATCCAGGCCAGGTCGATGACGTGGCGGTGGTCGGGGGTATCGGGCGAGAGGCGCGTGACCTCGCGGAAGGCCTCGACAGCCTTGGCGTAGCGTCCGCGAGCGGAGGCCGTCTCCGCTGCCGAATCGGCCTTGGGCGCGGCGGGCTTCGAGGGGTCGGCTTCCGCCTTAGCGGCGTCGGCCGCAGCCGCCTGAGCCTCCTTGGTCGCGATGACCCCGAGCAAGTACTTCGCCTGATGGTGGTAGGGACTGGCAGGGGGGACCCCCTGCAGGGCGATGCGCGCGACCTCGAAGTCCTTGCGTGCGACGAGGCCGCGGCCACGCGCGTAGGCGAGGATGGACTCAACGGAAGCCGAAGGGACCTTCGACATGCGGGCGAAGATGTCGTCGAGGGACTTGAGGTCACGGGTGCGCATCGCGATGTCGACCAGGCGGGCGAGCGCGTTGGCCGCATAGGGCGCGAGCCGATCGGAGCCGGAAGAGTCGACGACCTGCAGGTAGACGCGGCGAGCCGACAGCAGTTGCTGGGACCGGAAGTAGGTTTCGCCAAGAAGGTGGAGCGCCTCGGCATAGGCAGTCGGGTGCGCGGAGTACTTCTCGATGACCTCGTTGAAGATGACAGCCGCGCGATCGTAGTCGCGGTTGCGCAGGGCGAGGTCCCCTTCGGCGACACGCTGCGAGGCGCCGCGGTCGGTGGTGCGGCCCGCGGAAACCGCGGCCTGGATGGACGGGATGTCCTTCTGAGCGTCGGAGATGACGCGGCTCGCGGAGTCGTACGCCTCGTCGGCGCCAGGCCCCGCAGAGGCGTCGGCGGAAGCGAGCAGCGACGCTGCGACAACGGCACCGATGAGGAGCCGTTCCGGTCGAAGGGAGAGCACGGTCACTTCCCCCCGAAGGAGAAGCCGGCGGAGACCGCGGGGGCTGCCGGAGCAGCGGCGGGCGCGGGCTGGGCGGCGCTCTGGGTAATGGGGGCGGCCTTCTCGACGTAGCGGACGGCTGGGCGTTCCTCGAGGGGGGTGGTAACGCCGCCCTTTTCGTAGGCGATGGCTCGAAGCTGCGTGGTCTTGCCCTCGACCGCGGTGAAGGAGTGGCTGGAGCGGACCTCGAAGCGGTAGCCGCGCAGGTAGGAGAAGACGCCGTAGCCGTTGCCCTGGAGCTGCAGCAGGACTTGCAGCGTGTGGTCCCCTGGAGGGATGGACCCCGTGTAGATGGGGAGTTTCGGCTGCTCGGAGAGCAGCCCGCTCTCATCGGCCTTGTTGTACTGCACGGCGCCGTCGAGCACGAAGACCGCGCGAGTCAGCCGGAAGGCTCCCGACATCTCATTTTCGAACTGAATCTCGGCTCGCGATCCCGCACCGCCGCCCCCCAGAATCGTGTCCGACAGGAGCGACAGGCGGGTGTGACTCCGCCGGATCTGCTCCTTGAGCTCGTCGATGCGCTGTTCGAGGTCGCGCAACCGGACGGAGTACGTGGCGCCGTCCATGCCGGCGGGAGCCGCAGCGCTGGAGCCGGTGGCGACGGCTGCGGGGGGGCCGGCCGATGTCGCGGGAGCGGCCGCGGATGCGGTCGGCGCGGGGCCAGTCGCGGCAGAGGCGGAAGCGATGACGGCCGCGGCGCTTGCGGACACGGCCGGTGTCGTCTCCGGCGCAGGAGCGGCTGAGGACGTCTGGGCGAGAGCCAGGATGATGGCGAGGCACGACAGCATCACGGCGACCATGACCGACTTTCCGAATCTCATCGGCACCCCTCAACGAAGCGAGCAGGGTCTTCCGCCGGCCCCCCCCGGCGAGGGGGAGGTCCGATGCGGCTCAAAGCGAGGTTGGGCGGTAGTCTAGATGGAGGCGGGCAGGCCAGCAAGCCCTTCGGACGGGGAGCCCGCCCACCCGGTCATGGAGCGGACGGTTGAAAACCGGGTGTTGAGCAGGGGCGGCCATTTCGCGTATACGGCAAGGGAGGCATGTCGAGCGCCCGCACACGGTCCCGCCGGTCCATCCCCCGGTTCATCGCCCGCCAGATCCTTGACGGAGCAGAGCCGTCCAACCCTACGTGTCGACCGCTCCCCCCCATCCGATCTCCCCGTGGAATGAGGCCGCCGCGCCATCCGGCCCGTTGCACTTCGTCCTGGGCTTGAGAAAGCGAGCCGGAGGCCTTGCGAGCACGGCAGAACGTATCCGACGAGGGCCTGATGCTCCGCTTCCAGCGCGGAGAGGTGACGGCGTTCGCCGAGCTCGTGCACAGGCACAGGATCCCGCTGTTCAACTTCATACTGCGTCAGATCGGCTCTCGACCTGCGGCCGAGGACACGGTGCAGGAGGTGTTCCTGCGGGTGGTCCAGAACGCGGGGGAGTTCAAGCACGAGGCGCGCTTCACGACCTGGCTCTACACGATCGCGCGTCATCTGTGCATCGATCACCTTCGGAAGATGGCCCTGAGGAATCACGACTCGCTCGAGCAACCTCGAGGGCACGAAGGTCCGACGCTGGGCGAGCAGACCGAGGACCGCGCCGTCTCCGGCTCGGTCGAGAGGGCCGCCACGTCCGAGGAGCTCCGTCTTCGGATCGTGCGGGCGGTGGAAGCGCTCCCCGACGAGCAGCGGGAAGTCTTCCTGCTGCGCGAGGTGGCCAACCTTCCGTTCAAGGAGATTTCCGAGATCACGAGCACACCAGAGAACACGGTCAAGAGCAGGATGCGGTATGCGCTGGAACGTTTGCAGGAGATGTTGACCGAGTACGAGGAGATGGCCCGCTCCTTGCGCTAGAACGGTGCGAGCATGGATTGTGAGCAGTTCGAGCTGATCGTAGTGGACGTGCTGTACGGCGAGCTTCCGGAGGCGGAGGCATCCGCGGCGCGGCGCCACATCGAGCACTGCGATCGGTGCGCGGCGATCCTTTCCTCGCTGCGCTCTGCGCGCAAGGCGGCCTCGATGCCGCTGGAGGAGCCGCCCGGGGATCTCGAGGCGAACCTGGTCGCCGAGGCGAAGGCCGCGCAGAAGCATGCTCCGTGGCCGCGTCGGGTCGGTCGGGCCATCTCATGGGCAGGCAGCTATGCGATGCGTCCCCAACTCGCGATGGCAGCGCTGCTGTTGCTCATGATCGGCTCGAGCTTGCTGTTGCTCCGGGGGCGTCCCGGCAGCCAGGTGGGGGTGGTGCACGTGACCGAGCAGGGGGTGCCGGATCGCGAGCATGCGGAGCTGTCGCCCCCGGAGTCGGAGGAGCGGGGGGAGCGACGGGGGGCGACGCGCGGTCGTGCCGAGGCGGAGGGCGCGGGAGCGAGCATGGCGGCAGGAGACGCGTCGGCAGACGAGGTACGGACGGGCGCTGGGAGCTCGGCGTCGCCGGCGGGCATGGCGGAGGCGGCGCGGACCACGGAGTTCGACGACGCGATGGCGATCTACGAGGCGAAGGAGTACGCCAAGGCGCAGAAGGCGTTCGAGGTGATCGCCACGCAGGGGGGCGCAGACGCGCACGTCGCGGCGCTCTATGCGGCCAAGTCGGCCAAGGCGCTCGCGGGCTGCGGGGCCGCTCTGCCGCGCTTCGAAGCGGTGATCGCTCGTCACGGCACGACGACGTCGGCGGTGCAGGCGAGGTGGGAAGCGGCTGCGTGCAACCGCTCGGTGGGCAACTACGATCGGGCGCGTCAGCACCTGGCGGATCTGCGCAACATCGAGGGACAGCGCGACCGGGCGGACCAGGAGCTCGCGCGGCTCGGTCCCGCGCCGCGTGGCGCACGGGCCGCCGATCGCCGCCCCGCGGCCGCGGCTCCCGCGAAAACAGCGTCGCCTCGCGCGACGGCGACGCAGGCCTACTGATCGGGGCAGGCCGGGACTTCCCGCACGCGAGCCTGGCGGGCTAGACTCCGCCCATGCTTGTCCGTTCCCGTTGGGATCTCGCGCTGCTCGTGCTGTCGGCCACCGCTGCGTGCACGCACGAGCCCGCGCGCGAGGAAGCGAACATCGGCCTCGGCTTCGTCGCGCCCCGGGCACTGTTCGACCGGATCGATTCGATGAAGCTCTACATCGTGGAGGCATCGGACGAATGGGGGTGTGACGAGGAGACGGGGGTGACGACGGGGGAGTTGGCATCGGCGTCCGGGGTGCAGGTCTTCGACCTGCGCCGGGGGACCACGACTGCGCCGTGCCCCGACGACGCCGCGTACTGCTCGGAGCCGATCACGCTTCCGACCGACGCGAATCGCGCGCTGGTGTTCCAGGCGGTGGGGTATCACGAGCAGGACACGTACGCGGTGGGGTGTCGCACGGTGGCAGTGAACTCGGACCCGTTCCACTTGCACCTGGTAATGCACCGGCACCTGCCGGTGGCGGTGTGCGGCAACGGGGCGCTGGAGCCCGGCGAGCAGTGCGAGGGCGACGGAGGGCCGCCGAGCGACGGCGATCCGATGTGCGACACCCAATGTCGCTCGAAGGAGCTCCTGCTGTCGAGCGACAACCAGAGCGGGTCGTCGCAGATCCTCAACGCCCCGGCGCAGAGCAAGAGCCGTGTGAGCCTCGCCTGGGTCCCGGCAGGTCCGCTGCACGCGGTCTTCCAGGACAAGAACGGAACCAACAGCGAGATCAACTACCGCCAGCTCTTGCCGGACATGGGACAGGTGACGAATCCCCCGGTGCTGGCCGGCCAGATCCGGCTGCCCTGCTCGGGCTGCGGCAGTCTCCCCGGCTTCGACACGCGCATGTCCATCCAGCAAGTCCCTTCCATCGGCCTGCTGTCCGACGGCTCCCTTGCGGTGACCTACGAGGACAGCCGCAAGTCGTCGCCCGGGCAGAACAACGTGTCGATGACCGCGGTGTCGGCGGATGCGAAGGAACCGGAGCCGGACGAGGTCTACTTCGACACGACTGCCGGGGTACAGAAGATAGCCGGCCCGGAGGTGGCAGGCGGGCCGGCCGGGATGGCGCTCGCGGTGTGGACCGACACGAGCAGCGGTGCCCTGCGCGGCAGGATCTGGAGCAAGTCCGGGGGCTGGATGATCGCCCCCATCACGCTGGCGTCGAGCGGCGCATCCGAGGCCAGCGTTGCGGGCTGGAATGGCGGCTGGAAGGTGGTCTGGCACGGCTTCGCAACGGACCCCGACGACATCGTCATGATGGACGTGAGCTCGGTCGGAGACATGCTTCCGCAGAGCGGCGTGAACACCCGGACCTCGGGCGTCCAATCGCAGCCGGCAGTGGCATTCGCACCGTCCGGCGAATCGATCGTGGTGTGGAACGAATCCGGCTCGATCTTCATGCAGCGCTACGACAAGTCGGGCGCCGCGATCCCGGGAGATCAGGAGTCGTCGGTGAGCACGGAAGGTGGAGCGGAGAACCCGGCGGTTGCGGGCAGCTCGTTGAACGAGGGGTTCTTCGCGATCGCATGGCAGGCGCAGGGGAGCATCTTCGGTCGCTTCGCGGATCTATCAGGTGGCTACCTGTTCAACTGGCTCGACGGCCAGGACGGCGCGTTCGAGGTGGGCGCGCCGGATGCGTCATCGGGGCCGCGCATGCTGCCCGCGGTGGCAGTCGGCGGACAGGGGTTCGTCGCCTTCGCGTGGCAGGACGACTCGCAGAACCACCCCGGGATCTACGCGCGTCGGTTCCCCCTTCCCGCGAGGTGATCCGTCGGACGGCGTCCGCAGACGTCGTCGCGGGGCGAGGTCTACTCTAGTTCGACGGAGGGCGGACGCTGTCGCGCAGGTACGCGATGGTCTTGATGACGTCGATGAGCCGCTCGCGGTCGTTGGAGGAGAGCTCGACGAAGCGGATACCCATGCCGGGGTTGGGGTTATCGCCGGCGCGGCGGACGGGGTTGACCCACTGGACGAGGCCCTGCAGGGAGAACGGGTCGAACCCTGGAGGAGCGAAGCGGAGGCGGATGCGGGTGCCGATGGGAAGAGGCTCGGTGGTTTGGACGAAGATGCCGAGCGCGGAGATGTTGGTGATGGCGGCGTAGAGGAAGGTGTCCGGGGTTTCGCAGTCGACGGACCAGATGACCTCGTAGCGGTCTGCTGCGCGGCGGTCCGCGTTCGACTTCGAGTCAGGGTTTCTCGGGCTCACGTCTCCTGGCGTAGCCGCTTCTCCGACGGAAAGCTACTACTGCACGAGGATGGCGCCGCCCTCGATGCGGTCTTCGTGGTGCTTGCCGCGGGTGACCTTCAGGCGGGAGTCTCCGATGAAGAAGCCGTAGTACAGCGTGTAGCTTCCCGGCGTGAAGTTGGGCTCCAGCGCGAACTCGTAGTCGTCGACGACGAAGTCACCGACCTGCCACAGGGCCATGGGGTACTTGGAGTCGAGGACCTTGTGGTCGCCGTTGAAGCGACGCTGGTGTCCATCGATGTGGATGAACATCTCCCACTCGCCGGAGACCTTGCCCGTGACCTGGTAGTAGGTCTTCATGCGGTACTTCTTCCCGGCGGTGACGTGTTGGACGGGGTTGTCGGCCATGTCGGTGACGTCCCAGCCGAGGGCGAGGAGCTGCCCTTGGAGATCGACGTCGAGCGGATGGGACGGGTTCGGCTTCTGGGGCAGCACGATCTTGTCGAAGGGATTCTCGGAAGTCTCGCTGGGCAGGAGCGTGCTGGAGGCGAGGATGATCTGGCCGGAGCGCCCATCGAGGACGGGGAGGTTGGCCGGCGGGCGGATGCGTCCTCGCCACAGCGAGTTGATCTTCGCGAGGTCGTCGGTGCGCAGTGCAAGCCACTTGCGATCTCCGGGCTCGGCGAGCCACCGGAACGCCGAGTCGGGATCGGAGAAGGTCTGCACGTCACCGCCGGAGTAGTAGGTCGCGGTGCGGCTGTTGACCCCCAGCAAGGCGAGGCGTTCGCCGTTCTTGTGGTACCTGGCGTAGGAGTCGAAGACCTGCTTGGGCGACAGCTGCGTGGCGAGTCGCGGGTAGTAGGAGAACGCGAGCAGCGAGCCGGCGAGCGCACCGCCCATGAGGGTGGCAGAGGCGCGGCTGATGCGTGCGGCCGGGAAGGCGATGCGGCACAGGTCGCGGAAGGCGTAGGCAGCGTAGACGACGACGAGGACGGCGAGGGGCAGGACCCACCAGAGGTTGATGGCCGCGATGCGGACATTGGCGCTCATGGTGAGGATCTGCTTCCAGTGGGCCTTCATGCCGACGTAGACGAGGACCGCGAAGCCGACGAGGGCGGCTTCGAGGACGACGAGGACGAACATGAGGTTGCCGGCGGAGGCGGTTCGCACGTGTTGCAGGAAGCTCTTGTACTCGGCGAGGTCGAAGGACTTCTGGCCGGGCTTGTCGCGCTCGAGCCAGGAAGCGAAGGCGAAGACGCCAAAGATGACCGCGGAGGCGAGGATGAGGTGAGCGGCGGGTTGCTTGAAGGTCTCGGGGAAAGCGGCCGTGACGCCGAAGGGGGAGAGCCCCTTGTCGGGCCACTGGGTGAAGTCGCGATAGAAGAGTGCGAGGAACGTGACGACGCCGAGGCCGAGGGCGCGCGACGAGGGGGCCCCGCGCTCGTAGTCGCGGATGGCGAGGGCTGCGATGCCGGCCAGGAGGGCGACGCCTGCGAACGGAATGTGTCCGACGCGTGGAGCCATCATGGCGAACACGGCGAAGCAGAGGGAGGAGCCGACGATCAGCATCGCGCGAACGGCGAGGAGTCGCTCCTGGACATCGGGCTCGAGATCCTTGGGCGCGCGGAAGAGGCGTCCGACAGCGAACGGGATGAACGCGCTCCAGGGGAAGAGGCCGTGACCGAGGTAGAGGACGACGAAGTCGAAGGTCGGCATTTTGGAGGGGGGAACGATGGCGGCGCCGACCAGGGGAGAGATGGCGTTGGAGGCTTGCGGCGTGAACAGAGCGCGGGTGCCGAAGGCGGCGATGACGGCGCCGACGCCGAGGGCGAGGGCGGAGCAGACGGAAGCGAGGCGGTCGAAGGATGCGGGTTGTCGTCGGTTGGCGGCGAGCAGGAGCCAGGACAGGCCGATCGAGAGCAGCGGAACGGCGAGTCCGACGAGGGCGCCGCGGGACAGGAAGCCGGCGATCAGGCCCACGACACCGAGGGTGCAGGCGCCGAAGCGCGTGCGCAGGGAGGCGGCGCGATCGAAGACGGCGACCCCGAGGCCGGAGAAGGCGATGGTCAGCGAGGCCATGGTGACGATATCGCCGAGCATCGTGCGGGCGTGGACGAAGTACAGGGGCATGGTGCCCAGCACGATGCCTGCGTAGGCCGCGGCGCGGTCGTCGACGAGGCGCTTGAACCACCAGTACAGCGCGACGATGCCCGCCATGCCCCACAGGGCGAGCGGGAGTCGGCCGGCCCACTCGTGGAGGCCGAAGGCGGAGAATCCGAGGGCGATGGATGTGAACGGCAGCTCCCCGCGGCCGAGATCCCCGAGAGTGGGCATGGAGTTCTCGCCGTTGGTGAGGGCGAGGGAGTTGGCGCCCAGCACGTTGATGGCGATGCGCCGAGCGAGGTCGGCGACGTTGAGCTCATGGGGGTCCCAGATCCCGGCGGTTTGGAGTTTCCAGAAGAGCACGACGGCGGGGACACCGAGTCCGGCGGCAGGGAGCCACCAACGGTCCCAGGGCCGTGGTGCGCGCGGGGCGCGGGGATCGGCGTTGGGGATGTCGGCTTTCGGGGACTTCGCTTCGGATTCCGCCATGACTTGCCAGCCTCTCGGGAGCGTCCGGGCCGTGGGGGGTGGTCCGGGCGGGCGCACTCTAGTGTCAAACGACGGGGGTGTGCAACGTGTGGCGCGGGGGGCTGGAGGGAGGAACGACGTCGCGGGAGCACGCGGGGGGATGCGCGGGGCTGGTCTCGCTGATATAGCGACCGCCGCATGACCGGACATCGAAACACGACCAAGGTCCACCGTTCCGGCACGGCCGCCATCATCGGCCGCTCGAACGTGGGCAAGAGCACGTTGCTCAACGCCGCGCTCGAGCAGCGGCTCGCCATTGTCACGCCGACACCGCAGACGACCCGCGATCGGATCCTGGGGGTGGTCCGGCACGGGTCCGCACAGATCGCGCTGCTGGACACGCCGGGGATGCACCGTCCGAAGTCGCGTCTGGGCCGCAGGATGAACGCTGCGGCCAGGACTGCGCTCGAGGGAGCGGACGTGATGGTGTTCATGACGGCGGTACCGCCGCGTGTGCCGGAGGAGCCTTCGGCGCACCCGGGAGACGTGTCGTTGTTGCAGGATCTCGGCAAGGATCTGCCCGCGGTGCTGGTGATCAACAAGGTGGACTTGTGGAAGGACAAGGCGCCGCTGCTTCCGCTGATTGGAGCGCTGTCGCAGATTCGTGCCTTCGACGCGGTGGTGCCGATAAGCGCGTTGAGGAGTGACGGTGTGGATCTGGTGCTCGACGAGGTGGCGAAGCTGCTGCCGGAGCGTGGACCGGTCTACGACGAGGACTTCCTGACGGATCGTCCGACGCGGTTCTTCGCGTCGGAGTTCATCCGGGAGCAGGTGTTCCTTCAGACCGAGCAAGAGGTCCCCCACTCCGTGGCGGTGAGCATCGATCGGTTCGAGGAGACGCCGGAGATCGTGCATGTGGACGCGACGGTGCACTGCACGCGAGCGGGGCAGAAGAGCATCCTGATCGGGCATCGCGGCGAGAAGATGAAGCAGATCGGCATCGCGGCGCGGGAGCAGATCGAGGCGATGGTGGAGCGGAAGGTGAACCTGAAGCTCTGGGTGAAGGTGTCGGAGGACTGGCTCGAGTCGCAGCAGTTGATGGCCGAGCTTGGCTACGATCCCGATGGAGGAGAGGCGCAGCCATGACGACGGAGGAGCGCGAGGAGCAGGTTCTGGTGGATCGGCGGGTCGCCGCGCGCCCCAAGGCGTTGGTGGCGATCGTGGGGCGTCCCAACGTGGGCAAGAGCACGATCTTCAACCGTCTGGTCGGGCGGCGGGAAGCGATCGTACACGACGAGCCCGGGGTCACGCGGGATCGGCACTACGCGGCGGTGCACTCGCTGGGGCGGGACTACACGATCGTGGACACGGGCGGGTTCGATCCCGAGAGCGACGATCCGATGCGCCAGGGGATCGCGCGCCAGGTGCAGGTAGCGGTGGCGGAAGCGGACGTGGTGGTGTGCGTGCTCGACGCGATCCAGGGACCGCTCGACGCGGATCGGCAGGCGGTGAAGCTGCTGCGCAAGAGCGGTCGTCCGGTGATCTTCGTGGCAAACAAGGCGGATTCGGCGCGCACGGAGCTCGAGTCGGCGGAGCTGTACCGGCTGGGGCTCGAGAGCCTGGTGGCGGTGAGCGCGCTGCACGGACGCGGTTTCGGTGAGCTCGAGGACGCGATCGTTTCGAAGCTGCCGCCGGAGGAGCCTTCCGCGGCCGAGCAGGCTCCCGAGGATCTCGTCCGGGTGGCGATCGTCGGGCGCCCCAACGCCGGCAAGAGCTCCCTGGTGAATCGTCTGTGCGGCGAGGATCGGGTGCTGGTCGACGATCGTCCTGGCACGACGCGCGATCCGGTGGACACGATTGCGGAGCGCGACGGGGTTCGCATGCGCCTGGTCGACACCGCGGGCATCCGTCGTCGCTCGAAGGTGGTCAAGGAGCACTCGGCGGTCGAAGTCGTGAGCGTGCTGCGCGCGATGAAGTCGATGGAGGGGGCAGACGTGGTCGTGTTGATGTCGGACGCGACGGTGGGGGTGACGGAGCAGGACGCGAAGATCCTGGGGATGGCAGTGGATCGCGGTCGCGCGGTGGTGGTGGTGTTGAACAAGATGGACGCGGTGGATGCGTCCACGCACAAGAAGCTGGAAGAGGACGCGCGCGAGAAGCTGTCGTTCGCGCCGTGGACGCCGATCGTGCGATGCAGTGCGAAGACGGGGCGCGGGGTGAACAACGTGGTGCGGAAGATCGGAGAGGTGTACGAATCGTTCCGCAAGCGTGTGCCGACGGGGGCGCTGAACCGGTTCTTTGAGGAGGTTCTCGACACGCACCCGCCACCGACGCAGGGGGCGAAGGCGCCGCGCATCTACTTCGTCACCCAGGCGGAGTCCTCCCCTCCCCTGTTCGTGGTGATGAGCAACATGCCCGAGGCGATCCACTTCAGCTACCAGCGCTACGTGGCCAACCAGATCCGCAAGCGCTTCGGATTCGAGGGAGTGCCCGTCAAGATCGCGTACCGCGAGCGTCGCAAGCTCAAGCTCGCTCCGAAGAAGCGCGGTTAGCGCCCCCCTCCTACCAGCAGATCTGACCGAAGGTCTCGCAGCCGTCGTCGGCCTTGTCGGGGCCGGGCTTGACGCAGTTCTTCCAGGAGAAGTCGCAGCTCGAGTTGCACACGCCGCCGGAGCACGACTTGTCGTCGACGTGGTCGCCGGAGCATCCCCGCCCGCACCTTCCGCAATGGTCCACGGAGGTGTTGAGGTCGGCCTCGCAGCCGTTGTTGCCACCGGGTTTTGCGGGAGACTGATCGCAGTCCCCCCAGCCGGAGGCGCAGACCGGTGCGCAGGCGCCTGCGGAGCAGAGGTTCTGTGCGACGTGGTTGGTTCCGCACGCGAGGTTGCAGCCGCCGCAGTGCATCGGATCGCTCGCGAAGTCCGCCTCGCAGCCGTCGTCGGCAAGGGGTGGCGAGGGCGTGCCGCAGTCGTGCCACCCGCTCACGCAGGTAGGCACGCACGCTCCGGCGACGCATCCGGCGCTGCTGGCCTGGCTCTTCGAGCAGACGTGACCGCAGGCGCCGCAGTTGGAGGGGTCGGAGCTGACCGGGAGCTCGCAGCCGTCGGACTGCGACGGGGGCTGCGGGCCGTTGCAGTCGGCGAAGCCGTCGAGGCACAGGTAGGAGCACTTCCCTTCCGAGCATGCGGCGGACACGGCAAAGGGGAGCGGGCACGCGCTGCCGCACGCGCCGCAGTTCGCAGGATCCTTCGCCAGCTCGACCTCGCACCCGTCGTCGAGCACCGCGGGCTGCGGCCCGTTGCAGTCGGCAAAACCCGTGTCGCACGCGAACACGCACGCGCCCCCATCGCACGTCGAGCTGACGGCGTGGGTCGTCTCACACGTGGCGGCGCAGGCACCGCAGTTCGCTTCGTCGGACGACACGTCGGTCTCGCATCCGTCGTCGGGATCCGGTGCGCCCGGACGGATGCAGTTGCCGCGTCCCGTCGCACACGTCGAGGTGCACACGCCGCCCACGCAGAGCTTCTCCTCGACCCCCTCGGAGGAGCAGGCCCTGCCGCAGGCGCCGCACGCATCGACGCTCGTGTCGAAGTCGGCCTCGCAGCCGTTGTCAGAGGCGCCCGGCGCAGGGCCGTCGCAGTCCGTGTAGCCGTCGTCGCACGTGAGCGAGCACTTGCCGTCCACGCACGCCGGACTCGTGCCGTGATCGGAGCTGCACGGCGCCGCGCAGCTTCCGCAGTGGGACACGCTCATCGAGACGTCGAGCTCGCAGCCGTTGCCGTCGATGCCGTCGCAGTTGCCGTAGGGAAGCTGGCACTGCGCCACGACGCAGCTCCCTTCGACGCAGGCGGCGGAGGCGTGCGGGAGCGCGCAGGCGATGGCGCAGCCGCCGCAGTCGGTCACGGTGTCGATGGGGGTCTCGCAGCCGTCGGAGGGCGAGCCGTTGCAGTCCTCGAACCCCACGGGGCAACTGGATATCCCGCACACGCCGTCCTTGCACGACGGCTGTCCGCCGCCGTCGGATGCGCACGCGTTGCCGCACTGACCGCAGTGGGCAACGGAAGAGAGACTGGCCTCGCATCCATCGGACGGCTCGTCGTTGCAGTCCGCGAAGCCTTCGTCGCAGGAGACCTTCTGACAAACGCCGGATGCGCACGAAGCGGAGCCGTGTGCGACGGAGCATTCGAGGCCGCACGCGCCGCAATGGGAGAGAGTTCGCAGATCGGTTTCGCAGCCGTCGGAGGGCGAGCCATTGCAGTCGCCCCAGCCGCTGTCGCAGGAGCCGACGGCGCAAGCGTCGTGGGAGCACACGGGGACGGCGTTGGGGAGACAGCAGGGAGAGCAGGTGTCGTCGGCGCAGCCGAACGCGGGATCGGAACGGGAGACGCACACCGAGTTGCAGGACTTGGAGGACGCGTCGCAGGCCCCTTGATCATGGCGCGCGTCCGCGAGCCCGGCATCGTTGTCGGTGCCCGGGGCGGCCCCCTGCGTGTCGAGGGTGCAGCCGGTGAGCGCCGCGCAGGCGAGCAACGGGGCGCAGGCCGACACCCAGCGTACGAAACGGGAGAGCACTCGACGACCTCCGACGGCAAGGGGGACGCGGTGATCATACATGATGACACGCATCGGGCGACGTCGCCTGGAGCTGGCGGACGAGGACGCGAGCGATCCGGTCGAGGGCCGACAGATCGTGAACGTCGCGGGGGAAGGCGGGGACGTCGACACGAGCCGGAGGATTGGCGAAACGGCGAAGCGCCTCGTCGAGGGAACGAAGGCGCCGTTCGTCGAGCTCGGCCTCACGCAGCTCGTCGCGCAGGGCGGAGAGAAGCCGCATCGACGCGGCCGGGCCGAGGCCGAGGCCGGAGCGGGAGACGGCGGCAGAGATGTCGGCTTCGGAGGGGGTGAAGCGAGGGGGGAGGTGGACACGGTTGACGACGAGGGCGTCGCTGGACATGCGCATGGAAGCGAGCCGGTCGGCGAAGAAGAGTGCCTCTGCGGTGGCGAGGGGGGAGGTGGAGCTGACGAGGACGAAGGCGACATCCGGGGCACGCAGGGAGAGCTCGACCTCGCGGGCGCGCTGGCGGAAGCCGCCGAACAGGTCGTTGATCTCGGCCAGGAAGGCGGCGAGGTCCTCGAGGAAGCCGCCTCCGGTGAAGCGGCCGATGCCGCGGATGGCGAGGGCCGCGGAGCGCGCGAGGAGGTTGAACGACAGCCTCCCGGTGGACTGGAACGCCTGCAGGAACCAGCGCATCGCCGCGGAGTCGAGGGCGTCGATCATGCGCTCGGGCGCGTCGAGGAAGTCGAGAGCGTTGGCGGTGGGAGGGGTATCGAGGACGATGAGGTCGAAGTCGGGGCTCTGCTTGACCTCATGGAGCTTCTCCATGGCCATGTACTCCTGGGTACCGGCCAGGGCGGTGGAGACGTAGTGGTAGAGCTTGTTGTGCAGGATGCGGTCGCGGGCTTCGGGGCTCGAGGCGTGGCGCTCGACGATCTGGTCGAAGGTGCGCTTGGTATCGAGCATCATGACGGTGAGAGAGCCAGGGACGACGAGGCCGGCATCGCGGAAGAGGGAGGGCTCGACGAGCCGGGCATCGGTGTCGAACTGATCGAGGCCGAGGCTCTGGGCGAGGCGCTTCGCGGGGTCGATGGTGAGGCAGAGGGTGCGGCGTCCGAGGCGGGCGGCGGCGAGACCGATGGCAGCGGCAGTCGTGGTCTTGCCGACGCCGCCGGAGCCGGCGCAGAGGATGACACGCCGGGACTGGATCAAGTGGGAGAGAGGCACGTCGAATCCTGGGGCGGAAGGCTCGTACCACGAACTTGGCCGGGGTGGTGGCGGCAGGCGATCATTTCGGTGCTAATCGGAGGAAATCGATGCCGGAACACATCGAGCGACGCAAGCGTCGGAGCGAGGATCCGATCGTGGCGTTGCACTACCAGCTGTCGGCGGTTCGCCACGGGGCGGAGTTCGAGGCGGTAGTGCTGGTAGACGACGCGGGTTGTCTGGTAGCCGGAGCGGGGGCATGGCCGTTGTGCCAGGAGCTTGCGGCCTACGCGCCTTTCCTCGCGCACCGACAGGAGACGCGGTCGGGGCCGGTGGCGACGCGAGCGACGGAGATTGCGCGGGACGCGCACGTCCGGTCGATGGACATCGACGGCTCGGAGGTGTTGCTGTGCGCCCTGGGAGGAGGCTCTCCGGAGGCGACGTCGTGGATCGTGCGCGCGGCCGCGGGGTGTCGTCGCATTCTGCGCGCCGAGTGCTAGCCCTCCTCGGGGGGGGGTGCGTGCTCACGGGTCAGCGGAGAGAGAAGGACCGGGCGGCGGGCCGAAGCCGGTTGCGCCGCGGACCGGCGTGCCCTAGGGGAAAGGCATCGAACCGCACGCTCCGAGGAGTCCATGTCCGGCTACATCGATCTGCACTGTCACTGGGTGGCTGGAATCGACGATGGGGCGCGGACGGCGGAAGAGGGGCTGGAGCTGCTCCGGCGGCTGAAGCTAATGGGGTTCGGCCAGGTGATCGGGACCCCGCACATGAGGCCGGGGCTGTTCGACAACGACCGGCAGGGCATCGTGTCGTCGTACGAACAAATGCTTCCGCTGGTACGTGCGCAGGGAGACGCGGTACCGGAGGTGGGGCTCTCGTCGGAGCACTACTTCGACGATCTGGTGTTCGGGCGTTTGATGGGCGGCGAGGCGCTCCCCTACCCCGGCCAGAAGGCCGTGCTGATCGAGTTCTCCGCGCAGGCGCTCCCCGCGCGTCTTCCGGACAGGCTCTTCGACCTACGACGCAAGGGGTTGCGGCCTGTGGTGGCGCATCCGGAGCGCTACGCGCCGGTGGTGCGCCGTCCCGAGCTGATGGAGGACCTGGTCGATCGGGGCACGGTGCTGCTGATGGATGTGGGAGCGCTGGCTGGCAAGTACGGGCGTGCGAGCCGCAAGTGCGCGGAGCAGTTGCTCGAGGCCGGGCTGTACTATGCGGTATGCAGCGATGCGCATCGTCCCGAGGACGTGGACGAGATCGCGGAGGGGATCGCGCGGCTGAAGGCGCTGGAGGGCGAAGAGGAGGCGCGGTTCCTGCTGGAGGAGGGGCCGCGCGCCGTCCTCGAGGGGAAGGTCGATCTGTAGCTCACGCGTGGTCGCTTGCGGGGGCTTCGAGGGCAGCGGAAGAGACCAGATCGCGGTCGATGAGGGCGCCCAGGGCGGCGTGCACGGCCATCATGGAGAGCTGGCAGAGGTAGAGGAGGAAGACGTAGACGGCGCCGGGGCCGAGGACGGTGGGCTCTGCGAGGTACAGGGCGAGGCCGGCGTAGACGGAGCCCTGGAAAGCGCCGAAGTAGCCGGGGGCGCCGGGGGCGATGATGCCGACGCCGAGGACGCCCATGAAGGTGCAAGCCTGGGCGAAGGAGACGCTGTCGAGGCCGCAGCCCCAGGCGAGGAGCCACATGCCGAGCGCGGCGAGGGCCCAGTAGACGAGGGTCTCGGCGAGGTAGGGGAGGAACAGGCGCGGGGAGGGCAGGAAGCGGAAGCCCTGGGACATCTTCTCGACCTGCAGGGCGAGGAACTGGCCGAGGCGCGGGGAGACGGAGCTGAAGACGCGACCGGTGAGACGCCAGGCGAGCTCGCGACGCCAGTAGAAGAGCGCCATAGAGAGGAAGGCGCCGACAAAGACGAGCAGGGAAGTATAGGCGGCGGCGGGGACGGCGACGACGGGGATGGGGAGCTTGCCGATGTGATCGGGCAAGGGGGACAGGGGGACGCCGAGGGGCAAGGCGACGGCGAGGATGATCATGAGGACGAGGCCGTCGATGATCCTCTCGGCGCCGATGGTGCCGGTGGCGGTGGCAAAGGGGACGTGGCCCTTGCTGTGGTAGAGGGCGGGGCGCACGACCTCGCCGAGTCGGAAGGGGAGCACGAAGATGGCGAGGAAGCCGATGAAGGAGACGGCGAGGATTTCGCGGAGGCGGACGCAAGCGACGGGGCGCAGCAGGTGGCGGGTACGCAGGGCGCGGACGAAGGTCAGGGCGGCGAGGATGGCGGAATAGCCGGGGACGGTCCACCAGCGGACGGAGCGGAAGGCGTCGGCGTCGGGGATGACGGGGAGGCCGCCTCCACGCAGGATGATCCAGAAGAGGACCGCGACGAGGACGGACAGCGCGAGGCGCGTGCCGTGTCGTCGCAGGAAGCTGGATCGATTCTGCGTGGTCATCGCGTGGGCGGGGCAGTTGAGCCGCGGCGGGCGGGTTCGTCAAGGGTGCTCTTGGCCGGCGCGACGTGCGGGGAAGTTGGCCCATCGGGCGGGGCGACACCAGGGTGGCGCGGCCATGATCCGTCTTCGAGGAATCCTTGCATCGGCGCTCGTGGGAGCGGTGGTGGTGGCCAGCGCGTTGGGCGTGCTGGTAGCGGGCGACGCCAGCGCGCGCACGGCGTTCCAGTCGTCGTACACGCTCGAGCAGAACTACAGCGCTGCGCTGCGCATGGTGCGGGTGGACATGGGGTTGAAGATCACGGAGAAGGACCCCGACTCGGCGTACATCATGTTCGAGTACAAGAGCAACGAGAGCGGGCAGAAGGTGTCGTCGGGAGCGATCGAGCTGGTGCCGCAGGAGAGCGCTGTGCAGGTGGTGGTGCAGCTGCCGCAGATGCCGCAGTACCACGAGGAAGTGATGGCGACCTCCCTGCGGCGCAAGCTGCAGCAGGACTACGGCGATCCCCCGAAGCGTGGGGAGGGGCGGGAGAAGGACAAGAAGAAGAAGGACGCCGGAGCGGACGCGGCGGAGGGTGGAACGGACGACGGGGAGCGATAGTCGGCGGGAATGGGAGGAAGTGCTTGAGCGTCAAGGGCGGGGGCGCTAGACACGAAAGGGTCTTCCATGCCTCCGGCGAGTCTTCCCGAACGCGTCGGCCGATACGAGGTCAAGCGCCTTCTCGGGCAAGGCGCCATGGGCCGGGTGTTGCTCGCCCATGATCCGCTGCTCGATCGCGAGGTCGCGATCAAGATGCTGCGCGCCGACCTCGACATCGGTCCCGAGGTGCGCGACGCGCTCCTGACCAGGATGCGGCACGAGGCGCGTGCCGTCGCGCGCGTGTCGCACCCGAACATCGTCGAGCTGCACGACATGATCGACGACACCGAGGCAGGGGTGTGCCTGGTGTTCGAGTACGTGCCCGGGCGCACGCTCAAGGATCGGATCGCATCGGGACCGGTACCACCGATCGAGGTGGCGAGGATCGCGCGGGAGATCGGCAACGCGTTGTCGGTGGCGCACCGCGCGGGTGTGTTGCACAGGGACGTGAAGCCCGAGAACATCATGCTCGCGGAGTTCGGGGCGAAGATCGCCGACTTCGGGATCGCGCGGGTGCCGGACTCCACGCTCACGCGCGCGGGGGGGTTGCTCGGCACGCCGGCGTACAGCGCACCGGAGAGCATCAGCGGGGGGACGTTCAACGCCGCGACCGATCAGTTCTCGCTGGCGGCGACGCTGTACGAGGCGGTAGCGGGGATGCGGGCATTCCCGGGCGACGACGCGATCGAGGTGGCGGCGCGCATCGGCACGCAGGAGCCACCGCCGATTGCAGCGACTGTGGGGCTCGACCCCAAGGTCGATCAGGTGCTCGGGCGCGGGCTGAGCAAGAACCCTGCGCGAAGATTCGCCGCGTGCGAGGCGTTCGGCGAGGCGCTGGCGGCGGCGCTCGAGATCGGCACGCTGCAGGATGCGACGCGCACGTTGGTGGACGCCGCGGAGCTGGTGAAACCGCCTCGCCCCAAGCCGCACTGGTCCAGCGTTGGACTCGGCGGTGTCGCGCTCGGTGCGATCGCCTCCATGGTCGTCGTGTCCCTGATGAGACCCTCGGCGCCCTCGGCCCTCGAGATCCTCTCCGCACGACAGCTCGCGCCGTCCGCGCCCACGACGCCCCTGCGCAGCCCCCCCCCGCGGACCACGGCGAAGCCCGATGCCGGCGTCGCGGTCGATGCGGCAGTCGATGCGAGCGGCGGCGTCGAAGCCGATGCGGGGCCAGCGGCAGACGGGGCAGCGAGAGTCCGGGATGCTTCGGCGTCCGATGCTCGGGCATTGCCCCCGGTTGACCCGTAGGCGCGCGGTAGGCCGGAAACTGGCATTGCGGCCCGGGCGACGTATAGCATTCGCGCCCATGCGGAGCCTGGTATGCGCGATGTCGGCGGCGTGCGTGTCCCTCGCGGCGGCGCAAGCCGCGGCATCGCCGGACTACGTGCTCGACGGTGCGAGCGCGGAGCTGTCCGGGAAGCAGGTGTTCCGCAGGTTCCATCTGATGAACGGAGCGAAGGTGACGGTGCCGCGTGGGACCGACGCGAGCCCGGAGGCAGGGAAGCTGTATGTGATCGCGCACGAGATCGTGATCGACGAGACGAGCACGATCGACGGGGTCGCAGCGGGATGGCCCGGGCGGCCGAACGGCAACGGGCTGCCCGAATCGAGCGGGGGCAAGGGCGCGGTCGAAGGCTCGGATCCCGGAGGGGGAGGAGCGTACGGTGCGAAGGGCGGAGCGGGCGTGTTCGTGAGCGGGTGCGTCGCAGCGCCGTTCGCGGAGGGAGGCAAGCTGTTCACGGACTTCGGAGGCGCAGCGCTCGGCAGCTCGGGAGCGGCAGCGGGGTCGAAGGACGGAGACGAGGGGGGACGCGGAGGGGCTGGTGGGGGCATGGTGGATCTGCGGGCATCTCGCATTCGCTTGT
>CAYMUE010000116.1:0-15147 GCA_964393505.1 uncultured Polyangiaceae bacterium
TCAGCCCTTGAGGGCCTCAGCGCCGCCGACGATCTCGAGGAGCTCCTTGGTGATGGAGGCCTGTCGCGCGCGGTTGTACTGGAGCGTCAGCGAGTCGATCATGTCCTTGGCGTTCTTGGTAGCCGTGTCCATGGCGGTCATGCGCGCGCCGTGCTCGCTGGCGGAGGACTCGTACAGCGATCGCAGCACGGAGATTTCTACGTACATCGGCACGAGGCGCTCGAGCAGCGCAGTGCGATCGGGCTCAAAGACGAACTCGTCGATGCAGTAGTGCTTGTGCTCCTCGGGCTCGGTGAAGTCGAGGACGTTGTCGTCGTTGATGACGGGCAGCAGCGATTCGACCACCACGCGCTGGGTCATGGCGCTCTTGAACTCGTTGTACACGAGGTAGATCGCGTCGATCTCGGCAGCGAGGAAGGGGGCGAGGAGGGTCTTGGCGACGATGCGGGCGGTGTCGAGGTCGAGCTTGTCCCAGACCCCTTGGAACTCGTGGAAGACGGGGGCGTGCCGGCGGCGGAAGTAGTCGCGTGCCTTGCGGCCGACCAGGGCGAGCTGGACCTTCTGTCCGCGTGCCTCGCGCTCGTGCCATTCGCGCTCCGCGCGCTTGCAGATGTTGGCGTTGAAGGCGCCGCAGAGGCCGCGGTCGCTGGTGAGGACCAGCATGAGGACGGACTTCTCGGGGCGCTGGACGAGCAATGGGTGGGCTGGAGCGGCGACGGATCCGTCGGCGCCTTCCTGGCGCGCGGTGCATCGCTCGAGGACCTCGTGGGTCTTCACGGCGTAGGCCCGCATGGCGAGGATGCGCTGTTGGGCCCTGTTGAGACGCGCGCCGGCGACCATCTTCATGGCGCGCGTGATCTTCTCCATCGACTTGACGCTGACGATTCGCTTGCGGATGGCCTTCAACGACGGCATGGGTCACCTTCGATCGCGAGGCGGAGCGGTCAACCCTTGGTCTCGGGGACGAACTTCTTGCCGAAGTCGGTGAGGAGCTTCTTCATGCGGGTCTTGAGCCCCTCGTCGAGCTCCTTCTTCGTGCGGATGTCCTCCCAGAGCTTCGCGTCGTGGGCGTCGATGAAGTCGTACATCTCCAGCTCGTAGCGTTGCAGCGACGAGACGGGGAAGGCGTCGAGGAAGCCCTGGGTGCCGGCAAAGATGATGGCGATCTGCTTCTCGACCGGCAACGGCACGTACTGGCCCTGTTTGAGGATCTCGGTGAGGCGGGCGCCGCGCTCGAGCTGCTTGCGCGTGGCGGCGTCGAGGTCGCTCGCGAACTGCGCGAAGGCGGCGATCTCGCGGTACTGCGCGAGGTCGAGGCGCAACGAGCCGGCGACCTGCTTCATGGCCTTGATCTGGGCGTTGCCGCCGACGCGGCTGACGGAGATTCCGACGTTCAACGCGGGCCGCTGGCCCGAGTAGAACAGGTCCGACTCGAGGAACATCTGGCCGTCCGTGATCGAGATCACGTTCGTGGGGATGTACGCCGACACGTCACCTGCCTGCGTCTCGATCACCGGCAGCGCCGTCAACGAGCCGCCGGACCAGGCGTCGCGCTCCACCTTGTACTCGCTCGCCCCAAGCTTCTCGTCGAGCTTCTTGCGCAGATCCTTCTTGTCGTCGCCCTTCGCGCTCTCCCACTTCCTGGTGAGCTCCTCGTCGACGAGCTTGAACGCGTTGTGCACCGCCTCGTTGCGCGCGTCGGGACCCACGTGCATCGCGCCGTCGAGCCCGCGCTGCTCCAGGTCGCCGGGCTTGAGCTCGGTGCCCTTCTCGATTACGAACCAGCGTTCGCTGATCTTGGCTGCGCGCTCGAGCAGGCGGGAGTGAAGGTAGAAGACGTCTCCGGGGTAGGCTTCGCGGCCCGGCGGACGTCGCAGGAGCAGTGAGAGCTGGCGGTACGCCACGGCCTGCTTCGAGAGGTCGTCGTAGATGCACAGGGCGTGACGCCCCGTGTCGCGGAAGTACTCGCCCATCGTGCAGCCGGTGTAGGGCGAGATGAACTGCAGCGGTGCCAGCTCGCTGGCCCCCGCCACGACCACCGTCGTGTACTCCATCGCGCCGTGATGCGTCAGCTTGTCCACCACCTGCGCCACCGTGGACTGCTTCTGCCCCGTCGCCACGTAGAAGCAGTACACGTCCTGCCCCTTCTGGTTCAGGATCGTGTCCACCGCGATCGCCGTCTTCCCCGTCTGCCGATCGCCAATAATCAGCTCGCGTTGCCCGCGTCCGACCGGGATCATGGAGTCGATCGCCTTGAGGCCGGTCTGGAGCGGCTCCTTGACGCCCTGGCGGGCGATGATTCCCGGGGCCTTGATCTCGATGCGGCGGCGGTGCGGCGTATCGATCGGCCCCTTGCCGTCGACGGGCTGCCCGAGTGCGTTGACCACCCGCCCCACGAGCGCCTCTCCCACCGGCACGTCGGCGATGCGCCCGGTGCGCTTCACCGTGTCGCCTTCCTTGATGTGCGTGGCCTCGCCGAAGATCGCGATGCCGACGTTGTCCTGCTCCAGGTTGAGCACCATACCGTAGATGCCGCCGGGGAACTCGACCAGCTCGCTCGCCATCACGCCCTGCAGGCCGTAGACGCGCGCGATGCCGTCGCCCTGGCTGAGCACGGTGCCCGTCTCCATCACGAGCGCCGCCTTGTCGAAGCTCTGGATCTGCTGCTTGATGATCTGGGAGATTTCTTCGGCTCGGAGCTGCATCGTTACCCTCGGTCAGGCTCTGCGGGTCCTGGGATCAGGTTCTTTCACGTAGACAGCAGATGAGATCGCAGGTCGTCCAGACGGCTCTTGACCGAGCCGTCGATGACCACGTCGCCGACGCGCGTCACCACGCCGGCGATGAGCGCAGGATCGACCCTGCGATCCAGCACGACCTTCTTGCCCGTCGTCTTCTCTAGCTCGCCCTGGAGGCGACGGACGTAGTCCTCGGACAGGGGGCGGGCGCTGCGGACCTCGACGCGGATCAGCCCTGCGCGTTCGTCGCTGAGCTTGCGCAGGGCGCGAGCCATGGAGGGCAGGACCGCGAGGCGACGGCGCCGGGCCAGGAGCTTGAGGGTGTTGATCACGACGGTGGATGAGCCGGCGCGGGAGGCGACGGCTTGCAGGATCGCTTCGCGATCGTGGTCGGAGACGAGGGGGCTCTGCAGGGCGCCGCGCAGCTCCGCGCTCTGCTGCCAGGCGTCGGCCACGGACTGCACCTGGTCGGCGAACGCGGCAAGCTGACCGGATTCCACGCCGAGCTCGAGGAGGGCTTGCGCGTAGCGCGCCGCGACGGTCTCGATACTCATGCCTGGCCTCCCTTGGCGGAGTTGGGGAGGTACGCGAGCTGCAGCAGGAAGGTCTCACCGAGACGCTGGTCGTCGTCGGCCCCGATCCGCTTGCGCAACGACTCCTCGGCCGCGCGAACCGCACCGTCTACGGTCTCCTGCAGGAGCGTGACGCGCAGCTGCTTGGCTTCCTGCTCAATCATGAAGGCGGCGTCCTTGAGCATCAGCTCGCGCTTCTCGGCGGCCTCCTTGACGATCCGCGCCTTGTCGCGCTCGCCCTGCTCGCGGAAGTCGCGACGGATGCGCTCGATCTCCTGGTCGATCTTCGAGAGTCGCTCCTCGTACGACGCGAGCCGGTTCTCGGCGTCGGCTTTCATCTTCTGGGCCGCATCCATGTCGTGCAGGATGTAGTCCTTGCGCTTGCGCAGGCTCTCGGCGAGAGGCTTGCGCCCGAACCGCCAGACCACCCACGCGAAGACCGCGAAGTTGATCAGGTTCGCGAGGAACGGCGGGGGCAGGTTCTTCGGCCGCAGCAGCAGCTGCCCCACGAACGAGTCCGAGGGCTCGTCGGTCGTGCCCAGCAGCCCGCGCCAGAAGTTGATCTCGTCCGGCGGGCCGTTCGGATCGTGGTGATCGCCTTCGGCATGCGCCCCCTTGTCGTGAGCTCCCGCAGCCGCGGCTCCCTTCGCAGGATCCCCTAGACCAGGAGCGCCCGTGGGATGATCGCCGTGATCCGGGGCCCCCTCGACGTCAACCGCGTGGGCAACCGCGGGGGGATGCGTCTGGGCGAAGGACGCTCCGGAAAGCGCCGCGCAGGCGCAGAGTGCGGAGGCGGCGACCACAACGCGCAGCTTCATCGTCACAGCCCCCTCCCCATCACGCGGGACGCGATGTCGTCGGCCAACGAGCCGGTCGCCTTCGCCAGATCCGCGCGGAGCGCCTCGGCCTCGCGGGCGATCGCCTGCTTGCCCTCGGCGGTGATGCGAGCAGCCTCGACCCGTGCTTCCTCGAGCATGCGCTGCTCGAGCCGCTGTCCCTCGATCCGCAGACGCTCGCGCTCCTCGGCGGCAACCTTGCGGACCTTGTCGAGCTCGGCCTCGTACTTCTGCAGGATCTCTCCGGCCCGCGCGTCCATGGTTCGCGCTGCCGCCCGCGCCCCCTCGGTGCGCTTCTCACGCTCCTCCATCAACTTGAGGAAGGGGTCGATCAGCAGCGGCTTGATCAGGACCAGCAGCAGCAGGAACGCCACGAACTGGATCAGCACCGACTTGTCGAAGTCGACGCTGATCCCGCCGCCGCTGGACTCGACCGAGCTGGCGATCAGGGAGGCTGAGGCGCTGTGGATGAGGTCGGTGGCTACCATGACGTCCGATCGGCTAATCGCAGCGGCTTCGGATGCCACCCGCCAAGCTTCGACGTGGCGCACGCCGCCGCGCGGGAACTAACACTGCGGCCGCTGCGTGTCCAGCAGGGCCCCGCGTGCTTCCCCTCCCCATGCCCCCCGCGGCTTCACTCGCACCACCCCGTCCAAATCCAACCCCACCATCCACATCGCCAGCGGCTCCCCCGTCCGCGGATCCCGCGCGTCGGGCGCCACCTCCAGCAACGGCACCAGCGCGAATCCCCGTTCGGTCAGGCGCGGATGCGGAACCACCAACAGTGACGTCTCCACCCGCTCTCCCTCAATCCAGAGCACGTCGATGTCCAAGGTCCGCGGACCGAAGCGTTCGAGCCGCACCCGACCGTGCTGCGCCTCGATCCGCAAGGCCCCCTCCAGCAGGGCCTGCGCCGAAAGACTCGTGATGACCAGCGCCGCTGCGTTCAGGTACTGCCCCTGCGGCGGTCCCCCCACCGGCACGGTCGCGTAGAGCGAGGACAGCGCCCACCGCTCCACCCCCGGGAGCCGACGCAACCCGTCAACGCCACAGCGAAGCGCGGCCTCGCGATCCCCGAGATTGGAGCCGAGTCCGAAGACAACCCTGCGAGCGCTGGCAGACATGACGCCCGACTCTGCTGCGGTCTCGAGCGTGCTGCAAGCCCCGGGTGCACCCGCCGGGCCTGCTCGCAGCCCAGTGGGCCGCCTTCACAGCGCCTTGCGTCGCACGTCGATCGCCTTCGCGTGCTCCTTGAGTGTACCAGGCCCAGGTGGTCAGCGGTTCCCTCGTTCGTTGGGCCACGGTGTGCCGCGCCGCTGCGCCACGGCCGTGCGCGCGTTCCCCTCGCTCCACGAATTCGAGCCATATCCTGCGGGAGAACCATCGAATGCCGCTGGCTTGCGGCTTGCTTGCTGTGCTGGATCGGACGGGGTTGTGTGCCCCGCCTCCAGGAGGTTCCATGCGACGGCTTCGTCTCTCGCGCTTGCCGCGATACCACGCCCTCTTCCTCCCCGCCCTGCTCGCATCCGTCGTGGCCATCAGCTGCGGCAGCGGCGACTCGTCGTCCCACGGCCCCACCCTCGTCGAAATCGGCGGCTCCGACCGAACCTCCAACGACGCCCTCACCCTCACCGAGTCCGCCATCTCCGCGACCGTCGAGGGGAGCACGCTCCGCGTCGTCATCCCTGCGCAGAGCCGCAAGTCCGTTCCCGCCGTGGGAACCCTCCGCGTCGCCATCCGCAGCGTCGATGGCGGCACCACCGTCTCGCAGATCGCCCTCCCCTTCGAGGTCGCCCCGGGTCCGGCCACCGACCTCGTGGCCGACCTGCCCGTGCCGTCCGACGTCAAGCAGCAGCAGGAGTTCGTGCGCTACGTGCTGCGGATCGACGACGGCACCGCCTCCGGACTCCGCATCACCACGAGCCTGATGCGGGTGGTGTCGCCCTTCGAAATCCGCCTCGAGGGACCGTCGACCACTCGCAAGGACCGCGACTCCTCCTGGCGCGTGCGGGCGCAGAACCCGTACACGCGCCAGCCGCTGCCGGCAAAGAAGGTCTCGTTTGCGATCAAGTCGGGTGACGAAACGGTGGAGACGCGCTCAGCGGAGACCGACGCGATGGGCGACGCGGTGTTCGCGTTGGCGGTCGCGAACCCGGGGCAGTACGCGATCGCCGCGAGCTCCCAGGCCCAGGGGACGGTCACCTCGCTCGAGTCGGGCCTCACGGTCGACGACGTCGGCCCCAAGCTGTTGCTCACCACCGACAAGCCGATCTACCAGCCCGGACAGCTCATTCACCTGCGCATGCTGGTGCTCGATCGGATCGGCAATGCGCCGATTGCGAACCAGGACGCGGTGTTCGAGGTTTCGGACGGCAAGGGCAACAAGATCCTGAAGAAGCCTGGCAAGACCGACGCGTGGGGCATCGCCTCGACGGAGTTCCGCCTCGGCGCTGTGCTCAACCAGGGCGACTTCAAGATCAAGGCGATCGCGGGCTCGACCGAAGTGCAGAAGACCGTGAAGGTCTCCAACTACGTGCTGCCGAAGTTCAAGACCGCGCTCACGACCGACAAGAGCTGGTACCTGCCCGGGCAGAAGGTCGTCGGACTCGTCGATGCCGACTACTTCTTCGGCAAGTCGGTGTCCGGCGGCGACGTGCATATCGAGGCGGCCACGCTCGACGTGGGCGAGACGGTCTTCCAGAACGTGCAGGGCAAGACCGACTCCGAAGGGCGCTTCCCCTTCGAGATCACCCTGCCGTCTTCGCTCGTCGGCCTCCCGCTCGAGAACGGCAACGCCGCCGTCGTGCTCCGCGCCAACGTGACCGACACGGCCGGCCAGCAGGTCAAGAAGGAGATCATCGTCGTCGTCTCGCAAGACGGCCTCGACGTCGCGCTCGTGCCGGAGGCCACCTCCGTCGTTCCGCTCGTGGACAACCTCCTCGACCTGTTCGTGACCGATCCGTCGGGCGCGCCGGTCCCCGACGCGCAGGTCGCGCTGCAGACGCCGGGCGCCTCGGTGCCCGCAGCGACCACCGACGCCTACGGCTATGCCCAGTACACCTGGAACCCCGGGACCGCGTGCGACGTCAACTGCACCATCGTCGCCACCGTCACGCCGACCTCGGGCAAGAGCGTGACCAAGACCTTCACGTTCGGCGGCCAGACCGGCAAGGCCCACGTGCTCGTTCGCACCGACCGCGCGGTGTATTCGACCGGCGACACCGTGTCCGTCGAGGTCCGTGGATCGGCCTCGAGCGGGCATGTCTACGTCGATTGGCTCAACAACGGCCAGACCGTCGACATGCGCACGTTGACCGTGGACAACGGCGTGGCGACGTTCCAGTCGTCGCTCGACACCGGCCGGCTCGGGGCGAACCGGATCCAGGCATACCTCGTGGACGAGGACGGCAACGTGATCCGGGCGGGTCGGACTATCTTCGTGCGCAACGCCGGGGCGTTGTCTGTGGGGCTGTCCACGGACAAGCCGCAGTACGCACCGGGAGAGCCCGCGAAGCTGACGTTCTCGGTGAAGGACGAGAACGGGGCGCCCACGGTGGCGGCGCTTGGAGTGCAGATCGTGGACGAGGCGGTGTTCTCGCTGGTGGACGCGCAACCCGGGCTGCTGCGGACCTACTTCGAGATCGAGAGCGCGTTCTCCGTGCCGCAGTACGAGATCCACGGCCCGTCGGGAGACCTGTCGCAGATGGTCTTCGACGGAACGACTTCCGAGGATCCCGGGGAGGCGTCGGCCTCGCAGAAGAAGACCGCGGCCACGCTGGCGGCGATGGGCGACACCGCACCGGTCGGCATCTCCCTCGGCTCGTGGGCGAAGGTGATCACGGGGTCGAAGGCGCTGCTCGCTCCCTACCTCGAGCTGTTCAAGAAGGAGCTCAAGCCGGCCGTGCAGCAGGCCGTCAAAGAGCAGAGCGCGCTGCTCGAGCTGCAGGGCTGCACACAGCAGACCTACTGGTGCGGCGACCTGAATGGTTCGTATTACGACCTTCTCGCGAAGGGCGTCGTGGCGAGCCTTCGCGTCTACGACTTCTGGGGTAACGCGTGGCATCCGAGCTGGCCTTCCTACGGGTCGCTCACCCTGACCACCGACGGTCCCGACGAGAAAGCCGCGAGCGCGGATGACGCCACGATCACGCTGACGCTCGAGGAGCTGGGCGTGCCCCCGTCGTACGAGGACGACAACACGGCGAACCCCGGGGCGGGCAACGGAGCGTCGGGCGCCGCCGGCTCGAGCCACTCGGGGAAGGGGGGCAGCTCTTCGGCCGGCGCGGGAGGCTCCACCGGCGCCGATCAGCCGCGCGTGCGCAGCTACTTCCCCGAGACGCTGTACGTGGCGCCCGCGCTCATTGCGGGGCCCGACGGCAAGGCCACGGTCGAGGTACCGATGGCCGACAGCATCACGACCTGGCGCGTGTCGAGCCTGGCGAACGCGGCGAGCGGCAAGCTCGGCGGCGGGCTCGCCGGCGTCACCGTCTTCCAGGACTTCTTCGTGGACATCGACTTCCCGTCGGCGCTTACCCGCGGCGACGAGGTCCAGTTCCCGATCACGGTCTACAACTACCTGAGCGAGAAGCAGAGCGTGACGCTGCAGCTTCAGGCGGGCGACTGGTACACGCCCCTCGGCCAGACCAGCGCAACACTGGAGATCGGCCCGGGCGAGGTCGTCGGCGCCAGGTTCCCCGTGCGCGTCGAGAAGGTGGGCGTCCAAACCCTCACCGTCACCGCTCAAGGCACCAAGCTGTCCGACGCCGTCGCCCGCACCGTGCGCGTCGAGCCCGGCGGCAAGGCCTTCCCCTCCTCCAAGTCCGGCTCCGTCGGCGCAGGCGAGGCGACCGAGTCGGTCTCGTTCCCGGCGGCCGCGATCCCGGGCTCTGCGCAGATGCACCTCAATGTCTTCCCCGCCTACCTCGCGCAGGTCGTGCAGGGAATGGACAGCCTGCTGCAGGTGCCCGGCGGGTGCTTCGAGCAGACGACGTCCACGACGTGGCCGAACGTGCTCGTCACCCGATACATGACGCAGACGCAGCAGATCACACCCGAGATCCAGATGAAGGCCGACTCGATGATTTCGGCCGGCTACCAGCGTCTGCTGACCTTCGAGCACCCGGGAGGCGGGTTCTCGTGGTTCGGCACCCAGGACCCGAATCCGTTCCTGTCGGTGACGGCGTTCGGCGTGATGGAGTTCGCCGATATGGCCGAGGTCCACACGGTGGACGAGGCGATGATCAAGCGTACGATCGACTGGCTGGTGGCGCAGCAGAAGCCCGATGGATCGTGGGAGGGAGACCAGACGGAGTTCTTCTCGTTCCAGACGAGCACGGCGCGCAACACGGCGTTCGTAATGTGGGCGCTCGGTGTGGCGGGCTACACGGGGCCCGCCGGCGGCTCCGCGCTCGGCTACCTGAAGGCGAACGCGAAGGTGAGCGAGGCCGACAGCTACACCCTCGGGCTGCTCGCCAACGCGCTGCAGTTCGCCGCGCCCAACGACCCGCTCACGACCTCGGTGTTCGAGCGCATCGAGGAGACGAAGAAGGCCGACGGCGACAAGTACTACTGGGATGCGTCGGGAACCCAGACCGACTTCTACGGCTCGGGCAACGACGCCAACGTGGCGAGTTCGGCGATGATCGTGGAGGCACTGATTCGCCGCGGTGGGTATCCGCAGACGGTCAAGGGAGGCATGGAGTACCTGATGGCGTCGCGGGATCCGAATGGCAACTTCGGCTCGACGCAGGCGACGATCTGGACGCTGCGGGCGATGCTGCTGGCGGCCAGCAAGGGGACCGAGGGAGCGGTCGGCACGCTTCAGGTGTTCCTCGACGGCAATCCCTACAGCACGCTCGACCTCACGGCTGCGCAGTCCGACGTAATGAACACGGTGGACTTTGGGACGTTCGTGGGGGCGGGTGATCACGAGGTGAAGCTGGCGTTCGTGGGGACGGGCAAGGCGAGCTATCACCTGGTGTCGAAGTACAATCTGCCCTGGGATCAGGCGCCGGCGGAGCCCCCGGGGCCGGTGTCCGTGACGGTCGGCTACGACAAGACCGAGCTGGCGATGAACGAGACGGTGACCGCGACGGTGAACGTGACGAACAACACCGACGCGAAGCTGAACATGGTGTTGGTTACGCTCGGGATTCCGCCGGGGTTCGCGGTGATGGGCGAGGACTTCGCGCCGTACCTCGCGAACAACACGATGTCGAACTGGGAGACGACCGGCAAGCAGCTCACACTGTACCTGCCGCTCCTGGCGCCGTCGTCGCAGCAGACCTTCCAGTACCGCCTGCTCGCGACGATGCCCGTGACCGCCTCCGACGGCGGCGGGCAGGCGTACCCGTACTACCAGCCCGACGCGAAGTCGTCGGTCGAGTCGACCACGTTCCACGTGGCCGCGCAGTAGCCTTCCTTCAGTCCGCGCCCGCGTCCGCTGCCCCCGCGTCGCCGCACTGGCTCGGCTTCGGCGGGGGCGGCGCCTCGGCCTGTCCCAGGTTCGCGCGATCGGCGCTGAGCTCGATCCCTACCGACACCGCGTTGCACGGGAGCTGCGGCGCGTCCTGGAGATCCGCACGGATATCCGCCGCGTTCTCGATCACCTTCTTGCCCTGCGCGTAGATCGGGTCGTCCGAGCAGAGCCCGGCCTGCGCCATGTACGCATCCACCGCCGCAAGCGCCTGCGTCCTGTACCAGGTGCCGTTGACCGTGCCGAGCGTCACCCGCTGCCGATCGGCTGACAGCTCCAGCGTCAGCACCGATCTCGCCAGCGCCATCTCGAACAGCGAGCCATCCGCCGTGAACGTCAGCGGCAGCCCCTCGGGCATGTGCGCCACCAGCACGTTGCCCGACACGTACGCCGAGTCGTCCACGAACAGCGGCTGGTTCCCCGGCGCCAGCGAGGTCTGCAGGATCGACCACTCGTCGGTGCCGTCCCACTTCGTGGTCACCGCTTCGTGCGTGATCGGATCCCGAGTCCCCGCAGAGGCGTACAGCGCGAGCCACACCCGCGGATCGTCCGCCTCTCCGCTGTAGTGCCGCAGCTCGAAGAGCATCCCCTGTCGGCCTGTCGAGAAGTAGTAGTTCCAGATCTCCTCCAGATCGTAGGGCAGCGCGCCGACCTGGGAGAGCAGTCGGATCATCCCCCCGACGTTCCGGCCGAAGCTGTTGTCGCGCCCCAGCAGTCCGTCCTCGAGCACGGCGGCCGACGAGCCCGAGCCCAAGCACATCGACGGTGTCCCGCCGATTCCAGTGAGCAGGCAGTCCATGTCCAGCCCGATGGTCCGCCAGTCATCGGGCTTCTTCGGGCTCAGACCCACGCGCAACGTGCGGACCGCATACGTGATGGGATCGAGCTCGGTCGGGGGATCGCTCCCGGTCGGTGCACAGGGAGCACGCACCAGGCCCTGCTCCGCGCAGGGGTCGCAGACCGCCGCCTCGGCGTCCGCATCCGCGAAAGCCTCCTCGTCCACGTCTGGCGTTGCCGCATCGGCGTCTTCTGCAGCCATCGCATCGGGCTCGGCGACGACATCCTGCGTCGGATCGGCGGCCGCGTCGGAACCCGTCGAGTGCTTGAGCAGTGAGGTGTCGTACACCGAGCAGGTCACGGTGAGCGCGGTCGTTGCCGTACCGATGATCCAGGCCAGAGCGATGCGCTTCATTCGAACCGGATCCTGCCGAAGCGGCTGCTGCGGTGGAAGTTGCCCTGCTTGCGGATCGGCGACCAGGCCTGCGAGAGGCGCTGACCGTCACGGAAGCTGTACAGGTTGAGGCGCCAGATGTCCCCCGCACGCGGAGGGAGCGGAGTGCGCACGCCCTGGAGCGACTCGAAGGGAAGGGCGACCTCCACGCAGTAGAAGCTGCCACGGTGCACGTAGGCCGCGCGCTCGAGCCGGCTCGACCAGTCCGCGTGGCCGAAGACCTTCCTGTCGCCTTCGCCCGAGATCGGCGTGTTGTAGTCGTCCCAGCGCGTGTCGAACACAGCACCGGCCGAGTCCACCTGCAGCTCGAAGTAGTCGTGGTTGTCGCGCGGGTCCCCGGGCTGCAGCATCAGCTCGACTGCAGAGGCCACGGTCCAGAGCGCGGGATCGATGGCATCGCGCGGGAACGGGGACTTCGGCGCGCGATCGCGGACGATCACGCCCACGTACAGGTGGTGATCGTCCCAGAGCAAGCGAGCCGTTGCTGCCACCGGGTGGTCGGGCTGGAAGCGCCCTTCGCCCGCATCCACGAAGGGACCGAGCACCGTCGCAGAGGACCATGCGGTCTCGTCGAGGCGGCCGTCGATCACCGGGGGCGCCGCCGCGCGCTTCACAAGGGCAGGCTCCCCCGAGACGGTTCCGTCGCCCGCTATTCCGATACCGGGAGCAGCCCAGCCCGGATCGGCCGCGCGGCAAGAGGCGAGGCAGGCACACACGGACAGGGCGACCGCGGGGCGAATCACGCCCGAGACATGGCACGCTCCTGCGCGCTTGGCAAAGGGATCGCAGGCGCGTCTGAACTGCGCGGAGTTGCCCGCCGCCCCCGTTGCCTGTTCAATCGCGCCATGAGCCGCAGCCTATTGTCCACGATCGCAATCGCGTTCTCGGTTTCGCTGCCCATCGCTGCGTGCGGGGGCGCGGCCCCACTCTCTGCTGACCCGGGGCCAGCTCCTTCTCGTTCGGCGGTGTCGTTCACGGCCCCGATCGCAGCAGCCCCGGCGCCTGCGGACGCATCCTCACCCACGCCGGTGGCGAGCGCATCGAATGCAGCCCTCGCAGTTCCCGAAAGCTGGGAGCCGCCCCTGACGTTCGAGCAGGTGTTGAAGGTGCCGGTGCGAGCTCTCACTCTCGGTCGCGCGCCGTTCGTCGCGGTGCTCTCGGACTCCGCGTGGATGCGTGATGCTCGCGGCTGGAAGGAGCTCGCGCTGACGGGGACGACGCAGAAGGAAGCTGGCGGGTCGGCGAACGTGGGGATCTTCTTCGGACGCGACGACAGGCCGCGACTGATGGGGTCGGTGTTGGACGATGGATGCGGCAAGCCGGTGTACTGGCGATGGAAGGGGGGCTGGGAGCGCGATCGCAAGGAGCTCGGGCGTCTGGCAGGCAATCCGATTGAAGGGCTGTACGGCGTGATTGGCGACGACGACCCCGAGGTGGTGTGCAAGGTCGGCGACGTGTGCATCGTCAAGCGGCGCACGGGTTGGAAGACCATCGCTCCAGGGCAGGGGCTCGGGCGAATCCACCTTTGTCATGGCGATGCGTGGATGATCGACGCGGCCGGCGTGGCCCGGCTCGATGGCGACAGGTGGACGCGACTTCCGCCGATTCCCGAGGGGGCGGGCAAGGAGACCGGGTGGTGGGCCGATCCGCAGGGGACCACGGTGCGGGTGAGCGTGGCGTCGCTCGGAGCGATCCATCGGTATCGGGACGGTCGTTGGGAGAGGGAGTCGTGTCCAATCGCGGAGCCAGGAGCGATGTGGGGATCGTCGTGGCAGGACGTCTGGGTGGTTGGCAAAGGGGGAGTGGCGCACTTCGACGGTCAGGGGTGGCGGAAGGTGAAGGGACTCGAGGGGGGATTTGCGCACGTGACGGGGCGAGGCCCGCAGGAGGTCTGGATTGGAGGGGATACGGGCCTGTGGGAGGGGAAGGGGAGCGCAGTCCCTCGACCCTGACCCGCGTCCGACTCAGGTCTCGATCGCCGTCGTCTTGAGTCCGGCGATCTCTCCGCACTCTGTCCGTCCGACGACGAAGACGTCGATCTCGATCGTGCCGATGCGAATGACGGTCAGGCCCGACATGTTCGCCTCGAGAATGGATTTCATCTGCTGATACTTCGCCCCGTCGGGGCCGGTCATCAGGTACTCCGTGAAGAACTGATCGGGCGTCCGCTGCTCCACGGCCGTGTCGGCGGGCAGTCCCAGGACACCGAGCATGTGCGAGGCCGAGATTTCGCCGGTCCCGTCGTCGGGATGCGAGAAGACCTCGAACGGGTAGTCGCTCTCGCTCATGTACAGCAGGTCCTCGATGACCGGAGCGATCTCGGCCGTGAAGGCGGCCACGCAGTCTTTGGCCGCATCCTGGGCGATTGAAGCTTCGGAAGAGGCCTCGACGGCAGCTTCGGCGACTACCGCGTCCTGGCCGACCGTGTCGTCCGCGGCATCCGGTGCGCTCGCCTCGGCGGCGGTCTCGATGCCAGCGTCCTGCGGTCCTGCCCCTCCGTTCTCGGCGGAAGACTCTCCACTGCAAGCCGCCGCAACTGGCAGCAGGAGCGAAAGGGCGAGGATGTTGAGCGAGCGCGTATTCATGGTGGGGCGGGGCTGCTAGACCATGACGCAGCGGCCGTCAAGCGCATGGGCGATCGGGCCACTCCACGCTGCCTGACATGGTTCGGGCATCGAAGTCCAGCAGAACGCCTGGTCTGCCCCGGAGCGATCTCGTGAGCCCCAGTGTCTGTTGGGCCGCCGGGCATCGGTTCTGGTTGACACGACCCGCATCGGCGTGAGATCGGCCCTCCGATGAATGTCCAGGCGCGCACGATCCTTCTGCAGTTGATTCTCTGTGTCTGCGGCTGTGGGGGCAAGGTGGTGGAGGTCGCGACCGACTCGCAGGGGAAGGGAGAGCCGGATGCTACACCGATTGCGATGCCAGATGCTGCTTCAGATTCCAATTCCCTGGAGTGCCCCCAGCAGGGCGGCCGACGTCACGTCGCCGGGGGGCGCCGCGCGATGCTGGCTTCGCGACACCTGTCCGGGCCATGACCCCGGTGCACGGGCCCCGGTCCGCATTGACGCGCAGGGGCAAAGCTGCGTAGCTGGTCGGCAAGCCCCGTCCCTCGACGGCGGACGTGGCGAGATCGCATGACTCCACGGCCCAACGGACATCGCAGAAGAGACGCCGCCTTGAGCCTCGACCCGACTTCGTTCCTTCTTTCGACTTGGGGAAAGCGCCTGCAGGCGGCGGCGCTCCTCTCCACGGTGGCCCTGCTGTACTGGGCGCCGGACTCGCTCGCGCCCCG
>CAYMUE010000116.1:15247-20976 GCA_964393505.1 uncultured Polyangiaceae bacterium
GTGGACTACGACGATCCCATGCTCGAGCTGAGAGGCAAGGGGAACAAGCGACTGGCCGCGTGGAGCGAGCTGTACGAAGCCCTGCCGATGCTCCGCGAGCTGGAAGCCGGTGTGCACGCCGCGCGCTCCGCGTCGGATCCGCTGCAGTTGGGACGCGGCGAGCAGACCACGGAAGCCTGGCTCTCCGGCCTCGATCGCCGGTTCCGGGGTGATACCCAGTATCGCTGCCCGGCCGTCGCCACCGACCAGCTCGCGGGCGTCCTCGCCAACACGGCGAATCGATGCGATGTCCGCGCGGGAGCCGCCTTCGCCCTGCTCGCGGGCGATCCCGCAGCCGGCGCGGCAGTCGTCCGGCCCCTGCTCAACGCTGGCTCCCCTCCGCTCCTCTCCGCCGTCTGCGCCATGCTGTCGCCGGGAATCGTGGACGACGAATCGCTCGTCGAGGCACGCCGCTATCTGACGCGCGAGGCGCGATCTGCCATCGATTCGTTTGCGAAGCGCTCCGAACGGCCGCGGTTCCGCGTGGCCGAGGACCCTCCGGCCGACGACGTGGTGGAGGTTGAGGCCGATTCCGAGGCGTCGCCCCATGCGTCGGAGCGACGGGTGTGACGCGGAGAGCGTCGGGAGAGCGGCCGACGAGACCGTCGCGACACCGCTGCCGGGCAATCACGCCCTCGCAGTTCTCCCATGGTGAATCAAGGTGTTGCGCAGCTCCTCGGACTGCATTGCCGTCTTCATGACGGAAGCGCGGCTGCGTTCGAAGATCACCGGATCGACGCTTCCCTGGTACCTCACGGCCTCGACCGCCTGGTGAAACGCTGGGTCCGTGGTGTAGGCGTGGGCGAAGGCGCGATCGCTGGCGAGAGCGTTCTTCAGGGCCTGGTCGCTGCGGATGTCCATGCGATAGGCAGCGGACCTGCCCGCGCGGAAGTTGGTCATGATGGCCCCGTGCAGGGCCTTCGCATCGGCGTCGCCGCGTTGTGCGTCGACCATGACTCGCGAGGCGAGGCGCCCCGACACATGCGTCGTCGGGTCCTTCTTCGAGCCGATCACGGCGCACTTGCGCGCGTTGAGGTACTCCGAGGGGACGAGCCCGGGTTCGGACGTCGTAGCGATCATGAGGATCGCCATGTCGCGGTTGTCACGAACGAGAGCCTCATTGCGCTCACGCCCCTCGGCGTTCCACTTCTTGATCGTGGAATCGTAGATCGACGCCGTCATGCAGACGGCGGTTGCCAGGGGGCCCGCGGCCCCGCCGACGGGGCCCAGGCGTGCGGCCTGGTGCGCGAGGGCCTCGACAGCGGCCTCCTTCGCGGCGGCCTTGGCGGCGCCTGCCAGGGCCTTGGCTGCCGCAGCAGGACTCGGCGACTGGCGCCGCTTGACCTCTTCGTAGCGTTCGCCGGGGGGAGCGCACATGGCGGGGTGGGTGTTGGATGTACATGAAGTGACGCTGGACATGATGACCTCCTGATGCGGGCCTATCGGCCGCGGGGCGCCAGCGGTTGCGGATGTTTTTTTTGGGGGGGGGGCAAGGCCGGCGGGCCGCCGGAGCCGGAGCGTATTCGGCCCCTGGCGTTCAAGCGTCTCCGCGGGCGGGGTCACGGGGGCGTCGACCGGTGGGGCGCGATTCACGCGGAATCTGGGATCTCGAACCAGAAGGTCGTGCCGCGGCCGGGCTCGCTGTGCACTCCGATGTCGCCGCCGTGCGCGCGCACGACCTCTCGCGCGATCCAGAGCCCCAGCCCTGCGCCACCGGGTTCGGCCCCCGGAGGACGGAAGAACTTGTCGAAGATCTGGTCGTGATACTCCGGGTCGATGCCGCAGCCCGTGTCCTCGATTTCGAATCGAGCGCCGCCGGCCGCATCCGCGGCGGCGCGCACCGCGACCCGTCCGGCGCTCGTATGGCGAAGAGCATTCCCGATCAGGTTCGTGAACACGAGCTGCAGGCGCTCGGGGTCCACGGGGATGGAGTCGAGCCCGGCCCCGACTTTGCCGGTGAGCTCGAGCCCCTTCTGCTCGGCGACCAGACGGTGCGGTTCCAGCGCCGCGTCGATCAGCTCCGAGACGGAAACGGGCTGGCGATTGAGCAGCAGACGTCCCCCCTCCATGCGTGCCAGATCCAGCAGGTCCCCGAGCATTCCGCGGAGCCGATCGCAGTCGTGTCGCGCGGCGCCCAGGAGCTGACTCTGCTTGTCGGTCAGCGGTCCAGCCACTTGTTCTTCGCACAGTCCGATGGCCATTTGCAGCGACGTCAGGGGCGTGCGGAGCTCGTGCGCCACGGTGGACACCAGGTCACTCCGCAGTTGATCGAAACGCTGCAGCCCCGTCACGTCGCGGAGCATTACGTTGACGCCTTCGACGCGCTCATCGTCGCCGGTAATTGGAGTTCCCCGCGGCAGCAGCACCGACTCACCCTCCTTCGCGGCGACTCGAACGACCGGGTCGAACCCGGACGGCGCGTAATTGCCTCGCCCGGCGAGCACGTGATCGCGCGCACGCTCGATGGCCTCACGCACCGGTTCCGGCAGCGCATCGAGGGCATCCGTGGAGCCCGCAGCCTCGCCGGTGGTGCTCGGACGGGAGGGGAGGCCCAGCAGCTCCACGGCTGCCAGGTTGGCGGTGGAAAGCGATCGATCGGCGCGGAACACCAACACCGGGTCCGGAATGCTGTCGATGGCCGTCTGCAGGGCGTGCCTCAATCGCAGCAACCGCTCGACGGAGACGTCGCGATACCGTTTCAGACTGGCGCTCATCCCGGCGAACGTGCGGGTCAGCAGAGCGATCTGGTCGTGGCCCCGGGGCGCGAGCACCACCTCGAAGTCCCCCGTCTCGATGCGCGCAGCGGCGCGCGTGAGGTCGTGCAACGGCCGCGCGATCTGTCGCAGGAGTACGGCGCTGGCGAGCCATGCGATGAGCAGCACGGCGAGGGGGCCTCCGATCATCGCCCACTCGGCATGCCGCGCCAATACCTCCGTCTCCCGAGCGCGAGCGCGCACGTGCTCGTCGTGGAACTCCCCGAGCGCTCTCAGCCGCTCACGCAGCAGCACCTGGGCGGGCAGCACCTCGTCGAGGTAGATCGCCCTTCGCGTGTCGGCGTGCGCCGCGAGCCGTGGCGCGAACGCGACGAACGTGTCCCACCGCTCGCGAACCCCGCGTGCGACCGGACCCTCCGCTGCGCTGACCTCCTCACGCTCGTGCACCTGGAGCTTCTTCTCGAACTCCGCCCGCAGCGTCTCCCATTGCCGGCTCCAGCCTTCGTCACGCCCCAGCACCATCGACGAGAGCACCGAGTCCAGCCTCTCGAGATCCTCGGCCATCTGGTGCACCACGATGCCGTGACGGTAGTTGCGTCCGAGGATGAGCCTGGCCTGGTCGTCGAGCTGACGCGTGGCCACGAAAGCCGCCAGCATCGCGCCGATCAAGGCGAGGGCGAGGGGGAGCTGCGAGAGCAGGAGCCTGGTTCGGAGATTCATTGCGAGGGGTTCCGCGTGCTGCCGATGGAGGGTTGCCGAGATTCGGGCGGGCTGCCAGGGAATTGGGCGTTCTCTTCTGTCCGCAGGCGCAATACAAAGGGGGCATGACCCAGACCGAGACTGCCATGCGCGTGCTGGTGGTGGATGACGAGCGCAACATCCGAACCACGCTCGTGATGTGCCTCGAGTCTGCCGGATGCGTCGTCGAAGACGCGGCCGATGCCGAGACCGCCGCGGCAGCCGCTGCGCGCAGCCCGTTCGATTTGGCCTTCGTGGACCTGCGATTGGGGAAGACCTCCGGCCTCGATCTCATTCCGCGGTTGCTGGCCGAGCGACCCGAGATCGCCATCGTCATCATCACGGCGCACGCGAGCTTCGACTCCGCCGTGGAGGCCATTCGCCGAGGGGCCGTGGACTACGTGCCGAAACCCTTCACTCCGGCGCAGATCCGGCACGTAGTCGACCGCATTCGCGAGCGAGCCACGATGCGCCATCGCGTGCAGAACCTCGAGGAGCGACTGCGCGAGCTGGTACCGGAAGCCGCCCTGGAACCTCGCAGCCAGTCCATGCGCGACGCACTCGACATGGCGGCCCGGGTCGCCATCTCGCAAGCACCGGTGCTGCTGCGCGGGGAGAGCGGAACGGGCAAGGGAGTGGTCGCGCTCACGATCCACGCGCAGAGCCCCCGGCGTGATCACGCCATGGTCACAATCAACTGTCCCACGCTCTCCGAAGAGCTGCTCGCCAGCGAGCTGTTCGGTCACGTGCGTGGTGCGTTCACCGGGGCGACGCGCGACCAGGCGGGCCGCGTCGAGGCTGCCGAGGGAGGCACGCTGTTCCTCGACGAGATCGGCGAAATCTCCCCCGGACTCCAGGCCAAGCTCCTGCGCTTCCTGCAGACGCGCGAGTTCGAGCGCGTGGGCGACACCCGCACGCGACGCGCCGACGTCCGGATCATCGCCGCGACCAACCGGAATCTGGAGGAAGACGTGCGCCAGGGCAGGTTCCGGGAAGACCTGCTCTTCCGCCTCAACGTCGTGGAGATCACGCTGCCGCCGCTGCGCGAGCGGCGCGAGGACATCACGACGCTGGCACGCCACTACCTCGCCTTCTTCGCCCGGTCCGCAAGCCGGGCCGCGCCGGAGTTGTCGGAGACCACCGAGCAGGCGCTGCTGCGCTACGGGTGGCCCGGCAATCTCCGCGAGCTTCGGAACGTGATGGAGAGGGCGATCATCCTGTGGCCTGCACAGCGGCTCGAACCGCAGGCACTGCCGGAGCGCATGGCCGACTGCACACCCGGAGGGCCCAGCCTTGGAGGAGACTTCACCATCGAGGACGTCGAGCGCGAGCATATCCTTCGCGTGACCGCTCGCCATCCATCCGCGGAAGAGGCTGCCAGGGTACTGGGCATCGACGCCTCCACGCTCTGGCGCAAGCGAAAGCGCTACGCCCAACCCTGACCCCCACTGACGTCGTCGCCGTCACTCCTCACCTGGCCGGCCTCCACGTGCGCACGGCGAACGGTACGCCCGCGCCGGTCATCCAGCTGCCACACGCCGTCGTCCCGTCATACGTTCCGAAGAGGCAGTTGCGATCGCTGCTCAGCAGGACCTGGAAGCTGTTCATGCGGAATCCGTTTGCATTCAAGTACAGGTAGAGCTTGCCGCTGGCTCCGACGTTGAGCGTCTGGAGCTGCGCCACGGTGGGAAGCTGCCAGTCGGCGTAGCCGCCGTTCCGCATCGCCTGCACGTAGGGAATCGCCAGCTCGTAGGTCGTGTAAGGGTTGGGTTCTCCGCCCGCCATCGAGGGCATCGGGAGCTTGCGCTGCCACATCAGGTTCGAACGGGTGTCGACGATCAGGTTGTCGTCGGGCAGCAGCGGACTCGGCAGATACGAGCGCTGCTGAGCGAGGTTGGCGTCGAGCAGGTTCAGGTAGTGAACTGCCATGCTCGGGTCCGTGGGAGACTGCGCATGGTAGGTTTCGACCACGAGCGCGACTGCGATCGTCTGGATTCCACGATAGTAGTCGAGCTGGGCATTGGTGGGCCGCAGGTATTCGTTCGTCAGGAAGGTCGGGTATCCCGGGACGCGCTTCGCCACCATCGACGACCACAGCGGCACCAGTCCCGTCACTCCGGCGGTGTCCACCAGCGTGTTGTGGATCTGGAACAGCGCGGGGAGCACGTCCGACTGCACCTTCTCCTGCAGAAGCCGGATCTCCTGGCTGTGGTCCGTCGTCGGATCGGCCTGCGTTAG
>CAYMUE010000117.1:0-16601 GCA_964393505.1 uncultured Polyangiaceae bacterium
GGATAAAAATTTCTGCAGGAAAACAGAAGGTTTTCTCCCATGACCTCGCCGTCCGCGTCGGCGACCGCGTCAAGCCCGGCCAGACCCTGGTGCGAATCGACGCCTCGATGGCGTCGATCTCCCTGCAGAACGCCCGAGCGGCCGAGAAGCTCGCCCGCGCCAATCTGGGCAATGCGACGACCGAGGCGGAGCGTGCCAAGGCGTTGCACGAACAAGGCGCGCTCGCCGACGCGGTCTACGACAAGTCGCGCATGGCGCTCGACATCGCCTCGGCGCAGGTCGATCAGACCGCGGCCTCGAAGCGTGCCGCGAGCCAGCAGATCAGCGACGCGACGATCCGGGCGCCGTTTGCAGGCGTCGTGTCGGCGCGCTTCAAGAACGCAGGTGACTCGGTCAGTGGCATGCCCCCGACTCCGCTCCTCACGCTCGTGGATCCCGACCACCTCGAGGTCCGCATGGCCGTGCCCGAGGCCCTCGCTCCCCTGTTGCACCTCGGCGATCTGCTCCCGGCGACCGCGAGTCCTTCCGGCACTCCGTTCCAGGTTCGCGTCTCCGCATTGGGGGCGGCCGTCGAGCCCCAATCACGCACGATAGAGGTGCTCGCGGACGTGGTCGCGCCGGCGGATCCCTCCTTGCGGCCCGGGACCCTCGCGACGGCGGAGCTGGCTGCGGCGCCCTCGCTCGCGGGGCTGTACTTGCCAGCGACCGCGGTGATCGCGGACGGGGGGCGCTCGTACGTATTCGTCGTGCAGGGGGACCGACTCCATCGCAAGCAGGTGAAGGCGGCAGCGATCAAGCCCGGGACGGCTCTCGTGACCGAGGGGCTGTCCGCGGACGACCTCGTTGCGCTCGGTGCGAGTGGGCTTCGCGAGGGCGAGGCGGTTCGCGCCCTGGCCGATTGACCCTGAGCAGAAAAGGCACGCTGTGGATCCCATCAAGTTGTTCATCAAGCGACCGATCCTCACGTCCATGATCATCCTGGCCGTTGTCGTGTTCGGCGTCTTCTCCTGGCCGAAGATCGGTGTCGATCAGCTGCCGAACGTGGACATCCCGATCATCACCGTGACCACGGTGCTGCCCGGCGCCGACCCCGAGACGATCGAGAAGGACGTGACCGAGCCCCTGGAGGAGGTGCTCAACACCGTGCCGGGACTCCAGAAGCTCAACTCCATCAACCTCGAGAACGTCTCGCAGATCGTCGTGAGGCTCGAGCTCGAGCGCGACATCGAGGTGGGAGCCCAGGACGTGCGCGATCGGGTGCAGTCCGCCTTGTCGAGCCTCCCCTCGGATATCCGGACTCCCGTCGTGAACAAGCTGGATCTGGGAGCGCTGCCGATTGTCACCTTGTCCCTCAGCGGACCGCTTGCGCAGGAGCGGCTGACAAGCCTCGCCGACGATGTCGTCAAGCCGTCGTTGCAGCAGATCGGCGGGGTGGGTGTGGTCAACCTGTTCGGGGATCGCGAGCGGGAGGTCCGGGTGACGCTCGATCCGCTGCGGCTGCGGGCCTTCGGGTTGACGCCGCTCGACGCGGTGGCGGCGATGCGGGCGCAGGATCTCGACATGGCGGGCGGCAGGACGACCGAGCCCGGGATGGAGCGCACCGTCAAGCTGCGGGCAGAGTCCCACTCGGTCGAGGAGCTGCGCGGCGTGGTGCTCGCGAGTCCGAGCGGAGCTCCGGTCCGGCTCGCGGACGTGGCCGACGTGACGGTCGGCCCGGTGGAAGCGCGAGGCATGGCGCGTCTCGGCCACACTCCGGCGGTCGGCATGACGATTCAGAAGCAGTCGGGGGCGAACACGGTGCAGGTGGCGGACGCGATCAACGCCAACCTGGCTCAGATTCGCTCCCAGCTCCCGCAAGGGTGCGATCTCGAGGTCGTCAACGACGGGGCGCGATTCATTCGCAGCTCGATCGGTGCGGTCGAGGAGGACATGCTGCTGGGAGGTCTGCTGGCGGTGGTGGTGGTGTTGGTGTTCCTGCGCAACTGGCGCTCGACGATCGTCGCGGCGGTGGCGTTGCCGACCTCGGTCGTGGGCACCTTCGCAGTGATGCGTGCGCTGGGGTTCACGTTCAACATCGTGACGATGCTGGCGCTGACGCTGTCGATCGGGCTGCTGATCGACGACGCCATCGTGGTGATCGAGAACATCGTGCGTCGTTTGGAGCAGGGGATGTCGCCGATGGAGGCAGCGGCCGTCGGAACGAAGCAGATTGCGATAGCGGTGCTGGCGGTGACGATGTCGATCGTCGCGGTGTTCCTCCCGGTGGCGTTCATGGAGGGCATTGTCGGGCGCATGTTCTACCAGTTCGGGGTGACGGTGGCGGGGGCGATTCTCATCTCGTACGGGGTGTCGATGGTACTGACGCCGATGATGTCCTCGCGGCTGCTGCGCGAGGGCGGGGTGTTGGATCGGCCTGTGTGGCGGCTGGTCGAGCGGGCTCTGGGGGCGACGGAGCGCGGATATCGCAGGGTGCTGGACGTGCTGCTCCGGAATCGGGCGTGGACGCTTGTCGCCGCGGCAGCGTTGATGGTGCTCACGGTGCTGGTGGCCCGGAAGCTGGAGTTCTCCTTCATGCCCGCGCAGGACATGTCGTCGGTGAAGGTGTCGCTGGAGCTGCCGTCGGGGAGCCGGCTCGAGGAGACCGGGCGACAGGTGACGGACCTTGTAGAGCAGATCGAGAGGGTTCCGGGGGTGCGGAGCGTCTTCAGCACGGCCGGCGGTGGCGTGCGCGAAGAGGTTCACAAGGGTGAGATTCTCGTCAACCTCGTGCCCATCCAGGAGAGGTCGTACTCGCAGAAGCAGCTCAAGGAACACCTGCGTGCGATGCTGAAGGCGGTGCCGGGGACGCGTCTGGCCATCACCGACGCATCGAGTGCGAGCGGAGGGGGCTCTCGGCCGCAGGAGATCCAGTTCAGCCTCCGGAGCGCGGACTGGAACTCCCTGCTCGCGGCAGCCGAGAAGACTCGCGACATGATGAGCTCCGATCCGCGGTTCGTCGATGTCGACATGAGCTACCGCACCGGCAAGCCGCAGGTCGATGTCGTCGTGGACCGGGATCGCGCGGCTTCCTTGGGAATCGCGGCGGCTCCCTTGGGTCAGAACCTCAGGGTCCTGCTCGGTCGTGACAAGGTCGCGGACTTCCGTGACGATGCGGGTACCTCGGAGATCCACGTAGTTCTTCCCGACGCGGTCCTGGCGGATCCGGCGGCCCTCGGGGCGGTGCAGGTGCGCAGCCCGTCGGGCGCCCTGGTCGAGCTCCGGAGCGTTGCGGAGCTCAAGGCGGGGGAGGGGCCTGTGCAAATCGACCGCGAATCGCAGGTTCGCCAGATCACCCTGTACGCCGACTTGCACGGAGCGAGCCTGAGCGAGGGAATGAGGACGCTCGAGGAGTTCGCCGCGGCGAACCTGCCTGCATCGGTGAAGACGGGATTCGAGGGTGGCGCGGGCGAGATGGCGGCGACACTTCGCAGCTTCGCGCTGGCGATTCTGCTGGGCGTGATTCTGCTCTACATCATCCTCGCCGCGCAGTTCGAGAGCCTGACGCACCCGCTGTCGATCATGATGTCGCTGCCGTTGTCGGTGATCGGCGCCATCGGCGCACTGCTGCTCGCCCATCAGGACATGTCGATCTTCGCGATGATCGGCATGATCATGCTGATGGGGTTGGTGACGAAGAACGGCATTCTCCTAGTGGAGTTCACGAACCAGCTCCGCGAGCAGGGGCGTGGCGTGCGCGAGGCGCTGCTCGAGGCGGGCCCGGTGCGGCTGCGTCCGATTCTGATGACCACGGTGGCGATGATCGCGGGAATGATCCCGGTGGCCCTGGCGCGCGGGGATGGCGCAGAGACACGCGTCCCCATGGCCGTGGCGATCATCGGTGGCCTGGTGACCTCGACGTTCCTGACGTTGGGGGTGGTGCCGGTGGTGTATTCGGTGCTCGACGGTGCTGGGCAATGGCTGAAGCGGTTCAGGCCGGTGCGCAGAACGCAGATCGTGTCCGGAGGCGAGGCCGAGGCGGCCGCGCAGTGAGGAGGAACGCAATGCTTTGTGACGAACCTCGTAGTAGGGATATCGACGACTCCATCCCAGCGCTATTGCAGGGACAGGGAGCCTCGTGCGAGCACAACCCAGGCAGCATTGTCGGCTCGAGCCCGCAAGTCCAACGTCTGCTCGGCGTCGTGGACCGGCTGGCGGCCCGGGACCTGACCGTCCTCGTCACGGGCGAGACCGGCACGGGCAAGGAGCTGGTGGCAAGACGGTTGCACGCGATGAGCGGCAGGAGCAACGGGCCGTTCGTGCGCGTCAACTGCGGTGCAATCCCGGCGTCGTTGGCGGAGTCGGAGCTGTTCGGGCACGAACGGGGTTCGTTCACGGGGGCGTTGCGGTCGCACCGCGGCTACTTCGGCAGGGCGCACGGCGGGACGTTGCAGCTGGATGAGGTGGAGGCCTTGCCTCTGGAGATTCAGCCGAAGGTGCTTCGGGCGCTCGAGGTTGGCGAGATCCAGACGGTGGGGAGCGGCGCGGCGACGCGCGTGGACGTGCGTGTGGTGGCCTGCACGAACACGGACTTGCAGGTCGGGATCGCTGCGGGGTGGTTTCGTGCGGACCTGTACTATCGGCTGGCGGTCGCGCGGATCGACGTACCGCCGCTGCGGGACAGGCTTGAGGACGTGCCCGAGCTCGCGGCGCACTTCGTTCGGGAGGCCTCGAAGCGGTTCGGAGTCGGAGCGGTGAGGCTGACGGCGGGCGCGCTCGCGGCGCTCGGGGCGATGTCGTGGCCGGGCAACGTTCGGCAGTTGGAGCACATGATTACGTCGATGGTGGCGCTCGGGGACGGGGCCGATCTCGACGAGACTTCGTTGCCGCGCGAGCGGCTGACGGAGCGGGAGTTCGCCGGGCAAGGCGGTGAGGGGGCTGCGCCCAGGTCGCTTCAGGAGCGGATGGAAGCGGTGGAGCGATCGATCATCTGCGAGGCGTTGGCCTCGTGCGGGAACAACCGGTCGCAGGCAGCGAGGCTGCTGGGCATGCGGAGGACCACGCTGCTCGACAGGATGGCGAGGCTTGGTCTTCGGGAGCGAGGCAGCCGCCGCGGGGACGATTCCACGCCGGCGAGCCACCTCGTCGTTTCATGAAGGGCGGCTCGGTGGTCCCGTTTCTGCTTGTGCCGCGTGGTCGTTCCTCGGCAAGATGCGATGAGGAAACTGCCATGCCTCGCGTCAAGGTCGATCGTCACACTGCCAGAACCGCAGCGCCAGCCGTTGCACCCTCCCTCCGCGACGAGACCAAGGCGATGTATCGTCGTGCGGTGCTGACTGCAGCCGAGATCGTGCTCGCGGAGCACGGGGTCGAGGGCGCGCGCATCCAGGACATCGCGAAGCTTGCGCGGGTGTCTGTGGGGACCGTCTACAACCACTTCGCCCAGAAAGAGGACATCGTCTCGGCGTTGCTGGCGGAGCGGGAGCGGGAGTTCATGGACACGCTGCAGGTTCGCCCGGAGGACCCACGCGGGTTCGAGGGCAGGTTCCGCGCCCGATTCAACCGCATGCTGCAGCTCATCGTCAAACACAAGGCGTTCTTCACCTTCGCTCTCTACGAAGGTCTCATGGAATCCGAACCGATCGGCGCGCGTTCGGCGGTTGCACGCCGAGGCGGTGAGGGGCGGGATCGCTACTGCGATGCGTCGGTGGAGCTGCTGAAGCAGGGGATGGACGAAGGCGTCGTGGAGCGCCAGGATCCCATGCTTCTGCAGCGCTTCATGGCCGGCGCCCTTCGCGACGTGATGCTCGGCGCCCTGCACGACCCCGATGGCGATCCGGTTGCACAAGGACGAATCGCCTTGGATCTGTGCCTGCGGGCCATTCGTCCGGTGGGAGGGACGCAATCCTCGTCTGCACCTGCGCGCGAGCCCCGCAAGGGGTCACGGCGCGGGAAGCCGTAGGCGATCCGTTCTGCCGGTGGGCTTCGTGGGTCACCGGGCATTGCGCAGGGCGTCGAGATCCGCAGACACGATGGCGGGCAGGTTCCTGGTGATTTTCGCGATGTCCCAGTCCCACCAGGCGAGCTCCCGCAGCGCCTTGACGACGTGCCTTGGGAAGCGGGTGTACAGCACTTGCGCGGGATTACCGCCGACGACGGCGTAGGGGGGGACGCGGCGCACGACCACGGAGCGGGCCGCGACGATGGCGCCGTCGCCAATGCGGACCCCGGGCATGATGACAGACTCGAAACCCATCCAGACGTCATTGCCGACGACGGTGTCTCCCTTGTAGGGCAGATCGCCGGGGCCGGGGATTGCGGCTTCCCAGCCCTGTCCGAAGATCCCGAAGGGGTAGGTCGAGAATCCGGAGCTCTTGTGATTGGCGCCGTTCATGATGAATCGGACGCCCTGGGCGATGGCGCAGAACTTCCCTATCACGAGCTTGTCGCCGATGAACGGGTAGTGATAGAGCACGTTGCGCTCGAAGTTCTCGGCGTCCTCGGGATCGTCGTAGTAGGTGTAATCGCCGACGACGATATTGGGATTGGAGATCGTGTTCCTGATGAAGCACACCCGAGGGAATCCATCCTTCGGGTGCGGGTTGTCCGGGGAGGGGCCGAGGAGCGGCGGCATGGTGGCAAGGTATCACGTCTCGGCGGGGGTGAGTCGAGGTGCGATGGCGGGGTGGCTGCAACGCTCGACATCGGGGGACCCCCGGGTTATTTTCGCGACGTGTATCGGCGTCACGCACGAACCAGACAGGGGCGGGAAGGACCCCTCTCGGTGGACGTGCGACGCCGTCTCCTCACGATGGGCTTGGCTGCGCTCTTCGGCGGGACTGTGGTCGGGTGTCGCGAGCGCGCGGCGCGCGCTCCGGACACCGTCGTGTTCGGCGCGCTCTTCCCGCTGACCGGCGAGCTGGCCGACAAGGGCAAGGACAGCCTCGATGGAGTGATCCTCGCCGTCGAGGACGTCAACTCCGCGGGCGGGATCCCATCCTTCGGACGGCAGCGCTTCGAGCTGCGCGCCGCCGACTCGCGTGGTGATCCCGATGTCGGGGCCCGGGAGACCGAGCGGCTCATCGTCCAGGAGGGGGTCGTCGGGATCGTCGGCGCCTATCAGAGCAGCGTGACGAAGCCGGCGACTCTGGTGGCCGAGCGTCTGGAGACGCCCTTCGTGGTGAGCGTCTCGCTGGCGGACATCATCATCGAGCGCGGCTTCCGGTACACCTTCCGGACGCAGCCGAAGGTGGACTTCTACTGCCGTGATCAGATCCGCTTTCTCGAGGAGCTCTCCGCGCGCACGGGCCGTCCGGTGCGGCGCGTGGCGTTGCTGCACGAGAACTCCGACTTCGGCACCTCGACGGCGCAGGCGCAGAAGCGTGCGTTGCGCGCCCGGGGTTTCGAGCTCGTCGCGGTGGTCCCGTACGTGGCGTCCGGGGTGGTGGACATGCGCGCCGAGGTTGCGCGGGTGTTGGCTGCGCGCCCCGACGTGATCCTGGAGGTGACGTACCTGAATGACAGCGTGCTGATCCGGCGGGCCTTGCACGAGGCAGGGTCGACGGCATTGCTCGTGGACATGGCGGGGGGGACGGTGTCACCGGAGTACGTGCAGCGTCTTGGCGGCGTTGCCGATGGGACCTTCGCCGTGTCGGAGTACGCACGATCGACGCGAGAAGGCTCGGCGCTGAACGAACGCTTCAGGAGGCGTTTTGGTCACGACGTCACGGGCGACAGCGCGTACGCGTACCAGTCCGTGTGGGTGCTCGCGGACGCGATCGAGCGCGCGCGGTCGACGGATCGAAGGGCGATTCGGGATGCGTTGGCCGCCACGGATCTGCCTGCAGGGCCGCGGATGATTCTTCCGTCGGACCGGCTCCGCTTCGATGCAGACGGTCAGAACGAGACGGCGCGGCTTTTCGTGGAGCAGATCCAACGAGGGAAGCTGGTCACGGTGTGGCCTTTGGAGTCCGCGGCAGCCGAACCCCTGCTACCCTGAGCCGAAGATGCCTCGTGTAGTCGCACCTCAGCACATTCTCTGGAGCCGGAGCCTTTCGGCGCGGATCGGCCGCTGGTCGATGCTCGTGGTGGTGGTGTGCCTCGTGCTGCTGGGCTCGGCGTTGTTGTGGCTGGTTCGCGATGCCGAGAGGGAGAATGCGCGCCGGCTACTCACGAAGAACGCCGAGAAGGTCGCCCTGCTGGTGTCGTCGCACACGGAGAACCTCACCAACGTGCTCGCGCTGGTGGAGAGCACGGCGGCGCGCGGCCCTGGCGGTGCCCGGGGACAGGAGCTGCTCGATTGGAGGCGGGACACGTTCGAGGCAGCGCTGCTCGCCCCGCGTTCTCCCTTCACGCAGGTGGCCTTGGTCGATCAGTCCGGACGCGAGGTCGCGCGCGTGTCCCGCTTCCACACGTATCTTCCGGGGGAGCTGGTCTCCCGCGCGGGTGAGCCGGGAATCGCCGAAGCCGGCTCCGGTCGAACGTGGATCAGCGCGGTGCGCATCTCGCCGGACAGCGGCCTGTTGTCGATGCAGATCGCGATCCCCTTCCGTTCGCCGGACTTCCAAGGCGTGCTTGTCGCCGACGCGAACGTGAGCCGGCTGTGGATGGAGGTCTCCCGTCTCCGCATCGGGCAGAGCGGCTACGCGTATCTGGTCGATTCGAAGGGACGCTTTCTCGCCTACCAGCGCGCGTCGAAGGTGCTCCAGCGGCATGGCGAGGACATGTCCGCGATGCCTCCGGTCTCCGAGTTCGTTCGGGAGCGGGGGCCGGTGTCCGAGCCGCATGTCCACGCCTACCAGGGACTGTCCGGCGAAGAGGTGATCGGTCTTCTGGTGCCCATCGCCAAGACCGAGTGGGCCGTCGTCGTGGAGCTGTCCGAAGTCGAGGCCTTCGAGTCCACCCAACACATGACGAAGATCCTGATAGCGCTGGGGGTCCTCGGCGTGCTCGCGGCGGGCGCAGCAGGAATGCTCGTGTCGCGGCGTCTGCTGCGTCCGATCGAGGGGCTGACGGCAGCGGCGCGGCGGATTGCCTCCGGTGAATTGAAGACCCCGGTCGCGACGCAGCAGGAGGAGGAGCGCGCGGACGAAGTGGGAGCGTTGGCGCACGCTTTTCGAACCATGCAGCTCGAGCTCGTCTCGGCGTGGGAGAGTCTCGAGAACCGGCTCGCGGAGCTCACCTCCGCCCAAACCGCGTTGTCCGCCTCGGAGGAGCGATATCGCACCATCTTCGAAAACAGCGGAAGCGCGCTGGCCATCGTCGAGGCCGACGCGACCCTCGGCATCGTGAACCGGGAGTTGGAGGAGCTCACCGGCTGGTCCCGCCAGGAGCTCGTCGGACGCCCCTTCGTCGAGCTGATCGCCCCGCGGGAGCAGGCGCGCGTGGAGAATTTCAAGGCGCAGGGCGTAGTCGATGCTCACGGAAAAGCCTCGACCTGCGAGGTCGCATTGATCGGCCGATCGGGAAAGGTGTCCGACACGGCCCTGTCGGTGGCGCGTCTCCCCGACGGCCGCTTCCTCGCCGCGTTCATCGACATCACGGAGCTGCGTCGCCACCAGGAGCAGCTTCGTCAGTCGCAGAAGATGGAGTCCATCGGACAGCTCGCCGGAGGCGTGGCGCACGACTTCAACAACCTGCTCACCGCGATCTACGGCAACGTCGAGATGGCGCTCTCGGACACCGAGCCCTCCGACTCCCGCTACGCCAACCTCGAGCAGATCCGACAGGCAGCCCGCAGCGCCGAGCGGCTCACCTCGCAACTGCTCGCGTTCTCACGCAAGCGACAGCTGGAGCCGGAGGAGCTCGACCTGAACGAACGCGTGGAGTCCTTCAGCAAGATGGTGGCGCGGCTGATCGGGGAGCGCATCCAGCTCGACTTCCACCGTGCGCCCGCTCCCTGCCGCGTGCGCATCGACCCGACCCAGATCGAGCAGATCGTCTTCAACCTCGCGGTGAACGCCCGCGATGCGATGCCCGGCGGTGGACGGCTGATCATCGAGCTGGCGACCGTGTCGCTCGACGCGGCCGCGTGCGCTGCCCATCCTCGGCTGTCTCCAGGGGACCACGTGGTCCTGTCCGTCACGGACACGGGCATCGGGATGAGCGCCGACGTGAGAGCCCGCATCTTCGAGCCGTTCTTCACGACCAAGGCGACGGGCAAGGGCACCGGCCTCGGACTCGCGATCGTGCACACCGCGGTCGAGCAGTGTGGAGGCGGCATCGAGGTGTCGTCCGAGCTGGGGCGAGGCACCACCTTCCGGCTGCTATTCCCCAGGCTTGCCGAGGCAACGGCCTCGCGCCCCGCGCAGTCGTCCGCAACGCCCCCTCGCGGCTCCGAGCGCATCCTACTGGTCGAGGACAACCCCCTGATCCGCGACACCACGGTGCGCATCCTGCAGATCCTCGGCTATCGCGTGGTCGCGTCCCCCGATGCCGAGACCGCCCTGTCGCTCGTTGCGGAATTGGATGGCCCGCTGGATCTACTCTTTACCGACGTTGTGCTTCCCGGTATCGACGGCCCCGCGCTCGCGGAGCGTCTCCGCGCCCTGCGTCCGTCGCTCAAGACGCTCTTTACCTCCGGCTACAACGACAACGTGCCGCTGGCCGAGGGCCTGGCCCAGAACCGGCTCCGATTCCTTCCGAAGCCCTACGACGCGGTCGCGCTCGCAAACGCCGTCCGGGGTGCCATCGACGCGCAGCCGTCCTCGTCTGTGGACGAGGTCACTGGCAAATGATCCTCATCGCATCCAAGCCGACGGTGCTCGCCAGCGGATCGCCGTAGACCGTCGAAAGCCGGAACGAGATCGTCACCGTCTGTCCGGACCATGCGCTCAGATCCGCCGTCCCTTCCTGCCACCCTCCGGTGCTGTCGGTCGTGCACAACCGATCGTTGCGAATGACCGCCTCGCCATTGACGTACAAGCCCATGTCGTCCCACCACGGCGGGTCGCACGGCTCGTCGGATTGGATCCAGACGGCGAACTGCAGCTCAGGATAGCAGTCGCGCAAGGCCACCCGCTGGGAGATCGCGGCCGAGGCGCGATCATCCGGAGCAGGTCCGAGCACGGCAACGTATTGACCGGACCACGCCGACACGCCGTATTCGCTTGCAGGGAAGATCAGTGGATAAGGCTCCTGGTCCCAGCCGACGTCGGGCCCCTGCTCGAAGTCGCCGTTGATCAAGTCGCCATCTCCGATGCTCGAGCCTCCCGCGGCGCCCCCTTCGCCGTTGTCACCCCCTTCGCCGTTGTCACCCCCTTCGCCGTTGTCACCCCCTTCGCCGTTCCACCCCTCTCCCCCGTAGCCCCCTGCGTCGCGGCTGTCGTTGCAGGCCGCCGCCAAGGCGCAGACGCACACTCCCGCCCAGCGGTGCCGTCCCATGTCGCTCCCTCCCGATCGGTCTTCCACGCGGGCCGGCTCAGGGCCCGATCGACATCTGGTTCCAGAAATGACCTGCGGCAAGGACGGTCGGGGAACGGAGCCGAGCACGTGGGGGGTTGCGGGTGCCGAGGGGCGCGAATAGGCTCGACCGATGCGTTCACGAACGGCGAGATCGCGGTTCTGCGCTCCAGGTGGAGCGGTCTGACGGATCGCGATGGCCGCGCGTCCCCCAGAGACGGTTTCGCCCGACGAGCGTCGCATGGTGTTCGGGGACTGGCAAACGCCGGCTCCGCTCGCGCGGGAGGTGATCGCGCTGATGCGCGAAAGGATGCCCGGGGCTGCGGCAGTCCTCGAGCCGACCTGCGGAAAGGGCATGTTCCTGCGCGAAGCCGCGTCCGCATTCCCGCGTGCGATCCTCGCGGGGCTCGACCTCAACGACCGGTACGTCGAGGCCGCGCGCGCGTGCCTTCCTGCGGACCGTTGTCTGCTGCGAGCCGCGGACTTCTTCACGGTCCCGTGGGAAGCCGAGCTGGCGCTCCTGCCCGAGCCGCTCCTGATCCTGGGCAATCCGCCCTGGGTCACGAGCGCGGCTCTCGGCGCCGTCCGAGCAGGCAATCTTCCCGAGAAGCGCAATGCGAGGGGACGACGCGGGATCGACGCGAAGACGGGCACGAGCAACTTCGACATCTCCGAGTGGATGATCTCCCGCCTCATCGCAGCTGCCCGGGGACGTCGTTTTGCCCTCGCCATGCTGTGCAAGGCCACAGTGGCCCGCCGGGTCATGGAGCACGCCGCCGCGGAGGGCTGGCGTCTCGCGGGAGAGGTGCGCCGGGTTGATGCGCACCGTCACTTCGGGGCTTCGGTGGACGCAGTTCTCCTCGTGGTCTCTCCGGAATCGGAGGGCAGGGGCGATATGCGATGGCCCGTGTATCGCTCGCTCGGCGCATCGGCGCCGGAGCGTTGGATGGGAGTCGTGGACGGCGCGGCGTGCAGCGATGTCGACGCATATCGGAGGACCGAATCCCTCCAAGGGATATCGACTCTGGAATGGCGGTCCGGGCTCAAGCACGACTGTGCCGCGGTGATGGAGCTGGAGCGGACGGCGTCGTGGCTTGCCAACCGGCTCGGTGAGCGCGTCGAGGTCGAGGAGGCGCTGGTTCACCCGTTGCTCAAGGGCTCGGATCTGGCCAAGGGGCGTGCGGTTCCGCGCAGGGAGGTGATTGTCACGCAGCGGAGGCTGGGAGAGGACACGGAGTCGCTGCGCGAGCGGGCGCCGCGTCTGTGGCGCTATCTGCAGCGTCACCGCGGACGGTTCGAGGCGCGCAAGAGCAGCGTGTATCGAGGTCAGCCCCCCTTTGCGATGTTCGGTGTGGGGGAATACTCCTTCGCGCCGTACAAGGTGGCGATATGCGGCCTGTACAAGCGCTTGTCCTTCACCCTGGTGGAGCCGATCGGGGGGCGGGCGGTGATGGTCGACGACACGGCGTACTTCCTTCCGTGTGCGACGAGAGAGCAGGCGAAAGCGCTGTGCGAGGCGCTGAACGGACCGGCTGCGCGGGAGTTCTTCGAGGCGAGGGTGTTCTGGGACGCGAAGCGGCCGATACGCAAGGAGCTGCTGCGGGCCCTGTCGCTCGACGCGCTGCTCCGGGTCAATCGACCGTAATCGACTTGCTCACGTTCTTGGGGACGTCGGGGTGCACGCCGTGGTCGTGGATCCCGAGGCGATCGAGGTACTGGGCCTTGAGCAGGCTCATCTTGAGGGCGAGGCGCTGGAGCACGACGGTGGCGGAGAAGACGGTCATCATCGTGTCGTTGGTGCGTGGCAGGGTGATGTAGACCGACTGGTAGCCCGGATTGTCCGCGGGCGGTTTCGAGGCAGCCTGGTGCAGGGCCGGGTGATCCTCGGCCACCACGACGGTGCTCGCTCCGCGGATCTTGTGCGTGTTGATCTGGGATACCGTCAGGTGCACGTCCTGCTCGTCGGGACCGGTGACGTAGATCAGCGGGTAGTCGCTGCGGAGGGCGGACAGCAGATCGGCGCGATCGACGAGCTGATCGAACACCGCCTGCTCGTCGGCGGCCAGGGAGAAGGGGCGGGGAGTCGGGTGGAACACGGCATCGACCGCGGCCTGCACGAGCCTCGGGATGGCGTCGGGCGCAAGGGGACGGGCGATTCCCTCGGAGGCGATTGTCTCGACGGTCTTGCCCAGGCGACGCAGCAGGGAATCGAGGGCGAGGGGACCGAAGAGGGTATTGAACCCGAGGATGGTGTTCGGTCCGTGCTTGAACTCGGAGCCCTCGAACCCTTCGGTGTGATTCAGGACCACCTCGCGGATCTTCAGGGCCCCCTCCTTGGCGACGGCGGTGATGCGGGTCGCGAGCACGTGGGTGCTGGGCGCGAGGTACAGCATCTGCGCCGCGCACTCCACCGACGCGTCGGTGCTCGCCACGGTCTCACCGATCAGCAGCGGCAGGTCGAGGAGCTTCTGCCGTCGCGTGTGCAACTCCGCCCGCAACCGCCCGACCTCGTCCGGCTCCGCGTTCCAGCCCCCCGCCGCCCCCTGCTCGGTGGCCTCGAGCCGACGCTCTCCCAGGCGCAGCGCCAGGCAGTAGAACAGCGTCACCTGGTTGATGAAGCTCTTGGTCGCAGGCACCGCCACCTCCGGGCCGCACCGAAGCGGTATCACCAGATGGCTCTTCTCCTGCGCCAGCGTCGAGCTCACGTTGTTCACCAGCGATATCCGCTGGATGTCCTTTCCCGACGCGATGATCGAGTTGAGGACGTCGATGAGGTCCTTGGTCTCGCCGCTCTGGCTCACCGCCACGAACAGGTCCCCGTCGCGCAGCGAGCGCGAGTACTGCCCGCGGAACTCGCCGGGAAGGATCGGGATGAGCTCGGTGCACGCGAGCTCGTTGAAGAAGAGGCACGCAGCCTTGGCGGCGTGGAACGACGACCCGCAGCAGACGACGTAGATCCGACCGCTCCTGCGCAGGCACGCCATGGCGGTCTGCACGAACCCTTCGACCGCGTTGGAGAAGCTCCGCAGCTCCTCGAGCTCGAGCAAGGCGTCGACCAGGCGGATGACCGCCAGGTCGTGCGGCCCTCGCGCCATGGGTACGAGGTCCGCGAGGAAGCCTGCCTCCTGCGACACGAGCCGATCCGCCAGATCCGCGGAGGGCTCCAGCAGCCGACGCACGCGCAGCTCCTCGGGCAGACCGTCGATCAGGGCGCGGCATGCTGGCAGGTCGGCCACCGCGTGGAAGCCGCGGCGAATCGTCGCGTCGTCGTAGGCGTCGAGCATCGCCTGCACCAGCCGCTCGAGGTCCGGGAGGAACTCGCACGCGGCGAGGGCTGGAGCGACGCTTCGCGCGAGGGAGCTTCCGCCGAGAAACACGCTCACGACGTTGCGGCAGGTCTCCTGCTGCGCCGAGATCTCCTGGTCCATGAAGGTCTCGAACGGCGGAACGAGGCCCGTGTCCTTGGCCCGCAGGCGGCTGCGGACCGGCTCCCGGTGCAGACTCGTCGCGCCGGGCAGAACCGCGGAACGGTTGTCCACAGGGGGAATCGCGTACAGGCAGTGCCCCGTCGCGTCGTACTCCGCGAACTCCCCCTCGTGCATGGGAACCAGGACGCGCGTGAGCCTGAGCACCGACGACAGATCGCTCGAGGCGATCCGGAAGCTGCCGCCGGCATCGTCGGCGCCGAAGCCGAAGTACAGGCTGGAACCCTGCTTGATGGCCCACACGCAGGCGCTGACCGGATCCACCACGACCGCCGCGAACGAGCCCTTCAGCCGCGCACACCCGCGCACGATCGCTGCGCGCATGCACGCACGGCGCACGTTGGAATTCTCCCGCTGCGCCTGCGGCATCGACGCGAGCTCGAGAGCGAAGAAGTGCTCGATCGTGTGCACCACCATCTCGCCGTCGTTGTCCGACGCTACCTGGTGTCCTTCCGCCGTCAGCCATGCCTTCAAATCGTCGCAGTTGGTGACGTTGCCGTTGTGCGCGCCATACAGGTGCGCCTTGCACCGCACGACGTGCGGCTGCGAGTTGGCGTCGGTCACGGCACCGAAGGTGGCCCATCGGACCTGGCCGCAGAACACCCGGCCTTCCATCTTCACGATGCCGAGCTTGTGCACCATGACGGAGGGCGCGCCGACGCCCTTGACGAGGCGCACGTCGTCGGGAGAGTCGCCCTGGACAGCAGCACCGGTGGAGTCATAGCCCCGGTACTCGAGGGTCTGCAGCAGCTCGGCTGCCACGAGCCCCAGGTCCTTCCGGGTTCGTTCGAAGATCAGTCCGATGACACCGCACATGACGGCGCGCACGCTACTCGGCCGGCAGAGCCACGCAAAGCGCGATCGACCTGCGGCGTGCTTGGAACGCAGCGCGGGGCGGCTCACCTCCTGCACCGAATCCACCGACACGCAGTACATCGCGTACTGCGACAGGACGTGCCCGGCGATTATGAACGGCTACGGATCGCCGTCGCGCAGGGGTCGAGCACGTCTCCCGGATCACGCCAGCTTGCGTCGCCTCGACAGCGCGAGCCCTCCCGCGAGCGCCAGCAGCAGCGCGGCCCCGGACGACGGAGTCCTGCCCGCCGAAGCGGAGCAGGAGCTGCCGCACTGATCCGTGCCGCTGCACTTGTCCGGCAGGCAAGTCTCGGTCAGGGCGTCCCACGCCGCCGTTCCCGCCGGGTGCAGCGCCTTGCAGTCGTCGAGGCAATAGGAAGTGGAGTAGCCGCAGTCCCAATAGAATGGATCGCACTCCGTACGATATTCGCAATCGGCGGAGTTCAGGCAGTCCTCGCACAACGCCTGGCAGTCGGAGATGGCCATGCACTCCGGCGTGTTCTCGCAGGTGTCACACTCGGGAGCGCACCTCGCAATCATGCAGTCATCGCAAGTCTGTCCGAGCCCCGTGGTGGACGTGCACATCGGCCCCGCGCCCGATGCGCCTCCGGTGCCCGCGCTGCCGCCGCCCGAAGAGCCTCCGGTCGATGAGCCCCCCGTGGAGCTGCCGCCGGTGGACGAGCCGCCGGTCGATGATCCGCCGGAGGAGCTTCCGCCCGTGGAGACTCCGCCCGAGCCCGCGGCACCGCCCTTGCCGGCAGCACCGCCGGTGGACGAGCCGCCGGTCGATGATCCGCCGGAGGAGCTTCCGCCCGTGGAGACTCCGCCCGAGCCCGCGGCACCGCCCTTGCCGGCAGCACCGCCGGTGGACGAGCCGCCGGTCGA
>CAYMUE010000117.1:16701-20964 GCA_964393505.1 uncultured Polyangiaceae bacterium
AGCCCGCGGCACCGCCCTTGCCGGCAGCACCGCCGGTGGACGAGCCGCCGGTCGAGACGCCTGCCGAGCCTGCGGCACCGCCTTTGCCGGCAGCACCCCCCGCGGAGGCTCCAGCGGTGCCCGCGGCGCCGGACTGGCCTGCGCCGCCGCCATTCGAGGCGCCAGCGTCGCCCCCCTTCCCGGACTTGCCCCCGTTGCCGGTCGCAGCGTCTTCGCCCGCGCTCGCCCCGGTTCCTGGACCGGATTCATCGACGGCCTCACCCGTTGCGCACGCGAGCAGCGAGCCGAGCGCCCACGCGCTCACGATCCTCCAACCCGTCCGCCTGATCATTCGCCACCTCTCGTGCTGCCGAAGCAAGTGCCGTTGCCGTCTTCGAAAGGATACATGACGGACCGCCTTCGCACCAGCAACGGGCCGGGCTTGCCATGATCCCCGCGCCTGGGCTCTCATGCGTGCATGCGACGTCTCCACAGTCTGCTCTTCGTCATGGCCCTCTCCGCCTGCGGATCTTCGGGCCCCGCGGTCCCGCGCACCGCAGAGACCCCCGCATCTGCGGCATCCTCGGATGCGACGTCTTCCCCGGCGGTGTCCGCCGCAGCCTCCGCGCCGTCCGATGCCCCCGAGTCGTCTGCGACGGTGCCCACTTCGTGCGAGGGCGGCAGCTCCCAGCCCTGTCTGATGTCGCTGAAGTTCGTCAAGCGGCTCTGCGCGGGCGCGAACCCCGACCTCGCCCTGGCGCTCTTCTCCAAGGACACCCCATGGACGCGCGCCTACGTGGCCGTGCGACAGGCCGACCCGTTCAACGGCCTCGGTGGTCCGTCGTCGGATCAGAAGCTCCTGTTCGAAGAGGAGCTCCTCGTGCTCCACGAGCGCAAGCCCGACATGGGAGGCATGTCGGTGAGCGGCGTCGGGGCGTCGTACGATCTGCTGCGCTGGGACGGCACCTGCGCCACGCTCGATGCGCGCGAGGTCACGCTGCGCCGGCCTCCGAAGCCGGGGCATGCGAACGTGCCGTGGCGGCGCCTCGATGACGCGAGCCGCAACGCACTCATGGCGGACGATCGCGTAGCGAAGATCGCGGCGGAGCGGAAGAAGGAGTGCAAAGGCGCGACGATGGGCGATGTCTCAGCGAGGTGCGAGAAGGCCGAGAAGGAGCTCAATTTGCGGGTGGTGGAGGCGGTGCGCAACGGCGCGCGCGTGCCTGCGCCCGCCACGCTTCCCTAGCTTTCGCAACGAGAGGCGGTCAGCCGTTGCGCAGCAGCTCGCCGAGTTGCTCCAGGAAGAAGACGTTCTCTTCGGGGAGCCCGACGCTGACGCGGAAGATGGAGGGCCAGCCCCAGCCGCCGAGGTAGCGCACCATGACACCGCGCTGGAGCAGTTGCTCCGCGAGCTTCTGCGCCCTGGCCGCATCGCCGAAGTCGATGGCGACGAAGTTCGCGGCGGAGGGGAGCGCGTTGACGCCCATCGACTCGAGCCCGCTGCGCAGGGTCGCGATTCCCTTGCGCGTGAGCTCCACGGTGCGCTGCATGAACTCGGTGTCATCGAGGGCTGCGAGCCCGGCTGCCTGCGCGGCAGAGGAGGGTTCGAACGGCAGCTTGACCTTCATCAGGTTGCTGATGAGCTCGTCGTGCGCGAGGGCGTATCCAACTCGGAATCCGGCCAGCCCGTAGAGCTTGGAGAAGGTCCGCAGGGTGATGACGTTGTCGTAGCGGTAGTGCATCGAGTCCGGGTAATCGGGCCGGTTCGAGGCGAACTCCAGGTAGGCCTCGTCGAGGATGACCAGCACGCGATCCGGCACGCGCTTCATGAAGGCGTCGAACTCCTCCACGGTGACGTACGAGCCCGTGGGGTTGTCCGGGTTCGCGATGTAGACGATCTTCGTGTACTCGTTGATGCGATCGGCCATCGCCGCCAGGTCGTAGCGGTGCTGCTTCATCGGCACCCAGTGCACCTTGCGACCGCTGCCGTCAGCCAGCACGCGGAACCCCAGAAAGGTGTTCTCGGCGGAGACGATCTCGTCGTTCCACAGCAGGAACGTCCGCATGATGCACGACATGATGCCTTCGCTGCCCGAGCCGACGATCACGTTGTCGAGCTTCGTGTTGAACCGCTCGGCCAGGGCGCTCCGCAGCTCGAACGCGGCTGCGTCGGGATACCGGTGCGCTTCGGCAAGGGTCGCGCGCGCGGCCTCGATTGCCTTGGGCGACGGCCCCAGCGGGTTCTCGTTGCTCGCGAGCTTCACGACCTTGGTGAGGCCGTAGCGACGCATGACGTCCTCGATCCGTCCACCTGCCTTGTACGGTTGCAGCGACTTGATGTTCTGCGGCACCAGGGCCATGGCTTCTCCGTGGTCTTCTCGTCTCGCCGTCGGGCGACGGTTTGTCGCGTCACGCGCTTTCGCGACGCTTCCCCTGCTTGCCCAAGCCCCGGGCCAGCGTCAACAGCCTCCGCTTGCGACCGCGCTTTCGGGGAAGGCTGGCTCGAGGCTACCGTGATGCGCCCACGATTCGCCGGCTCGACAGCGAGCCTCCGATCTGCTTCCCTCGGCGTCCATGAACGCTCTGGTGACCCGCTGCGGTGCGCTGATCGCCCTCGTCGCGCTCCTCCTGATGTGCGCCTGCTCCAAGCCCAAGGCCCCCACACTCACGCCTCAGCGTGTGGATACGATTTCCTCAGGGGCCGGGGGGCTAGTCGTGCGGGTGACCTGCAAAGCCCACAACCCCAACGCGATCCCGCTGCCCGCGCGCAAGGCCGAGGGCAACATCACCCTCGGGGGGACTCCCCTCGGCACGTTCAACGCCTCCGGGCTTCCCACGCTGCCGGCGAACAGCGACACCGACGTGAGCTTCGATCTGACGGTTCCCTGGTTGAGCCTCGCGAGCGCGCTGGTCGCGGCAACCGGCACGACGGAGATCCCCTATGTCGTGCGGGGTGACGTGGAGTTCGAGGCCGCCGGGATCAAGCTCGCGACACCGTTCACCATGAAGAGCACGGTGCAGCGCACCGAGCTCGCCATCGCCTTCCTGCGGTTCCTGCCGCCCAACATGCGCCCGACGCTCAACGTGCCCGCCATGCCCTGATTGACCGGGTCGATGCGCGGTTGCGCGTCGGCCTCCGGCAGGCCAAGCTCGCCTGCCGATGACCTCCCGCACGCTCCTCCCCTGGTTGCTCGCCGCGTCCCTCGCGGCCTGCGGTTCGCCCACGCCTGCTGGCCCTGCCGCTCCGGCCCCCGCCGCGTCCTCCGCTCCGCCTGCTGCCTCCGTGTCGGAACCGGCCGCATCTGTCGAGCTTCCCGCGCCCGTGGTTGTCTCCTCCGCCTCGGCCTCTTCCGCCCCCGCGGCGCCGGAGACTCCCGAAGTGCGGCGCCCCATGAACGTGCTGCTGCTCGTGATCGACGCGATGCGCTCCGACATGCCGTGGAACGGCTACACGCGGCCCATCGCGCCCAACCTCACCAAGCTCTACGAGCGCTCCGTCCGCTACCCGCACCACTATTCGATCTCGTCGTTCACCTCCAAAAGCGTCCCCTCGATCCTCTCGGGCCGCTACCCGTCGGAGCTGCACCGCTCCACGCCGTTCTTCACGGTCTACGGTCAGAACAACGAGATGATGGCCGAGGTGCTGCAGCGCGCGGGCGTGCGCACCCTCGCCGGACAAGCCCACGCCTACCTCGATCGCGCCAGCGGGCTCACGCAGGGCTTCGACGTCTGGCGGCTCGTGCCGGGAATCACCTTCGACTACAACAAGGACCCGTACATCACGAGCCAGAAGCACACGCCCCTCGCGATCGACATCCTGTCGGAGCCCAAGAACGTCACGCCGCGGTTCTTCGCCTACTTCCACTACATGGATCCGCACGACGTCTACCAGCCGCACGAGGAGTCGCCGAAGTACGGCCGCAAGTCGCGCGATCTGTACGACGAGGAGATGTTCTACACGGACCTGTGGATCCAGAAGCTGCTCGACTGGGTGGACACGCAGCCGTGGGCGAAGGAGACGGCCATCATCGTGACGGCCGATCATGGGGAGGCGTTCGGTGAGCACAAGATCTGGCGGCACGCCTTCGAGCTGTACGACGTGCTGGTGCACGTGCCGCTGTTCTTCGTGATCCCCGGGGCGCAGCCGCGCGAGGTGCCGGCGTGGCGCAGCCAGATCGACCTGGTCCCGACGATCTACGACCTGATGGGCGTGCAAGCGCCGGAGGGGTTGCCGGGCAAGAGCCTCGTGCCGGAGATCCTCGGCAAGGACGAGCCCGCGCGCCC
>CAYMUE010000118.1:0-16279 GCA_964393505.1 uncultured Polyangiaceae bacterium
GTCGGTCGACCAGACGACATGAGCCATCAGCAGACACTTGGAGTGGTTCTGGGCCGCACGATCGCCTCCGGTCTCCCCCTTTCGAGCTCAGCATCCCCCGTGCCCCCGGCTTGGAGCCGGGGGACCTCGAGGCATCCACAGGACCCCTGCATCCAGGGCGCCCGATCCGGATCACACGCGGATCACGGATCACCACCCAGCCGAGTTCACCGCCGACACCGCTGGCGCCGCACTCGGAATCGCGGTCGCAGTCGCAGTCGCCGATGCGGGTGCCTCGGGCGGTTGGTTCGACACGTACAGCGGTTCGGCCGAAGTGCGTGCGCTCGGAATCGCGGACGTGTCGAGGGGCTTGGGCGCCGGCGGCTGACACGAGGCCATCACCGCAACGGTCGTCACGAACGCGATCCCAAGAACGGTACGGAGCATGGACGAAGAGTCGGCTGCAGCCGGCCCCCGGGTCAAGGATCAGTTGCAGTCGGTGGACTTGGGGACGATGTCCGTGCACTTGTCGAGGGGCTGCAGCGCCCACGTGCAGTAGTCGAGGTGCACGATGCCGGTGATGCTCGTGAAGTGCTGCCCTTCGGGATAAACCGGCGCGCCATCCTCCGTGTAGTAGAACTTGTCGTGGACCTCGAGCCCCGACCCCGCCAGCTTGATCACCCCGTACGGACCGATCGCCCCGCCGTCGGGCCAGGTCTCCGCATCCACGTTCTCGATCTTCACCAGCAGGCTCTGGTACTTCGCATCACCGTTCACGATCGCGCTCGGCGTCACCGTGATCGGCGTCGGCGGCGTCCCCGATGAGGTCCGCGACACCGCGCACGCCTCCACCTGCACCTGCTTGGTTGGCATCGGAGAGCAGGTGGACGGCGCATAGGGCGCGATCGTACCGGTGATGGACAGCCTGTCTCCGGGGGCAAGATTGTCCGGGAAGAGCGTGCCGGTCTTGGGGCAATCCCCGGTGCCGCCATCCACCTTGGGCGCCGGGTCGCCGTAGCTGATCACCATCGTCGCGTAGTCTTGTGACGGGTCACGAACAAACACCGCCCACAAGCAGTTTCCGCCTCCGCTCTTGTACGTCAGCACGATCGGGCTCTCGGCCACCGCGTCCTCGATCCAGACCTGCGTGCCCGTGGACGCAACGCCCATGGCGATGTCCTGGACCGAAGCCCACTGGCCCACCCCCGTGCACTCGCCGCCGCCGCCACCTTCGCCTGCATGGCCGCTGCCCGAGCTCCCGGCGCTGCCGCCTTCCGAGGATCCCCCCTGCCCCGCAGCACCGCTGCTTCCGCCTCCCTGGCCGCTCGCTCCAGCTCCTCCACCCTGAGCGTTCCCGGCACTGCCCCCCTGTCCGCTCCCGCCCTGCCCGCTCCCCGCCATGCCCGCTGCACCACCGACCGATGCGTTCCCCGCACCACCGTCGGGGTCCGATCCCGTGGCGCAGGCGACCACCACAAAGGCAGCCGCGATCATCGAGACTGCAAACCCGGTTCCCAATGTCGATCGCTTCATGTCACCGATCCTCGAGAGCGAAGCACAGTCCTTCCAGCATACCGCGACAGGTCGAGGTTGTCACGCCGCGACACCCAGGCTGCAGCCTGCCGTTCAGGGTGTCTTGACCAGACTCCCGATGGTCACCGGCTCGTGGGCGAGGTAGTCGCGAAGCTCCCGCTCCGCATGCGCCAGTCTCGCGTCCTTCGCCGCTCGAAAGCACTCCACACGCCACCCCAGGAGCTCCTCCTCCCAGGGCACGCCCTCCCCCATCAAGTCGAACACCTCGACACACCGCCCCTTGGGCTCCAAGTGGTGCGACAGCGCCACCAGCACCCCCTGGCGCGAGTCGTCGAGAGAACGGACCGCAAAGGGCTCCCTGAGGATCCCGAAGAAGCGCGAGGCCACCGGGGGATTCCGCTCCGCCATCATCTCCGCGAGCTTCAGGGCGCGATACACGGGAGCATCGATCGCCCACGGATCGGAGCGGTGGCGCACGAAGACCGACTGCAGCAGGTCCAGGGTCTCCTCGCGCCTCCCCTGCGCATAGCGGAGACGAGCCAGGATGCAGTCACTCTCGACGGGAGTGATCGCGCGCAGCGACTCGGCGAGCTTCTCGGCTTCGGGGTCCTGCTTGTCGGCGAGCAGCTCCCCGAGGACGAGACGCTCCAACGGCCCGCGGGGCGCTGCCTCCTGGCTGCGCCAGTCCTTGAGCGCTGCATCGAACTCCCCGGATACCCAGTGCTGCACCGCATGCGAGCGGTGCGCCGAGGCAAGATCGAACTTCGGGCTGAACTGCGGCTGGCTGCCGTCCACCGCGCTGAGCAACCCTCGCTCCTCCTCCACGCGCTGCCAGTCCACCTCGCCCTGCACCACCGGTCGATCGAGCTCGCGCCCTCGCGCCATCTCGATCAGATCCGCCGTGTCAAACCGCACCGACGCGTTCAGAGAACGCGCGAAGCCATACTCGATGATCGTCCGATCGTCGGTGTTCAGCAGGTCGCCGTTCGAACGCGCGATCGCCGCCGCGATCTCCGGGCGCACGACGTGGTGGCCCAGCACCCCCTCCACGGAGTCCACCTTCCATGCGACCCCGAGGGCGCGCCGGAAGGGCTCGGCCGCGATCTTCCTTCGCAACTCGGCGACATCGATCACGACCGGCTGCATCGACGAGATCAGCAGCATGTCGGCCGCGCGAAGCTGCCACGTGTCCACCACCGGGAACACCGACGACACCGTACCGAAGATCGTGCGGATGGTCTGGGCGTCGACCTCGTAGCCCTGCACCCACTGCAGAAACATGCCCCCCGGCGCGAGACGCCCGACCGCCGCCTGGTAGTACTCGCGCGTGAACAGGCTCGCGATCCCGGAGCGGTAGGGATTCGAGGGTTCCGACACGATTAGATCGTAGGACTCGCGCGACGCCAGCATGACCTCGCGGCCGTCGCCGATGATCACGCGCACCTTCGGGTTGTCGAGCACCTGCCCATTGACCGCGGAGCACTCTCGAGCGACCCGCAGGATCGCCGGCTCGAGCTCCACGACGTCGACGCGTTCGATGCCCGGCATGCGCGCGAGCCACCCGGCGGTGCTGCCGGTTCCCAACCCGATGACCAGCGCCGTACGCGAGTTCGGGTGCAGCAACGCACCCAGCACGCCCGCCATCACCTGCGTGGGAGCGTCCGCACGCGAGTTGCCATCGACCTTGCCGTTGACCACGAACGCGAGCGACGACTGGCTGCTCATGCCGACGCTGCTCTCGACTCCATCGCGCTCCCAGGCGATGTCGTGCTTGCGCGCGCGGATGAAGCGCTTGATCGAGTTGGGACCGGACAGGACGTCGAGCCCGACGCGTCCTGCGCCCACGGCGCTCTGTCTCCATGCGGCAGTGGGTCCCGTGGATCCGAGCAGAAGGAAGCACAGCGCCGCGAGGGCGAGGGGGCCGAACAGACGCAGGAAGCGTTTCTCGACCGAGGCGGAGATGGCCACGGCGCCGAGGCCCAGGGCCATGAGCAGCAGCGCGACGAGCATCCAACACCCCTGGGCGGAGAGCCAGGGGAGCAGCCCGAAACCGCCGGCGAGCGATCCGGCGATAGCGCCCACGGTGTTCGAGGCGTAGGCCCAGGCGACGTGGTTGCTCACCTGCGCGCGACCGCGCCCGAGCAGCGCGATGAGCATCGGGAACTGGTAGCCGGAGACGATGGCCGCAGGCAGCACGACGAGAGCGGTGATGGCAGCCCAACCGGTCACGTGACCCCAGAAGCCGAAGGCGCCGATGGGACGGATCGCGAGTGCGAGGATCGGGATCCGATCGCCCAACGCCCACGGAATCGCGATGCAGACGGCCTCGAGCAGACAGGTCCAGGCGAAGCCGAGCACCGTGGCCGGGATCTGCTGGCCGCGCGGCGCATACAACAGGCTCCCGACGCCGATGCCGAGCAGCGCGATCGCGAGGACGAGCCCGAAGGTGAAGACGGTCCCGCCGAGCACCGGACCGAGCATGCGGAACCAGACCAGCTCCATCAGGAAGAACGCGAATCCGACAATCGCGCATGCTGCGAGGACGAAGCGGAGCGGCGCCCGTGCGGCCCGCTCCTCGGCAGGGGGCGCTTCGGCGATCTCCGGGGGGAGCGAAGCGGCGACGAGGCGTGCGACCAGCGCCACGATCAGGTTGACGATGCAGGCCATCCACAGGGTGAGGCGGGCGCCGAAGATCTCGATGAGGACGAAGGCTGCGAGCATGCAGCCGGTGACGGCGCCGAGGGTGTTGACGCCGTACAGGACTGCGACGCCGCGGCGTCCGCGATCGCCTTCGGTTTCGATGGCGCGGCACGCGGCGGGGAGGGTGCCTCCCATCAGGAGAGTGGGCGCGGCGAGGACGAGGGAGGCGATCACGAGGCGCAGCACGGTGCCGAGGCCGAGTCCCAGGACGAGGGTGCCGCCGAGACCGAGGTAGACGCGGCGCGCGAGCCAGATCAACGCCGGGGTCGCACCGGCGCTCAGCCCCACCGCGAGCTCGAGATTCGCGTACAGCTCGAGGGGATTGGGGTGCCGCTCTGCGCGCTTCCCGAACCAGAGACCGCCGATCCCCAGGCCCCCGATGAAGACCGCAATAACCGCTGCGGATGCGGCGGTGGAGGCACCGAACACGAGCCGGAAGTCGCGCTGCCAGGCGTTCTGGTAGACGAGCGCACACATCCCGGAGAGGAACAGCAGGGGAGCGACACGAAGGGCGCGATGGGACATGAGAGGCGGGCAGTGTAGACGACTCGGGCTTCGGTCGTCACCGCGCGCTTCGCGGCACAGCGCGCACCGGTCGGACGCCTGGCTTCAATACCGATTGACGATCGAAAACGCCGTCGGGTGCGGCGCCGGGATCCGGAGGAATCCGACCTCGTCGCCCTCGCGCGGTTCGCGCATCACGTGGCACGACGGTTCGCACCGGAGGGTCCCGAGCCAATGGAAGCGCAGCACGACATCGGCGTCGGGATCGGAGCCCTGGACGTCGAGGCGGTTCATGGACCAGGTCACGGCGCCTCCGCCCGACCGGACGAGCTGGATCGGCACGCGCGTCTTGTAGATCCGCTGCGGGGGGATCTTCTCGACGAGCTCCAGCTCGTCTCCCCACGCGACGTCCTTGGGCTCGGTCTCGTTGAGGATGACCCAGGCGATGGCGTAGTCCTCGAAGTAGGCGCGCACGTGCTCCTGGGTGCGCTCCCCCTTGTGACGCTTCGAGAAGAGGTTGGCCGCGGCGTGCTTCATGTTGATCTCGTGGAAGCCGCCGAGGACCTGGGCGTTCGTCCGGGCGAGCAGATACTCGCTCAGCACCCACCACTCCACCAGGAACCGCCCCTGACCGTCGTCGTGCTCGCGCACCCAGTCCGCCACCTTCGCCATGTGCGCCGGCGCAGGCCCGTGACGGTACTCGTCGTCGGCCTGGTGAATGAATCCGTAGGCCGACAGGGGCGGCGGCGTCCCGGTCGTGAGCGGTGGGACCTTCGGGACGGCGCGCGGGAAGAAGTACAGGACATCGGCGGCCAGGTGGGGAATCGCAATCAGCGTGGCAATCGCCAGACCGGCCTGGGCGGCGCGGGGTGCCTGTCGCAGCGCTCCTTCCCTCGCGAGATACCCGAAGAAAGCCGCCGCGGGAATGCAGGCGAGGAAGGCGGCCGGCACCACGTTGCGGTACTGTTGAATCTGTCGCAGCAGCTCCGAGTGCCCTCCGAGATAGGCAATCCCAAGCAGCGTGATCAACCCCAGCCCCAGGGGCAACACGCGATCGTCGCGATCGCGCCGCCAGAACGCCAGCCCCGCCGCGGCGCCGAACCACGCGAGAAAGCGGAAGCCGGTGCGATTGGAGAGGATGCCCGTGGCATTCAGGTCCTGGGTGAGCTCGACGTAGTCCGTGGCGAGATAGGAGGGTTTCCCGACGAACAGGGCCTGGTGCTCGGTGACGTATTCGACGAATTGCAGGGCGATCACGATCCACCAGGCGTTGGTCGCGATCGTGAACAGCGCCGCGGCCCAGACGGTGGCGTGGCGCGCGCGGGGCAGGGTGCGGAAGGACCGGACGTACAGCGCGATCATGGGGACCGCGAGGATCACGAAGACGCTCGGGTGAATCAGGTGCAAGACCGCCATCCAGAGCGCCAGCGCGGCTGCGCGTAGCCATCCGCCGTCGCGCAGATACCGGTACAAGAGCCCCAGCGGAAGCACGAACGTACACGAAACGACGCAGAACGCGATCGCCCCCGAGTGCCACGACCAACGCGCGAGTCCGTCGAAGTACCACACGCCCAGGGCGAGCGCCGCGGCGCCCAGCGACTCCGCCTTGCCGAGACGGAACAACCGCGCGGACACCCAGAACACGGGCACCACCAGCAGGTGCGCGAACAGCACGAAGAGGTTGAACGCGGTCGCCTTCGGAACCCCCAGCTTCCACCAGGCGTACGTCCACAGCTCCCACCCCTTGTTGTCCGCGTCGAACACCGTGCCGCTGGGGAACCCCGCGAGCTGCTGCGGATCGTACAGCCAGGTCTTGCCGAATCGATCCATCGCCTCGGTCACACGCAACGTCTGCTCCGCATGCGTCGCGAAGTCGATCCACGCCAGCGGATACTGCGTGAAGATCGGGGCCCGCTTCGTGGCGTGCAGCACCAGCGCAAGGTGCAGGAGCACGAGACACACCGACGCCGCGATCACGACCCTGCGAGCGGTCAGCCGCGCACCGATCCATGCCCCCAGCGCCCCGACCCGATTCATTGCGCGATCGGCCCCTTCGCGAGCGCGGAGAGCCACTCGATGCGGTCGGTCGCGGCGACCTGCAGCAACCAGCCCCAGGAGCGACCGCGCATCACCGTGCTCGCCACGATGAGCAACCAGCCGATCCCGAAGACGAGGCGGACCTGATTCCAGAACCGATCGATGCGATCGCGACGGCAGGGCAGCACGGCCGCCGCTGCCAGGCCGATGCCCCACCACCTGTGCAGCGCACAGGCGCCGAACAGCGCGTTGACCAGCACGATCACCCTCGCCAGCAGCAGCGTGCGGTCCACGCCGAGGCGGACAGCCGTAGTTCGTATGCCGAACGATTCGTCCTCGCGCAGATCACGCAGCGACTGGATCGCCTGGAAGCAGGCCGCCGCGAGGCCGAGCTGCAGCGCCAGGCACCAGCCGAGCGGCGAGTCGATCGGCGCCGCCACCATCCCCAGCCCCGTCGCCCCCGTGGCGATCAACACCAGGTCGGCGAACGGAACCCTCTTTCCGCGAGCGGAATAGAGGAAGGCCGCGGCGACGGCCACGACGATGGACAGGAGCACCCCCCAGCCTGCGACGACGCCCACGACGAGCAGCCCGAGGCTCAGCAGCGCGTGCGCGATCAGCGCGGCACGACGATGCGCCGCGAGGAACGAGGTCTCGGCTCCTGCACGCGTCGGGGAGGCCAGATCGGCCGGAAGATCGAGGTAGTCGTTGTTGAGGTAGACGAGCAGGTTCATGCCGGCCGCCGCGATCGCTCGCCACAGGCCGTCGCGCCACGACAGACCGAGGGCGAGCATGACCGAGACCGCGCCCGCGAAGTTCGCCATCTCGCGCTTGCGCAGACGGAACAACGAGACGCTCCACAGGATGCGCACGACCGCGCCCAGCTCGGTCGCAAGCGTCGGCCCGCTCCGGACGCTCCGGGGCTCTCCGTCGCGCCCTGCGGCCGCCTCCGGGCCGGAACGGATCGACGCGCCGTCCTCGAGGGCGGTGGGCTCGGGCTGGGCGGGCGGGGGCGCGGTCACTTCGTATCCGCTCGGGGACTCGGCGATGGCGGCAGGGGCGGGCTGCGTCGCGGACTGTACCACGTCGGGCATCACGGTCGGCGGCGGGACACGACCGGTGCCTGGCCGGGATCCGTGCTCGGCATGCCGAGCAGCGTGCCCAGCTCCAGCTCGATCGTCCGGCCCTCGATCATGCCACCGTCGGCGGTCATTCCGATCACCATGCCGACGTCTGCGAACATGGAGACGATCGGAGCGGTCCATCCGGACTGCTCCCAGACGCAGTCCCAGTGCGAAGCGCCGGGGTCGCCCTTGGGACGGTGCCAGATCCTGCCGGCGGCGCCTGCCCAGCACGCGCCCGCAGCGTCGACCACGACGGCTGCGAGATCGGGCTTGCCGGCGATCCACTCGGTCCACGCGTGATCGCCCTGGTGCATGACGACGGCGCCTTCGACGCCGGTGACGACACCGAGCTCGGTGTCGGGGTGACCGGCAGCGGAGAGGAACGCGCGCACGTCGGGAGTAGCCAGAGGCGTGAGCTCGAAGTCCAGAGGGCTGAACAGCGCCGCGAGGGCGGCTCCGCGCACCGTGCGTCCTGCGATGAGCCAGCGCGCGTCGCCCACGCGCGCGATCGACGTGACCGCGGCAGCACCAGGCACCTCGCACGGTCGGACCCAACGGCGCCCGACGAGCGTGTGCAGGCGCGTGGCCCCCTGCGGGTCGGTGGCGACCATCACCGCGAGATCGTCGAAGTCACCGCTGAAGAGCCGCACGCGCAGCGACGCGTCGGCCAGCTCGATCACCTCGCGCACGCCTTCCTCCGTGTAGGTCGCGAAGGTCGCAGGGTCGCAGCCGATGAGCCACTTGCCCGCGGCGATTCGTCGCACGAACCGGATCGACTCCGGATGCGGCAACCCGTGGAGCGGCGCCTCGCGCCACGCGGTCCCGGTCCAGAACGCCAGACCGCGAGTCGTGGCCGCCAGACAGCGGCCGTCGCCATCCCACGCCACGCTCAGGATCACGTGATCGGAGCCCGGGAATTGGCGCGTGATCCACTGCCAGCCAGGGAGCTTGCGCTCCTCGTGGGAAGCGAGACGCTCGAGGCGTCGAGGGCCGGAGCGCAGACGTCGCGAGTCGGTCCGCAGCCAGGGCAGCAGGGAGGCTGCGAGGGACTCGGCATCCGCGGGGCGATCCTTGGGCTCGAGGGAGGTCGCGCGCGCCAGGGAGAGATCGAGCGCTCGGCACACCGCCTCGCGCTGCCGCAGCTCCGGACAGAGCCACGCCGTGTCGAGCAGGCTCCGCCGCGTCCCGGCCTGGTAGCCGAGGAGCGCGTCGGTGATCGTGCGGGCCGGGAAGTACTCCTCGCCCGTGAGCAGGAAGAAGATCACCGCCGCGAGGCTGAACAGATCGCTGCGCGAAGTGATCAGCGAAGAGTCGGAGACGATGAGCTCGGGAGCAGCGAAGCCTGGTGTGCCGATCGGCATCCCGCCGAACGTGCCGGTGATCCCGGTGGGACGCGCCACGCCGAAGTCGGCGACCTTGAAGATCTCCTCATCGCCGAAGCCGCAGCACAGCACGTTGTCCGGCTTCAGGTCGCGATGGATGACCCCGACCTCGTGGACCGCCGTGAGCCCCTTGGCGAGGCAGGTGATCGCATGGGCCGCACGCGCCGGATCGAAAGCCGACCCCGTGGCTTGCACGCTGTACGCCACCCGCTCGGTGAGCGTCGTGCCCTCCACGCCGCCGTGGATGTACTCGAGCGCGATCCACGGGAGCATCGCGCGCACATCGCCGTCGCGCGCGGGCGCGTTGCCGACATCGACGAGCCGCACCACGAAGGGAGTGGCCGGGACGCGCTCGTTGAGCCTGCCGAGGGCGACGGCTTCCTTCTTGGCGACGAGCATGGCGGTCTCGCCGTACTGGCTGACGCACTGCATGCGCATGATCTTGAGGACGACGGGGCACTGTCCTTCCGGGGCGATGCGCAGGGCGAGATAGGCGACGGACATACCGCCTTCGCCGACGCGGCGACCGATTCGGTAGACCACGGACGGGTTCAGGTCCGACCGGATCTCCGGTCCTACCGCTGCGAGCAGCAGGTCTTCCTCGAGGGGTGTGTCCATCATGCGGGTCGTACGAGTATACACGGGACCGGTGCCGGTCGCGGCGTGCGTTCGCGCGCCGGTTGCCCTATGTTGAGGCCCGTGCACGAGGTAACCCTTGCGTCTCTCGACCGCAGCACCTGGGGGCTCGCCGGGGCGGCGCTCGTGTTCCTCGTGTCGCTGGTGGGCAGCGTGTGGCTGGTGGCGTTCGTGCTCAACCGCCTGCCCGCCGACTACTTCCTGTCGCGCAAGTCGCCGGAGCACCTGACGCCGCGGCAATCGTGGCCGGCCTGGGTGGGGCGCAACGTCGCGGGCGCCGTCCTGATCCTACTCGGCATCTTCATGTCCGTTCCGGGGGTGCCCGGACAGGGACTGCTCACGATCTTCATCGGGATCGTGCTGATCGATGTGCCCGGCAAGAAAGCGCTCGAACGTCGGTTCGTACGTCTGCCCAAAGTGCTGCACGCGATCAACGCGCTCCGCGCTCGCTTCGGTCACCCGCCGCTGCACGTGGATTGAACACGCGGCCTGGCGCGAACGCGCTCGCAGCTGCTACCTTCAAGGAAGGCGATCTCGCGACAAGCATGGCGGGAGACGTCGTCCCGACATCGCGAATGGAATCGGGGAGCGACTCCGATGAAGACACGCAATCACCCGTCGTTCGCTGCTCTGCTGTTGGCGCTCGTCTCGGCCTGCTCGTCGGGAGTCGACACATCCTCGCACCACGACGGCACGGGCGGGCAGGACGGATCGTTCAGCTACCCGGGCCGTCACCAATCCGCGCCGATCGACCTGCTGTTCGTGATCGACAACTCGGCCTCCATGGCCGACAAGCAGGAGATCCTTGCAGCCGCCGTTCCCGATCTCGTCGACCGGCTCATCCGGCCCCGCTGCATCAACTCCAAACACGAGGTCGTTGCGGAGCAGGACGGCAAGTGTCCCGCGCTCTCCAGGCGCGAGTTCGATCCGATCCAGGACATCCACATCGGCGTGATCTCGTCCTCGATCGGCGGCCATGGCTCCGACTCCTGCTCGAACGTTCCGACCGCTTCGTACACCCCGCGCATGGAGGACATGGCGCACCTGCTCACGCGCGATTCGGAGGGCGGAACCGTTCCCACCTATGACGGCAAGGGCTTCCTGCTCTGGGATCCCAGGGCCAAAGGCACGCCCCCCGGCGACAGCAACGCCGTCGAGTTCGTGGCCGAGTTCGTCAGGATCGTGCGGGGAGCGGGCCAGGACGGCTGCGGCTTCGAAGCGAGCCTGGAGGCCTGGTATCGATTCCTCGTCGATCCCGCTCCGTACGGCGCGATCGTCGCCACCGACTGCTCCACCGGCAAGCCCGAGGAAGGCGGTCAATGCCGCGGCCCCGACGGCACGATCGACGACGTCGTGCTCCAGCAGCGCAGGGACTTCCTGCGTCCGGATTCAATGCTCGCGGTGGTGATGCTCACCGACGAGAACGACTGCTCGGTGATCGACGCCGATCAGGGGTTCCTGGCGCTCCGAGCCTACTCCGGCGACGAGCCGTTCCACATGCCGCGGGCGACGTCGGCGTGCAACGACGATCCCAACAGCCCGGACTGCAAGTCGTGCGGGCAGATCGATCCTGCGACCGATCCCCAGTGCGCCACGGGTTTCAGCGAGCTCGAGGACGCGCTGAATCTGCGATGTTGGCGGCAGAAGGAGCGCTTCGGGATCGACTTCCTGTACCCGGTGCGCCGCTACGTCTACGGGCTCACGCAGCCGGTGTTCAAGCCGCAGCCGTACTGCGAGAGCAGCAACGACCCGAGATGCACCGAGTGGGACCACCTCGCGTTCCCCGCGGGCGTCACCAACGGCGACCTGAACCCGCTATTCTGCACGGAGTACGAGAAGAACGGCGACGGCACCGACAACCGCAAGCGCTGCAAGGGGATGCTTCGTGACCCGAAGCTCGTGCTCCTCGTCGGTATCGTCGGCGTCCCCTGGCAGGACATCGCCAACAACCCCAACAGCCTCGAGGATGGATATCGTCCGGCCGAAGAGCTGTCCTGGACCGCAGCCGTCTACGAGAACTACAACCACGGGAAGGCCACCGAGAACCAGAAGGCGCCGGCACCCGGCGTCACCGACAAGCTCTCCGTCTGGAACCTCGTCGTCGGCGAGATGGACATGAATCGATCGGTCCACGACGCCAACGGGACTCCGCACTTCAACAGCCGCTTCCTGCAGCCCGATCCTAGGCGCTCGGGCATGGCCCTGGACCCGCTCATGATCGAGTCGGTGGAGCCGCGCGCGGGGGTCAACCCGGCCACCGGCACGGCCATCGCCGCGTCGAGCGCGGGCACGCCGACCGCGAATCCGATCAACGGCCACGAGTGGGACATCCAGCAGCGAAACGATCTGCAATACGCCTGCGTCTTCGAGCTGCCTGCACCGAAGGACTGCTTGGCGGACTCGGTGTCGTGCGACTGCGCGGAGGCCGACGGTATGAACAACCCGCTCTGCCAGAACGAGCAGGGGCAGTACGGCAAGACGCAGTATCGGGGCAAGGCGTATCCGGGGCGCCGCCAACTGGCGACGCTGCGCGGCGTCGAGGCGCTCAACTGGGGCCAGACGATCGTCGCATCCATCTGCCCCGCGAACACGCGGGACTCCGACGCCGCCGACTACGGATACCGGCCGGCGATGGATGCCATCATCGATCGGCTTCGCACGGTTCTCTCGGGAACATGCTGGAGTGTGATGCTCGCGCCCGATGCCGACGGTCACGTCGATTGCGCAATACTGGAGGCCACGAAGTACCCGGCAGGCGAGAGCACCTGCGCGCCGTGCGACCCGGACGAGGCGCGCGCGGAAGTTCCACAGGCCAGCAAGGACACGTTGGAATCCAACCCGAACTACGTCGAGAACGCTCTCCAGTGCGTCTGCGAGATCCTCCAGGCCCCGGTCGGCGCCGAGCTCGACGCCTGCATCTCCTCCACGGAGGACTTCCCGGTGGTCGACGGCAAGGAAGTGAACGGCTGGTGCTACGTCGATCCGGCGATCAATCCCGATGCCAACGCGGCGTTGGTGGCGCACTGCAACGCGGATGAGAAGCGCGCGATTCGCTTCGTCGGGTGGTACGGCAACCCGAAGCCGGGGTCGCTCACGTTCATGAGGTGCAAGGGGACGACGTTCGGCGGGAGCTGAGCGGTTCTCGAATGAGCACGGGAGGGGCCCGGGCACGCCGTCGAGGCAAACGAGCCCCCTGATCCCCTGGCGGGCCGCCACCCGAAACTGGCGGCCGCCACCCTTCTGCGCCCGTAGGTACGCGGAATCATTGCGCCCGACCTCTGGCATCGAGATTGCCGTGCACCCGGCTCCGGAGGTGTCTCATGCGCATACGTCCATTGCCATTCCTCAACATCACTCTCGCCATGCTCGCATCCTGCTCCGACGCCGGGGGGCGCGATCCGGAGGACCCTGCCCGGCCAGCCGCCACGGTCGCCGTGGACATCGTCGGGGGGCGCTCGGACAAGGGCCGCGATCCGGCGGTGGTCGCCATCGACATCGAGGGCGAGGGGCTGTGCAGCGGCACGCTGGTGGCCCCGCACGTCGTGATGACCGCGCGACATTGCGTGTCGTACACGACCGATGCCCCCGACTGCGATTCGCTGGCCCCGCAGGTGTTCGGGGAGCGCGATGCCTCGAACCTGGGGATCCTGGTGGGCGACGACATCTGGACCGCACAGACGGTCGCCTGGGGCAAGGAGCTGATCGTGCCGCCGAGCGATCGGTTGTGCGACGCCGACATCGCGTTCGTGGTGCTCGATCGGGAGGTGGAGACGGTGGAGCCCGTGGAGGTGGAGCTGGCCGACGGAGTGCGGGTCGGGCAGCTCGTGCGAGCGGTGGGCTTCGGACGTCGGGGAGACGAGGAGTCGAGCGGGCGGAAGTACGTGCGACGGAACGTGCCGGTGCTCGATGCGACGTCGTACGAGTTCCGGGTGGGGGAGGCGACGTGCAGTGGCGACTCGGGGGGCCCGGCGTTCGATCAGTCGAGCGGGGCGGTGCTGGGGGTTGTGTCGCGAGGCGGGCCCACGTGTGAAGGCCCCTACGTGCACAACCTCTACACGCGAGCCGATGCCTTCGCGGAGCTGATGATGGCCGCGATCGGGCGCGCGGCGGAACCGCCCGGGCGTCCGTGCGGGCCTGGCAAGAGGTGCCCGAACGGCTACCACTGCGGAGCGGACAAGCTCTGTGAGCCGGTGCGCTGAGCGCACGGCAACCGAGGGCTCCTTCCGCCTGCGCCGTTGCGTGCCGGCACGAGTGTGCTGAGCACGCGGGGATCGAATGGTTGGGGTCGTTGGCGGCTTCCTGTTTGCCCCGCCTGCCGGGTCTGCTACGCAGGACGGTGGTCCACGCGGAGATACCCCCGGAATGAAGAAGAACTACGTTCTCGACACCAACGTGCTGCTGCACGATCCCCAGTCCATCTTCCGCTTCGAGGACAACGACGTCATCATCCCGATCTTCACGATCGAGGAGGTCGATCAGTTCAAGCGAGAGGGAACGGAGCGCGGGCGCAATGCGCGAACGATCTCGCGTTTGCTCGACGGGCTGCGGGCGAAGAACGGGTCGTTGGCGCAGGGAGTTCCGCTCGAGCACGGCGGCACGTTGCGGGTTGCGCTTCCGCCGACGCGCGCGTCGCTGTCGGTGGCGATCGACCCGAGCAAGGCCGATCACCTGATCCTGCAGACGGCGATTGCCGCGCGGGATCAGACGCCGGACAAGCGCACGATCCTGGTGACGATGGATACGAACCTGCGCATCCGGGCCGACACGCTCGGTGTCGAGGCGCAGACGTACGAGAGCCAGACGGTGCAGATGGACGAGCTCGACCTCGGGATCGTGGAGGTCGACGTTCCGGGCAAGGACATCGACGGGTTCTACGCGCACGGCGTGATGGAGCCGCCGTCGAACGCGAGGCTGAACCCGAACGTGTGCCTGCTGATGCGCGACGCGGCGAATCCCAGCCACACGGCGATCGGGCGTTACGACGCGGCGAAGGGCAAGGTGCAGCCCATCCACGTGCCGCACGAGGGCGTGATGGGCGTGCGTCCGCGCAACCGGGAGCAGTCGTTCGCGCTCGATCTGCTGCTCGACGACAACATCAAGCTGGTGACGCTGGTGGGCAAGGCGGGCACGGGCAAGACCCTGCTCGCGCTCGCCGCAGGGCTGCGTCGCACGGTCGAGGACGGGGTCTTCTCGCGGATGCTGGTGAGCCGTCCGATCATCCCGCTGGGGCGCGATCTGGGGTTCCTTCCGGGCAGCGTGGAGGAGAAGCTGAACCCCTGGTTGCAGCCGATCTTCGACAACCTCGAGCTGTTGGCGGGCGGGTCGGGCAAGAAGCTGGCGCCGCTTTCGAAGCTGGTCGACGAGGGGCTGATCCAGGTCGAGCCGTTGACGTACATCCGCGGCCGGAGCTTGCCGCACCAGTACCTCATCGTGGACGAGGCGCAGAACCTCACGCCGCACGAGGTCAAGACGATCATCACGCGCTCGGGCGAAGGCACCAAGGTGGTGCTCACGGGCGACCCGTACCAGATCGACAATCCCTACGTGGACAGCGCCTCCAACGCGATCACCATCGTGGCCGATCGTTTCAAGGAGGAGCGTCTCGCAGGGCACATCGTGCTGAGCAAGGGCGAGCGGAGCGAGCTGGCCGAGCTGGCCGCCAATCTGCTCTGATTCGCGCCCACCCCGCGGTCATCCCCCACGAACGCCGCGCGAGATCATCGCCGCTCCGCACCCGCGATCTCCGCACCCGCGATCTCCGCACTCCTCCGCCGGCTGAAGCCGACGGCTGGACAGTACCGATAGAACGGAGACACAAGCCCCCTTCGGGGGCTCGCCTCTTGTGTGGGGGGGGCACGAAGAAATCCGACGAGTGCACGCAACCGAGCGCCGGCAGGATCCGAAAGGGTGGCATGGAATCCTGTGCTCACGTCTTCGTTCATCTCGTCTGGTCCACGCACTCTCGTCGTCCCATTCTGATCGGAGCCCTGCGCCAGAAGACCCACTCGTTGATCGTCCACAACGCGCACAAGTTGCACTGCCCCGTGGTCGCAATTGGCGGAACCGAGGATCACGTCCACCTTGCCGTGTGCCTTCACCCCTCCGTCGCCGTCGCGCGATTGGCGCAAGCCGTCAAGGGAGCGACATCGTTCGCCCTGCGAAACGTCCGCTCGCTCCCCGGAGAGAGAGCGCTCGTATGGCAAGAGGGCTACGGCGCCTTCTCCTTCTCGGAGCGTGACCGCGAGACGGTCGAACGCTACGTCCTCTCTCAGCTCGACCGCCATGCGAGATCCGCAACCATCGCATCGTGGGAGCCCGCGGAGCGGGCTTGAGCTGTGTGTGACTTGTGGCTGTCCAGCCGTCGGCTTCAGCCGGCGGCGCCTC
>CAYMUE010000118.1:16379-17530 GCA_964393505.1 uncultured Polyangiaceae bacterium
GCCTGGACGGTCTGGCTGGTGAACGGAACCAACGCGGAGCCGTGAGCGCGCAGGTCGACGGGCTCGGGGAGCGTGTAGGTGAAGAGCGCGCCGGTCTCGACCCCTGTGGCCTGGGGGATCGGCGCGAGATTGCCGATCGACAGCAGATGCGACTCGGTCGTCGTCACCGAGGTCGCTCCCATGCGAACCTTCGGAGCGCTGGCGCGGTGGCTGGAGCCGAGGTATCCGCCGCCGCCTCCGGTGCCGTAGCCCGCGCTGATTCCGGCGGAGGACCCCCACGCGTCGCGCGCCTCCACGTTGTCGCCCCAGATCGCGTCGGGAGACTTGTCGTACAATTGCGGGACCGTGGAGAGCTGATCCTCCGGAGTCTGCAGCTCGCGCTGCGTGTAGCGAGGGGCCGCGAGCGGGTAGAGAAACGACTCCGGTCGTCCGTTGACCAGGTGCACGCGCACCTGGCTCCAGCTCTCGTCGGTGTCGTTGTGCAGCAGCGCCCACCCCTGCAACACTCCCGTCTTGCCGTCGTCGGCCATCACCATGCGATACGTCGTGCGCCAGACAGGGGTCTCCGCGACGTATCCGAGGGTCACGTGGGAAGAGGCGGCCATCACGCGCAGCAGACGCTGGGTCTGTGCGCTGCGGGCCGAGAGCGTGTCGAGGGCAATGGACCAGCGGGCTGCGACGACGGGGTCGGTGGGGCGGACCGAGACGACCTGGGAGGAGCGGAAGGTTCTGACTTCGGCGCGATCGGTGAGCACGAGGAGCTCGAGCGCGGGCGAGGGTGTTTCTGCCGGCTTCGCCTTCTTGTCGTCGCCATCGTCCGCTGCGGGGGTCTTCTCGATCACATCCACGAGGCGCCCTGCGACCGATTCCCGTTCCGTGCGGACTTCGACGGCAGAGCCCTTGAGACCGGCGAGGACGTCCTTGTATTGGATTGGCCCCTCGCCGCCGAGCGGCAATCCGCCGAGGGCCCTGGCCATTCCCGAGCTGACGCTGCTGCTGAACTCCAATCCATGGACGATCCCGCCGGGGCCGGTCACGACGAGGGTCTTGAGGGCGTCGTCGATGTGCGCGGCCGGCACGGGCACGGAGGTTCCCTGCCCCGGGTCGACGGAGCCGGAGCGCTCGAAGTAGCCGACGCCGGTCTCGTAGAA
>CAYMUE010000118.1:17630-20676 GCA_964393505.1 uncultured Polyangiaceae bacterium
GGGCGAGCCGACGGAGGGTCAGATGTGAGGCGTGAAGAATCGCGAGCTCATCTCCTGCACGAGTCTGCGTTCGAATCGCTCGAGCACCTCCATCTCGGCCTTCAGCCCGGCGCGGTAGGCTCGGTCATGCGTGCGCACGAGCTCGGTTTGCATCTCATGGATCCGCGTGTCGATCGCGTTCTTCACGACGGTCGCCTCGTTTGCCTGCAGCTCGATCTCCATGACCCTTCCCCTCCCAAGCCCGCGACGGGGCATGTTGACTAGGTAGGATCGGAACCGCGACAGGTCACGCGAGGAGCATCCACGAGCACCTCGTGCACCGGCGATCGCCTCGAGCGTCGTCGAGCGCATCGAGCACTCACGAGCGCCTCGGTGACACGACGCTCTTTCCCCCGCCTGCCGCGAGGGGATGCTGGAGCGTTGGCGCGGGGGTGTTCAGGAGAGGTGGGAGCGGCCCCACTCGAAGCCCTTGTCGAAGGCCTTCAAGTTGAGGTCGATGGTGCCGCGGGGCACGGAGTCGGCGACGGCCTTGCGAACGGCCTCGGGGGTCAGGAGCTTGGTGACGGAAGCGAAGAAGCCGACCATGACGATATTGAGGACCATGCGTCGGCCGAGCTCCTCGGCGAGGCGGGTGGCCGGGACCTTGAACACAGTCGCGCCATTGGGGATCTGGGCGGGCTGGACGAGGTCTTCCTCGATGATGAGGGTGCCTCCCTGGGCGACTTCCCCGGCGTAGCGGGTGAAGGCGTCCTGGGACATGAGCACCATGATGCCGGGGTGGGTGACGTAGGGGTAGAGGATGCGGTCGTCGGAGACGACGACCTGTGCGCTGCAAGCGGAGCCGCGCGCTTCGGGGCCGAAGGCCTGGGTGAGCGTGGCTTCCTTGTTGTCGAAGAGTGCGGCGGCCTTGCCGACGATGATGCCGGCGAGGATGATTCCCTGTCCGCCGAACCCGCCGAATTTGATCTCCGTGACAGCCATGGGGTGCCTCCTGATCAGCAGCCTTGGACGGCCTTGGACGGGCCTTCGGGGTAGGGCTTGTAGCTCTCGCCGAACACGCTGGTGAAGCGCTTGTTCATGGCCTCGATGAAGGAGGGGCGATCGCGGTTGACGAAAGATCCGACGATGATGGGGGACTGGAAGCCGATGTCGAGCTCGCGGGTATCGGCGCCGTTCTTGAGGACCGATGCCTCCTTGTAGAACTTCATGGCGTCGAGTCCGTCACCGAGCTTGTTGCGGCGCTGGTATAGCGTCGGGCACGGCGAGATGACCTCGATGAATCGGAATCCCTTCTTGCCGAAGGCCTCGCGGATGCTCTTGGTGAGCTGTCGGACGTGGAAGGTCGTCCAGCGGGCGACGTAGACGGCACCGCAGGAATCGGCGAGGTGAGGGAGGTTGAAGGGGGTTTCGAACTGCCCGTAGGGGGCAGTGGAATAGGTGGCGCCGCCGGGGGAGGTGGGGCTCACCTGGCCGCCCGTCATGCCGTAAGTGAAGTTGTTCACGCAGATGACGAGCAGATCGATGTTGCGTCGAGCCGCGTGGATGAGGTGGTTTCCACCGATGGCCGCGAGGTCGCCTTCGCCGGAGTAGACCACGACATTGAGCTCGGGATTGGCGAGCTTGAGGCCCGTGGCGAAGGGGATGGCGCGTCCGTGGGTAGTGTGGAAGGAGTCGAGCTCGAGGTAGCCGGACACGCGGCCGGAGCAGCCGATTCCGGAGACGACGGTGGTCTTCTTGAGATCGACCTTGGCCTGGGTGAGGGCGCGAGCGAAGCAGTTGACGCTGGTGCCGATACCGCAGCCAGGGCACCAGATGCTCGGCATGCGGTCCATGCGCAGGTATTCTTTGACGGGGTTGGTATCGACTTGGGACATGGCAACCTCCGGGGACCTCAGCGGGCGCCTCGCGCGGCTTGGACGATGGCTTCGAGGATGACCTCGGGGTCGTGGACCTCGCCGCCGCCGTGGGGCACGAGGACGGTGGGGGCCTTGCCGGCGGCCACGCGTTCGACTTCGAGGGACATCTGACCGTAGTTGAGCTCGGGGACGACGAAGGCCTTGACCTTGGAGGCGAGCTCGCGGACGCGGTTTTCGGGGAAGGGCCAGGCGACGATGAGGCGCATGGTGCCGACCTTGATGCCCTTGGCGCGGGCCATCTGCACGGCGCGCATGGCGACGCGAGAGGTGATGCCGTAGGAGATGACCACGACCTCGGCGCCGTCGATCTGATCCTCTTCGACGCGGGAGATCTTGTCGGCGTTGAGGCGGATCTTATCGACGATCCTGCGGATGAGCTTCTCCTGGGCCTTGTGGTTCATGACCGGATACCCGCGCTCGTCGTGGGTGAGTCCGGTGACGAACAGGTGGTGGCCGTCGCCGGCCTTGGCCATGTCGGGGACCATGTCGGGGCCCGGCTCGAAGGCCTTGAACTCCCCGGGGGGTTTCTTGGTCCAGCGTCGCTCGACCACGTGGATCTGGTCGGCCGGGGGGATGACGACGCGTTCGGTCATATGGCCGACGCACTCATCCATCATGAGCATGACGGGGACGCGCCACTGTTCGGCGAGGTTGAAGGCCTCGACGGTGAGGGAGAAGCACTCCTGGGGGGACTCGGGACAGAGGGCGATGATCTCGTAATCGCCGTGGGAGCCCCAGCGGGCTTGCATCATGTCGGCCTGACCGGGGAGGGTCGGCAGGCCGGTGGAGGGGCCGCCGCGCTGGACGTCGATGTAGACGCAGGGGCACTCGGTCATGGCGGCCAGGCCGATGTGCTCCATCATGAGCGAGAAGCCTGGGCCGGAGGTGACGGTGAGGGCTTTCTTGCCGGCCCACACCGCGCCCTGCAGGGTGATGGAGGCGGCGACTTCGTCTTCCATCTGGATGAACATCCCGCCCATGCGGGGCAGTCGGGCGGCGATGCGCTCGACGACCTCGGTCGACGGGGTGATCGGATAGCCAGAGGCAAAGCGGCATCCCGCTGCCAGGGCTCCCTCACATGCTGCGTGGTTGCCGCGGGGCAGTCGGGCGCCGATGCACTCGCCGACCTC
>CAYMUE010000119.1:0-20610 GCA_964393505.1 uncultured Polyangiaceae bacterium
CGGGATCAGGCTCGTGGCCGGGACTGGGATGGAATCGGCGGAGACGGTCGGGAGCCCTGCGGCGTTGCGCTCCGCGATGGATCGCATCTGGGCGAAGGTGTCGCCGTAATAGTCGATCCCCTGGGCAAAGTGATCGAAGCCGAGTCCGGGGATGAAGGCATTGCTCAGCGTTTTGGCGAGGCGTTCCGGGGCCACCTCGGTGCGCAGCGCCGCAAGCCGGGTCGCCGCTTCCTGCTTGATGCGAGCGAAGGACAGGCCCGCGGTGACCCCCTCCGCCTGCGTGAACGAGACGAAGGGCGCGACGGACGTCTGCTCCTCACGGGATTCCGAAGCGCCGCCGGCGATGGCGTCGGGGGGAGCGCCGGGACGCACTCCCGCGCCGTTGCCAGCCGTGAAGAATCCCTGGCGATTGAGGCCGTTGAAGCCGGTGCGAGCCACAATACCGCCACTGACCTGGAAGCCATGGACGGCAAAGCCACCGTAGAGCATGAGCTGCTGCGTGCCGGATCGGAACTCCTTGGGACGAGAGAACAGCACAGGAAACTCGCTGACGTACGCGTAGTCACCCTGCGCGCCGAGGAAGCCGGCCACTCCCGAGCGCGGCTGGCCGACGCCAAGACCCGCGCCGAACCCGAGGCGGCTCAACCCTGCCTTCAGCGTACGGCCGTCGTCGAACCGGAAGCGCGCCGGAGTGCCTCGAAACGTCAATTCCAGGTACATGGGCGCCCGATCGAGCGCAAGCTGCGCGCGCATCGCGTACGTGTGCATCTTCATCACGTCGACGCTCTGCCGGGCGAGTGCCGCGACCTCCGGTCCGTAATAGGTTTGCGCAGAGGCCGGTCCCGCAAGGAGCAGGAGACACGCGCCAGCGAGTACCGATAAGTCTCGACGAAGCGGCATTGAATTCGAACTCCCTATTGCAAGCAGGGAGAGATTAGACGATACGCAAGCGCCCGCGGGCTCCGCGATCGTGATTTGAGTGCCGAAACATCACGTTCGGCAGTCCACCGGTGGAGCCGGTATGGCTGCGAGGAGCGCTACGCCGGTAAATTGTTCTCGCTCCGCCGGCGCCGGCTCCCGTTGCCCACCCCTGGTCCGCGGACGTCAGCACCGCCCGAACATTGGCGTTCGCGCAACCACCCGACCTCCCCGAACGGCCCCGTCGCGAGCCCTCGCCCAGGCCGGACAAGCACTCGCAAGGCCGAAACTGCGCTTCCCAAGGGGCCTTCAGACGCACCTCGGCACGGCCGCTTCGCTGCACACCGCGCTCGTTGGGGTCGGGGTCGACCCCCACGGCCCCGAGAGGGGACCGACTCGGGGTGGTGAACAACACGCGTCGTGCGACGCAGTCGAGCTCTCATCGAGAATCTGAACCACGTCTGCGGACTCTCCCCCATTAGCGTCCTTGGATGGTCGTCGCCCTGCCGCCTTTCGGAAGGGATACCCCCGCAAGAATCAGCCCTCCCTCCACGAGCCCCCCGCGCACCGAGCAGAGGCAGAACCCGAGGTCGTCGTTGTCGGACGGTCCCGCGTATCACACAATCAGCGAGCTTCAGGTCGCGTGATTCGGGGCAACGGAAAGCGAGATATGGGCTGGCCCAGCCACCCGAAGACCTTGCTTCGAATGCCGTCCTCGAACGGGTAGTCCTGGTGGCAGTCGTCGCCGCCTGCCTTCTTCGCCAGCGGCCAGCGCAGTCCAGCTTCGAACCACCGGGGATGTCCTGCGCGACAATGGAATCGAACGCAGGTACCGCGCGCTGTCCGCGGACGCCTGGGATGCGGAGGACATCGGACCCGGTGTTCACGAGGGCACGTACGCCAGCGAGGGCAAAGACGGCCACGGGCGTGTGAAGAGCACCGTGGAGCGCGTGCGCGCAGGCCCGTTGGTCGAAAAGCGCCGCGTGGTGTTCGAGCACCTGCCCGGTGGAGAGGTGTCGAAGATCCGTCGAGAGCGCGGCGGCGACAGCGTCGAGCGCACGATTGCGTACGACTCGCTACGGAGCCGACGCAGGGTGATGGCATTCGAACGAGATCGTAGGATGGAACGACGCGGGGCACCGGGGCGCGACCGCCATGCTGTCGCATGGCTCTCTGGCGATGCCGGTGGCAAAGCCCTGCGACCCCGACAACATGGCCGCCGATGGGATTCCAATCGACCTCGGTTGCCCAGGGCGCCGACGACAAGGGCGCTGGCGCGCACGACCGATGCTCCGCCCCCCCTACCGCTCCGGCTTGGCCAGGAAGATCCGCTCGATCGCCACCGCGTCCAGCTTGCCCACCTCCTGTGCCCGCCCCCGCATCCGATCGAGATAGCCTCGCGCCATGTAGAACTCCGCGCGATCGAAGAACAGAATCACCCGATCGCTCAGCTCCAGCAGTTGGCTGAGCTGGAATGCCGAATCGAACTGGCTCTCGCTCCCCACGAACAACCACAGCGCCCGCCGCAGCGTGTACATCGTTCGGATTCCCTCCCAAAGCGGTATCCCCATGTCGTAGAAGTCCCGCCCCTCCGCCTCGTAGCGACGCTCGATCTCCTCCTTCGACGTGTCGTAGCCCACCCACTGGCTCAAGTGCTTGAGGATGTCCCACGCCTTGCCCTGCAGATGCTCCATGTGCCTCGGAGACAGCGCCGCCATCGTCGGATCGTTGCGCAGGATCGCCAGCCAACGCTTCACGATGTCCCCCGTGTGGTCCTCCACGAGCCCAATCAGTCGGTCCGACAGCAGATGCATGACACCCTCCCTCGTCCGCAGCCAATGCCCTCGCGCGACACACCGTCGCGCCGCCGTCCCTCGCGTGTCTCTCACCGGCGCGGCGCGTCCTCCCCCGACCGCGACAGACGGTCCCGTATCAGCTTGAATATCACGAACGATTCCCGCTCTCGCTCCTCCAGCGTGGATTGAATATAGGAGATGGTCTCCCGGTACCGGGGAAGAAAGGTCTTCGACAGCGCATTGCATCGGCGCTGCGTCTTGCGAAGCTCCGATGCCAACCGCCGAATCGCGTCGTCGAGCTCCCCCAGCTCCGCTAGCAGAGGCAGCAGCGCGTCGAATCTCGATGCCGCAATGTCCGCGTTCACCGTCGTGTCCGTCGGCCCCAGCGCCGGCGGCGCCCCTCGCTCCTCCGCGGCTAGCTCCGAAAGCCCCATCCCCATGAGCCGTCGCTGCCCCTGACGAACCCCCCCCAACTCCGAAACGCCGATCGCCACGGCGTCCAGTGCGGCGCAGCCCACGTCGAGCTCCGCCTCGGTCAGCGCAACGTGCGCCTCCTCGAGCCCGCTCAACACTCTCCGCTCCAACACCACCGCCCGCTCCAGACGTCCCATCAGCTCGATCACCAGGATCTGTCGCTTCTGGTCCAGCAGCTCGAAGCCCTCCAGCGCGAAGCCGAGCTGGCGCGTCAGCGTCAGGAGGCTCGACCGGGTCGGTGCGATGTCGATTCGGCTCATGATTCCAGCGGTTCCTCCCTATGCCCCCGCCGCGATGGACTCCCCCTGTGTTGACACGCCTCGACGGTAGTGCGCCTCGAGCTGCGCCGCGGTCATCCTGTGCAGCTCTTCCTGCGGGAGGAGCGACAGCACGTCCCAGCCGAGCTCGAGCGTCTGCTCGATGCTCCTGTCCTCCCACTCTCCCTGGTGAATGAACCTCCGCTCGAACGCCTCTCCGAACCCGAGGTAGAGCTTGTCCAGGGCACCGAGCTCCGCTTCGCCGATGACGTCCGCGAGGCTGCGCACTCGCTTCACATAGGCGTAGCAAGCGAAGAGTTGGCTCGCGAGAGAAGGGTGATCGGCCCGCGTGAACCCTTCGCCCACACCGTCCTTCATCAACCTCGACAGGCTTGGGAGTCCAGCGATCGGAGGGTACACCCCGCGAAGCGACAGATCGCGCTCGAACACAATCTGCCCTTCGGTGATGTACCCCGTGAGGTCCGGAACCGGGTGGCTGATGTCGTCGGACGGCATCGTGAGCACCGGGATCTGGGTGATCGATCCGGTGGAGCCCACGATCCTCCCGGCGCGCTCGTAGATCGCGGCAAGATCCGAATACAAGTACCCGGGGTATCCCTTGCGCCCGGGGATCTCCCCCCGAGCCGTCCCCACCTCCCGCAGGCTCTCGCAGTAGTTGGTCATGTCCGTGAGCAACACCAGCACGTGCTGGCCGCAATCGAAGGCGAGGTGCTCGGCCAGTGTCAGCGCCACCCGCGGCGTCAGCAGCCTCTCCACGCTCGGGGCATCGGCCAGCGACAGGAACATCGCGACCCGCCTCAGGGCCCCGGACTGCTCGAAGCTCCGCGTGAAGAACTGTGCGATGTCGTGCTTGACCCCCATCGCCGCAAATACGATCGAGAACCCGGAATCGGCGTCGAGAAGCTTGGCCTGACGAACGATTTGCGCCGCCACGCGGTCGTGCGGCAGCCCGTTCCCCGAGAAGATCGGGAGCTTCTGCCCTCGCACCAGGGCGTTCATGCCGTCGATCGATGACAGCCCGGTCTGGATGAACTCCCGCGGATAGCGGCGCGCGTAGGGGTTGATCGGCAGCCCGTTGACGTCGCGCCGGTCCTCCGACAACGGCGCAGGCCCACCGTCGATGGCTCGACCCAGACCGTCGAAGACCCGCCCGAGCATCGATCGTGAGACCGCAAGACGGAAGCTCTCCCCGAGGAACCTCGTGCGCAGGGTCTTGTTGCACAGTCGCGCGGTCCCCTCGAGGACCTGAATCACCGCCTGGTCCCGCGAGACCTCGAGCACCCGCCCCACCCGCGTCCTGCCCGCCCCATCGCGTATCTCCACCACCTCGTCGTAGCCCACCTCGTGCACTCGCTCCACTACCACCAGGGGACCGTCGATCCTCGACGCTCCCACGTACGTCAGCGCCGCATCGCGGACGTCGAAGTCCCAGCCGGGCGCGGGCCCAGAGACGGGGGGCGTCACAGGGCCTCTCTTCCGATGGAATCGAACTCGCAGTCGATCGCCGCCTGCAGCTCGGACAGGGCCGCGAGCTCAGCATTTCCGTAGGCGGATCGGGCGCGCATCGCGCCCACGACGCAGGGGAGGGTGCGCAGCCTGCTGGTGGGGATTCCGGCCTGGACGGCGTCCTTGCCCCGGCGGTGCACCGAGAGCAGGAGCCGCAGCAACGCCACCTGACGCTCCGGCGCGCAATAGCCGTCCTTGTCGTCGAAGGCGCTCTGTGCGAGGAATCCGTCCTTGAGGAGCTCGGCGACGAAGAGAATCCACCGCTGGGACTCGGGGAGGGCGTCGGGACCCACGAGGCGGACGATCTGCTGGAGTCGCTCTTCGCGCTGGAGGATGGCCATGGCCTCGGTGCGCAGCTCCTCCCAGTCCGCGGCCTTGGCGGTCCACCACGGGGCGACGTCTTCGGAGTATTCGGAATAGGACCGCAGCCAGTGGATCGAAGGGTAATGGCGGGCGTTGGCGAGCTCGCTGTCCAGGGCCCAGAAGCATCGGATGAAGCGCCGGGTGTGCTGGGTGACCGGCTCGGAGAAGTCGCCTCCAGGGGGGCTCACGGCGCCCACGATGCTCACCGAGCTGCGCGCCCCGCCGAGCGTGGTCACCGCTCCGCCCCGCTCGTAGAACTGCGCGAGCCGCGCAGGCAGCGTCGCCGGGAATCCCTCCTCCGCCGGCATCTCCTCGAGCCGCGCCGCGAGCTCGCGCAACGCCTCCGCCCACCGGCTCGTCGAGTCCGCGAACACCGCAACATCGAGCCCCATGTCGCGATAGTACTCTGCCATCGTGATTCCTGTGTAGATTGATACCTCCCGCGCAGCCACCGGCATGTTCGACGTGTTCGCCACCAGGATTGTGCGCTCCATCAGCGGACGACCGGTCCGCGGATCCTCGAGTTCGGGGAACTCCCGCAGCACCTCGGTCATCTCGTTGCCCCGCTCTCCGCACCCTATGAACACGATCAGGTCCGCGTCGGACCACTTCGCGAGCTGGTGCTGCGTGATCGTCTTTCCCGTGCCAAAACCCCCAGGAATCGCCGCGGTCCCGCCCTTCGCCAGGGGGAAGAACGTGTCGATGATCCGCTGTCCCGTGACCAGCGGCTGACCGACCTGCAGACGCCTCCGGATCGGTCTCGCCACCCGCGCGGGCCACGGGTGGCCCATGCGCACCTCGCGATCGACACCGTCGCAACGCACCACCCCCACCGTGTCCCGTACGGTGTACTCGCCCTTCGCTGCAATTGATACGAGTACCCCCTCGACCTCCGGTGGAACCAGCACCCGATGCCGCACAAGCGGCGTCTCCTGCACCTCCCCCAATGCCTCGCCGCCGCGAACCGCGGCTCCCGGCGCAATCGCCGGCTCGAACCCCCAGCGCCTCGACAGATCGATCGGGTCCGTGCGCTCTCCCCGGTGGATCCACGCGCCGCTGCGCGAGGCAATCGCGGCCAACGGACGCTGGATGCCGTCGTAGATGGTGCCCACCAGCCCCGGTCCCAGCTCCACGCTCAAAGGCGCGCCCGTGAGCTGCACCGGCGCCCCCGGGGCGAGCATGGCAGTGTCCTCGTACACCTGTATCGTCGCCCGCTCCCTCACCAACTGCACGACTTCACCGACCAATCCCAACTCGCCCACTCGCACGACCTCGTACATCTGCGCTTCGAACATCCCCTCGGCTGCCACGATGGGGCCGCTGACCCGCGTCACCCGAGGCCTTGCGCTCATGACTCGCCTCCCACGTCGAGCAAGCGCGCCAGTCCCGTGCGCAACGCGATCCGCTGGCGCAGCTCGGGCCAGATGCGCACAAGCCGCTCCTCCAGCCGGTTGTCACAGCAGCAGCGGCCGTCCCCCGTGCGAACCACCGGTCCCGTTCCCCGCACCGTCTCGTCTGCGACAACCTCCACCTTGCGGCCCGGATATCGCTCTCTCAAGGCGTCGCCAAGTCTCTCTCCCAGCTCCCCATGATCGGCCGGCGCGAGCGCCACCACGAACGAATCGCCTTCCATGCGGTCGATCGCGTCTTGGGCCAGGCGCTCGAAGGTCTGCGGGATGTCGAATCCACGGCGGTCCCGGATGTGCTCCTCGATGGAGCGACGGATCTCCGTGAGCAGCAGCTCGACGCGAGCTGCGGCGATTCTCGAGAGCTCCAGGGGAATGGTGGCGAGGACGAGCTCGCGTTGTCGAAGCGCCTTGCGCCGCGCGGACTCCAACGCTTCGCGGCGCACGACAGCGGCCTGTTCGGAGGCCGACGCCTCCAGCTCCGCGATCCGCTCGGTGGCGCTGCGCTCGAGCTCCCGTGCGTCGAGTTCCCCGTCGGCGATCACCGCTGCACAGAGCGCCGAGGCATCCTCGTCGCGCGCTATCGGCGCGTCGGCAGGCGCAGCGCGCGTCATCGCGTCTCCTCCTCCACGCTGGCCCCGACGGCGGACCGCACGAGCTCACGCAGGGTCCTCTCGCCGGACATGGGACCTTCGGGCCCTGGAATCGTTAGGACGACGGGCCCCGGGCGCTTCTGGCGGATGGCCTCCACGGCCTTCGGGACCGAGGCAGCTACGGAATCGGTGACGAGAATGACTGCTACGCTCGCGTCGGCGCATGCCTGTCGGAGCGCCTGCTCCGCTGCGTCGGGACTGGAGGCGACACGCCCCTGGACTCCGGCGAGGCGAAATCCTCGGACCGTTCGCTCGTCTCCGATGCAGAAGAACCTCATGCAACGCTCCCTTCAGACCTTCTGTGCGAGCACCATGGCAATGGCGAAGCCGAGGATGGCCAGTCCCTCGGCAAGGGCCACGAACAGGATGCTGCGAGGGAGGAGTTCGGGCTTCTCGGCGGCTGCGCCGAGGGCGGCCGAGCCGATCTTCCCGACGGCGTGCGCGGCTCCCGCGATGCTCGCGCCGATCGCCAAGGCAGCCGCTGCACCGAGCCCGACTGCCCGGAAGTCGGAGTTGGCACTGGCTTGGGCTTTGGCCACGTCCTCGGCGAGGACCACCGCGGGGAGCAGCAGTCCGGCTGCTACGGTGAGAATCCGAATCAACCATGGGGGCAGGCGCATGAGGGAACCTCGCTTCAACGGCGCCGCGACGGTCGCGACGGAGCGCTCGTGCAGGGGATCTGGAACGGGGCGAAGGGGCGTCCCGTTCCGTGAAAGAACTTGCCGAAGAACTCGTAGTATTCGAGTCGAAGGGCCTGTACGGCGGCGACGGTGGCTTCGAGCACGATGATGACGGCATTGCCCAGTACGACCACCACGATGGAGCCTCCCGGGATGGAACGGAGCTCGGAGGCGATCATGAAGACGGCCATCAGCAGGGCGGCGTGGCTCATGGCATAGGCCGCGAGACGCACGAAGCTGATGGTGCTCGCGAGGAACACCAGCAGCGCCTCGAAGGCTTCGGCGGCGGAGCTGCCAATCGCGGTCCCGAGCCCCGGCGCGCCGCGGGCGCGTCGCTTGCGGTGGTGGATCCACGCCAGAGGCTCCCTGAGCGTCCACGCAACGACCGGGAGCGCGAGGGCCGCGATCGCCCAGGGCAGGATACCTCTGGCTGCAATGGAGTCGTAGAGCAGCAGCAGCGCCAGGGCTGCCCAGTAGAAGACCAGGCCCGACAGCCCGAACTTGTCGGTCCATGCGCCGATTCGGTCGCCGGCGCGCAGGAGGTTCACAATGTTGAGCACGATGCCCGCGCTGATCATCGCCATTCCGAACCCCACGCAGGCCACCATGATGGCCATCGGATTGCCCTCGATCGGATCGCGCCAGAGGGCGAATCGCTTGAGTTCCTCGATGCCGAAGAAGCTCCCGTACACCGCGCCGAACACCATGCTCGCAGCGCCCAGAATCCCCGCCAGCGTGCCGCCGTCGCGCAGCAGCTGGCTGCGTCCGAATCGCCGCAGCGCCAGCCCTCCCGCGGCGAGCAGCAGCCCGTGGCCAACATCGCCGAACATGATCCCGAACATGACCACGTAGCTCGCGGCGAACAGCAGCGTGGGCTCGATCTCCCCGTAGCGCGGAGTGCCGTAGCCCGATACCAGAAGCGAAAACGGACCGAGAATGGGCCCGTGCCGCACCAGCACCGGCGCGTCTCCCCGCGGATCGGCCTCCTCGACGTTCATCAGGTGAGCGCCGCCGGTCACGTCCCGGACCCGCGCTTCAAAGTCCGCGAGGCCGTCGCGGGGAACCCAGACCAGGATCCGTGCCGTGCACCCGGTGCCCCCGAGCCCGGATTCGGCCTCCAGAAGCGCCTTCTCCACACGCGCGGACTCCTCGATGGCAACCAGCGGCCCGGCGGCTCCGACTGCCAACTCCTCGCGTTGGCTTCGCACCGCTCCCAGCTCCGACTCCACCGCTGCCAGCTCCTCTTGATGGCGATGCAGCCAGATCTCGAGAGGGACCGATCCGAGATCGGGAAATGCCTCCTCGACGAATCCGATACGGCGGAGTCGCGCTTCGACGGATTCGGCGCGATGGCGCCCCGCCGCCGCAATCACCCAGCGCTTCCCCTCACGAACCTCGACGGGGACGATCACGACCGGGTCTTCGGTAACGGTGGACGGCGAGCCATTCTGCATGCTCCCGATCGCGAAGTGAACGTACTCGCTGCGGGTCAGTGTCTCGGTGGGGACTCCGAGGTCCAGCAGCGGCGCAGCGCGGTCGTTGGCGCCCCGCAGCGCATCGCGGCGCGCACCCAACTCCGCCTCCTGCCCCCGATTCTTCTCGAGCCGTGTCTCCCAGTGCGTGAGCTGTGCCTCCATCTCCTCGAGGGACAGGCCGCGGGACGGCTCCGCCGCCGGCGTCGGGGCGACAGGCCCGCAGAGCGCCTCTCGCAGGCGAGCCGCACGCTCTGCGATCGACTCGCATTGATCGATCTGCGGTCCCGGCTCCCCGGGAGCGCGCGGGAACGCTTCATCGGACGAGGAAATCAGCTCTGCCTGTTGCGCCGTGCCGAGGGTCGTCAGTACGGCGCGCTGGTCGCGCAGCAGCACGAGGAGCTCCACGCGGACCATGGCCGCGGGGCGGAACAGGCTGGTGCTGCGACCATCACGCATGGGCCGCCTCGGTGGTGCGCGGCACGAGGCGCGCGCGGAGATTCGCCGGAGAAATGCCCGCTCGGATTCCCTCGGAGAGCGTGATCAGATTGGCTACTTCGACACGACGAATGGCCACGTATCCCGCGATGACACCGTCGGACATCTCACTGCGACGGAAGGCCTCTCGTGCAAGTCGGAGGAAGCGGCCCCAGGCCATCGCCTCGGCCGAAGACTCCGTGAGCCCCGCCGGCGTGCGATTCACCTGCGCCGCGACGCCAGGACCGAAGAGCGTGGTCGCAGCCACGACGACTGCGGCGCGCGCATCGGAGGACGCGAGCATCGCGCTCAGACGCTTCGGGCCCAGCGGCGTTCCCTCGATGCACCAAGGCCGCAGCTCGTCCGCCGCGATCCCCTGGTGAAAGCGTCCCCGCAGCACCAACGCGAGGTGGAAGATGTCCGCCTCCTGCGCCGCAACGCGCGTAACCCGCGGGGCGTCGTTTCGGCACAGCCTCTCCGAGAATGCGATCATCTCGCTCAGCCAGTACCGATCGAGCGATGCTTCGAACGCATACGAGCCGAGCCGCACCAGCGGAGAGCTCGCCGCACGGGTCAGCGCGGCGCCGATCGGACCGTCGCCCAGCAGGCGCGTGAGCTGCTCGATCGATCGCGCCGACGCAAGCTCGGCGAGGCGCGCGGGCGCTGCTCCGGGGAGCGGCAGCAAGTGTCGCCGGATCTCCTCCGAAGGAAGGGCTTGGAGGATGCCGCGGACGATCACCTTCGCATCGGCGATCTGCAAGCGAAGGGCGGCGTGGGCGAGCCAGTCGGCTACGGGTCCACGGGCGGCGCGTTGAAGCTCGCGGAGCTCGAGCGCAAGGCGTACGTGCAGGCTGCGTTGCAGGTCGTGCAGGGGACCGGGCTCGGATCCGGGATGGACCCTGCGCCACAGATCGGCAACGGATCGCAGCGCGCACAGCTCGTCGAGGCGCACCGACTCCGCGACACGGCTTCGACGCGCGTGCAGCCTGGCAGCGAGAAATACGGCGTCCTGGGGGGAAGGCATCTGCATCGTGGTCTCCGTCTACCCGTCGCAGAGGCGATGCATGACGGCATCGACGGCCTGCTCGAACATGTCGGCGTCGATGCGGATGTCGGCCTGGATGCGCGTGGCTGCATGGGTCAGCGCCTGCTGTTTGTCGCGTTCTGCCTCGTGGCTCGCGGCGCGCAGGAGCTCCTCGGCTTCGGCCTGCGCGGCCTGTCGTGCTTGTTGCACGCGCTCAGCCGCTCTCTTGCGGGCTTCGTCCAGCTGCTGCTCGGCAAGCTGTCGCGCAGAGCGCACGCGGAGCTTCGCGGTCTCCTCGGCATCGACGAGCATGCGAATGGCTTCGCGCATGCGGCCCTCCCTCGAGAGGGCTCATGGGGTCGAGTAGGTCGTGCGTCGAGAGCGGCGGCGTTCGAGGTGTGGCCCGGACACACGCGCGACGGAATCGTGGGAGGGGGCTGGGGAGCCGTGCGGGACGCAGGGCGACGGGGCCGGGAATTTCGCAGGAGCCTCCATCGCCGTCGCTTTCGGATGGGTCGTGGGCGCTGTTTACGGGTGAGCGGCGGTCTCCTACGGTGCAGGCATGCGTATCGCGCTGTCGATTGTCTCGCAGGACGGAGCCTCCGGAACCCACGAAGTCCTCGCGCTCGTGCCTGCCCTCGACCCGCTGGCCCAGGCCATGGCCAGGGCCCTGACGAAACACTCCGGGGAGGAGCCCGCAGCGTGGATGTTGCGCGCGGAGCCGATGACGCAGCCCCAATGGGAAGAGACCTCGCCCCGCATCGAGGAGGGCATCGATCCCGCCTCCGACGAGATCGTCGAAGCCGCGATCGCGCGGGCGTCGAGCCTGGCCGATCAGGGGGCGTGGGAGCAGGCCCGCGAGGGCTATCTCGCCGCGCACCGCCTCATGTCTTTCGAGAACAGCCCGCGGCGCGCGGCCGTGCTCGTGTGCCTCGCGGAGCTCGAACGGGAGCAGGGGCGCATCGCCGAAGCGGTGCTGCTGCTCGACCGTGCCCTGGCGATCTTCCCCGCGCACCGCGGTGCACTTGCCGCCCGGCTCGATCTCGCATCGCGCATGGCCGACTCCGTCACCTCCGCCTTCTTGCTCAACCGTACCGTGCAGTTCGCCGAGTCCGATGACGAGCGCGTAACCGTGCATCGCGCTGTCGCAGACCATTCGCTGGTGGCAGTGTGCGACGCGCTCCAGCGGGCGTTGCTAATTCGTCCCCGCGACCCCGAGCTGCTGGAGCGTCTGCGCGCGGTCAACGAAGCGATGGGGCGCTACGATCAGGCGGTCGATGCGTGGGTGGCGCTCTCGGAGCTCGAGCAGGATCCGGCAGAGCGGGCGCGCACGCTGGTGGGCGCAGCGGAGCTGTGCGCGCGCAAGACCGGGAACGTGCCGCGGGCGGTGGCGCTGTACGAAGCAGCCATCGCCGACGATCCGACGGTGACCGGCGCGTTCGAAGCCATCGAGGCCGTGCTCCTGCGCGACCAGGACTTCCTTGCGACCGAGCGCGCGTATGTGCGGCAGCTCGAGCGTCTGACGGGGCGCGGTGCGCTCGAGGCGGAGGTGGTCCTGCTCGACAAGCTGGCCACGTTGCGCAACGACGAGCTCGGTAACCGTCGCGGTGCGATCCAGGCGCTCGACGAGCTGGTGCGGCGCGTGCCCGATCGGCTCGCGCCTCGCCTGCGCCTCGCTTCGCTGCTGGAGGCCGAAGGGGTTGACGAGCTGGCGCTCCGATGTCTCGAGGTCGCGGCTGCAGTCGCCCCCTCGCAAGCGTCCGTCTACCAGGCCGTCCAGCGGATCGCCACGCGCATCGGAGACCAGGACCGCGCGTACGCCGCGAGCGCGGTGCTGGTGCACATGGGCGAAGCCGATCTCGATCAGCAGATGGTCTATCAGCAATACGCCCCCGAGACCGTGCTCAAGGCGTCCCGCGCGATGGACGACGCTGCCTGGTCGTTGCTCATGCCCGAGGAGCTCGACGCCGACGTCGATGCGCTGATGAGAGCGCTGGAGCCCGCGGCGGTGGCGTTGCGGCTCGAGCAGCTGCAGGCGGCGCGCAGGCTCCCCGCCCTCGATCCCGCGCAAAGGCAGGATCCTTCGAAGAGCACGATCGCCGCCGTGCGCACTCTCGCGTGGGCAGCGCGGCTCGTCGGGATCCCAGTTCCCGAGATCTTCGCGCGCGCGGAGGACATCCCAGGCGGCGTTGCCATCGTCCCCGCGCCGAATCCCGTCATGTATCTCGGGCGCGCCACCCTCACCGGGCGCACGATCCCCGAGTTGGCGTTCATCCTGGTCCGCGAGCTGGCCTACCTGCGCGCGGCAGGCAGACTCACGACCTTCTTCCCCTCTCTCGCGGATCTCAAGGCGCTCGTGCGCGGAGCCGCCGTAGCATCGGCAGGTCCCGTGTCCGCGCGCTCGCGTGAGGCCTCGGTCGTGGCCGCCCTCCCCTCGCGACTCGACGCCTCCACCGTCGCTCGAGTGTCCGACATCCTGCAGACCCTGGGGCGCGCACGTCCCCAGCTCGATCTCACGGCGTGGATTCGGAGCATCGAGCGAGTGGCGTGTCGGGCGGGATTCCTCGCGTCCGACGACATCACGGTGGCGGCGCGGATGCTTGCTGTGGACGGCCGATCGACACCGGGGTTGTCGGCAGGCGACAAGGTCCGGGACCTGGCTGCGTGGTCTGTCTCGCAGAAGTACCACGCGCTGCGCAGCTTGACGGGCCTGTCGATCCGTAACGGCTGAAGCGTCCCGCTCCCGTCACTGCGGTCCTTCGTAGATCGTCCCGCGGAAGCTCACCATCCCCGTGTACATCCGGCCGCCCATCGCCTCGTGGACCTGGAACCCCACCCCCAGCCCGTCGCTGCTCCGGTGCCTCCGCTCGCCGATCGACAACCACCCTCCGTTCACCCACTCGTCGGTGAAGTCCGCCGTCTTCGAGCCACTCTGTCGAGCGCTCGACCCCACGACCCACGCCGCTCGGCTGTAGGCAATCACCCGCAGAAAACGCCCCAGATCCGTCGCGACATTCAGCTCGATCGGCAGCTCTCCCGCAGCGGGGAGCGGCCCTCCCGTGATGCCCGACGACCCGATGCCGCCTATCAGGTTGATGCGCGTGCGATTGCCGAAGGTCAGCCCCGGGCCGAGCATCGCCCGCAGATCGTAGACGAACGCAGGCCCCCCGGCGCCTCCCAGCCCCATGTCCAGGCCGAGCGCGTAGCCGACCGGCGTCCGCTTTCCCCCTTCACTCATGCGCGCCGAAAACGACACCTCACTCACCGTCCGCGTGCCGTCGAATCGCGCCCCGTCCGACGTGCGCCCCACCGACAACGCGAAGTGCAGATCGCCGATCATCGTCGAGCGACGATACGGCTGCGGCGGGTGGAACAGGTGATCGGGACCCAGCTCCGCGAGCCACCGGATCGGCAGGCGAAACTCGATCGATTCCCCAGGCGCCCGTAGCGGACGATCCACCACGAGCCGGATCGTCGCCGTGCGCCCGCGCTCCTCGAGAGCGCGCAGCATCCGCGTCTCGTTGGCGGTCTGCATCCGAACCCGCTCGACACGCTCTTCGAGCTCGAGCCGATCGTCGACATCCCCCGCCTTCGACGCAATCGATCGGAGGACCGCTTCGGTTCGCGCGAGGGAGTCGAGGTTCGTCCGGTGCTGCCACCACTGCTCCGACAGATCCACGACCTCGATCTGCGGCGGGTCCGCGCGTCCGATCAGCGCGAGGCGACGCAGCGCCGGCCGGAGTCCTGCGAGCGGCACGCCCAGCGTGCAGGAGAGCGGGTCGCAGTGGACGAGCTTCGCCCCCAGCTCGACGCTGATGCGCTGGATCGTTTGTACCGGATCCTGGCTCTCGTCGACTGTGACCTGGAGCACCGCGCTGTGCTCGAGAAGCTCGGTGGCCGCGGGCGCGGCGATCTGCGACGTCGCGGGCACGGGCTGCTGGGCGAAGGCTCGAGGGGAGCACAGCAACGCGCCCAACGCGAGGGCAGACCCCGCGCGGGCAGCAGCGGAACGTGGGCCGGAGCGCATCGACCGACAACGTTACGCTGGGTCCGGGCGACGGCTCAACCCCTGTCGTTTCGAAGGCGGAGCGATGGCGTGCAGCGGTGCCCTTCTCACCGGGGCGGATGCAGGTGCGCACCGGTCTCGATCTGACGCACCAACCAGGTCGCTCCGAGAGCCCCGGCGGGGAGCAGGAGCAACTGCACGCAGGGGATCAGGAACATCAACGCGAGGGAGACCCCGAAGCCGAGGGCGGCGCCGAGGTTCTTGCGCACCCACTCGAAGCGCAACCCCAGACGCCATCCCCGCACCGAGAACGGGTAGTCGAGCAGGTCCCAGGTGATCGCGAGCCCGGTGACCATGATCTTCAGAGGGAAGGTGACGATCCAGGAGAACGGGATGAACAGATCGGCCACGAAGAGGATGGCGAGGATCGGCAGCACGAAGGCGAGCGCAACCAGCGCGCCCGTGGCCGATCGCGCGATCTCGCGCCACAGTGGGACCTTCGGAGGAGCTGGGGCGCCGAGCTCCTTCTCCATCTCGCGCACGAGGTGCTCGAGCACGGGGCCGGACAGCGGTTGAGCCAATACGAGGCCAAAGACGATGGAGAGCAGCAGACCGGTGCCGGCCGAGATCACCTGCAGCGCGACCACGCCTGCGACCTCGTACCACGCACCCCCCTTGCCCGTGATCCGCACGATGAGCTCGGGCAGGAACATCACCGACAGCGTGCCGAGGGCCACGGTGATCAGAATCGCGACGGTGACGGGCAGCAACGACAACGGCCACAGAGGCGGGTTGCGCATCAGGAAGCGCATCCCCTGGAAGGGGGCGCGTAGTCCGATCCGGAACGCCGCGAGACGCGGCGGCCTTGCGGGTGCAACCGCAGGTGGGACGTTCACCGGGACCAGGTCGGACATGCCTCGTAGCGTGCCTGGATGAGCGGGCGGGTCAAGAGGGTGTTCGACCTCCCCCGCGTCTACTCGTTGGTGTGCGGTGGCGGGATCGTGAGGCCGTTCTGCGCGGGACGCTTCATGACCATGCGCAGCAGGCCGGGGAACACGAAGAGCGTCAGGAGCGTGGATACCGCGATGCCTGCCACGACCACCGTAGCGAGAGGACGCTGCACTTCGGCGCCTGCGCCCGTCGAGATCGCCATCGGCATGAACCCGAGCGCGGCGACGGCGGCCGTGGTCAGCACCGCGCGCGCAGTGTGCGCGGCCCCCTCGCGGATCGCGTCGTCCGCTGGCACGCCGGAGTCGAATCGCTGGCGGATGTCGTTGGCCATCACGACGCCGTTCAGAACGCTTACGCCGGCCAGGGCGATGAACCCGACGGCCGCGGGGATGCTGAAGCTCAGTCCGCGTCCCGCCAGGCCGAGCATGCCACCGGTGAGGGCGAAGGGGACCAGCACGAAGACACCGGCGGCGTAGCGGACCTGGCCGAAGGCCCAGATGAGCATGCCGAAGATGATGGCGAGGGCCATGGGGACCACGAGGCCGAGCCGCTTCTTGGCTCTCTCGAAGTTCTCGAACTGACCTCCCCACTCGATGCGGTAGCCCGACGGGGGCTTCACTTCGCTCTCCACGCGTGCCCTCGCATCCGCGACCCAGGATACGAGGTCGCGGCCGCGCAGGTTGACGTCGACGCGCACGGTGCGCTGCATGACCTCGCGTCGTACCTGGGCCGGGCCTTCGGATTCGGTGATCTCCGCGATCTCGGCGAGCGGGACCTGGGTGCCTCCGGCGGCCTCGACGAACAGGTCGCCGATGGCGTCGGGCGAGGGCGACCTGGGGGGAACGAGCAGATGCAGCTCGAAGCGTCGATTGCCTTCGTAGATGTACCCGACGTGCAGCCCGATGCGTGCCGCTTCGATGGCGGCGAAGGCGTCCTCCACGCGGGCACCGTAGCGAGCGAGTCGCTCGCGATCGGGGCGAACCTGGAGGCTGGGCAGGCCGAGCAGACGCTCCACGCGGACGTCGCCCGTGCCGGGAACGGAACGTACGACCGCTCCGATCTGCTCGCTGAGGGTCTTGAGGGTCGTGAGCTCGTCGCCGAAAACGGCGATCTGGACGTCGGCTCTCGATCCGCTGATGAGCTCGTTGGTCCTGTCCTCGATCGGCTGCGAGATCGACACGAACGTGCCGGGCACCTCAGCCTCGATGGCCGTCTTGTAGACCTCGGAGATGGCGTCGAGATCCTTGCCGGTCTTCCACTCCTTCTTCGGACGCAGGTGCGCGAAGATGTCGGTGTTGTCGTTGCCGACCGGATCGACGGCGACCTCGGCGCGCCCGGTCATGCCGAGGGTGGTGGCGACCTCGGGGAAGCGTTTGAGGACGCGCTCGACGCGCAGGTCGAGGTCGCGCGCCTCGTCGAGGCTGATGGAGGGAGCGCGGCGGATGGTAACGACGGCGTCGCCCTCCTCGATGCGTGGAAGGAAGTCGGCGCCGCCCTGGGAGACGAGGATCGAGGCGCCGGCGAGGGCGGCGGCGGAGGCGCCGAGCGTGCCCCAGCGGTAGCGCAGCGCCAGGGGCAGAAGCCGGGAGTAGTGAGTGGTGAGGTACCCGACCCACTTGGGACCATGGCCCTTGGGGGGGGGCACGAGCAGGGCGAGCACGCCGGGGAAGAAGACGACGGAGTAGACCAGCGCACCGAACAGGGCGCAGGCCATGGTCACGGCCATGGGCCGGAACATCTTGCCTTCGGCACCTTCCAGCGAGAGCAGCGGGAGGTACACGAGCATGATGATCGCGACGGAGAAAGCGACCGGACGGGCCAGCGGTGCCACCGCATCCGCGTAGGCGCTCGTCTTCTGCGACTTCTTCAGAGTGCGTCCGGCAAGTGAAGCGATGACCCCCTCGAGCAGGACGATAGGTCCGTCCACGAGGAACCCGAAGTCGATAGCCCCAAGGCTCATCAGGTCACCGGTGACGCCGAACAGGTGCATGCCGAAAATGGCCACCGACATGGATGCGGGGATGCCGAGAACCACGGCGACAGCGCCGCGAAGGGTGCCGAGAAACAGAGCAAGCACGAGGGTGACGATGAGGGCGCCCTCGATCAGATTGGTCATGACCGTCGTGAGCGTGCGTCCAACGAAGTCCGCGCGATCGTAGATCGGATCGATGATGATGCCGGGAGGGAGCTCGGCTTGGATCTCGGCGACGCGCTGCTTGACCGCGTGCACGACATCGCGACTGTTGGCTCCGAGCAGCATCATCACGATCCCGGTGACGGCCTCGCCTTCGCCGTCGCGGGTGATCACGCCGTGGCGCAGGGCAGAGCCGACGCGAACCTGGCCGACCTGGCGCACGAGCAGCGGAGTTCCGTCGGGGTTGGTTCGCAACACCACGGAGCCGATGTCCTGCTCGTTGCGCAGCACGCCGGTGCCGAGGATCGTGAAGGACTCGGAGGCGCGGTTGATGTAGCCGCCGCCGATGTTGACGTTGGCACGCTCGATGGCGGTGGCGACGTCGGTGAGGGTGAGGTTGTTGGAGTGGACGCGGGCGGTATCGACGACGACCTGGTACTGCTTGAGCTCGCCGCCCATGGTGTTGATTTCGATGATGCCGGGGATGGCGCGCAGCTTGGGGACGATCTCCCAGTCGAGCACGGTGCGCAGCTGCATGGCGGAGTGCTTTTCGGAGCGCACGACGAACTGGTAGATCTCGCCCAACCCGGTGGAAACCGGGGCGAGCTGCGGCATCTGTGCGCTCTTCGGCAGGTCCCCCTGCACCTGCCGGAGCCTCTCGGTCACCAGCTGCCTCGCGAACCATACGTCGGTGCCGTCCTTGAACACCACCGTGACTGCCGACAGACCGGAGCGCGAAACCGAGCGAAGCTTCTGCAGATGCGGCACGCCGTTGAGCGCGGTCTCGATCGGGAAAGTGACGAGACGTTCGATCTCCACGGGGGCCAGCCCGGGGGCGTCGGTGAGCACCGAAACCTGGATGGTGGACGTGTCGGGGATCGCGTCGATGGGCAGCGCGCTCGCAGCCCAGCCTCCGCAGGCCAACAACACGATGAGCAGGATGCCCATCAGGAATCGATGGGCGATGGACTGTCTGGTGACGGCTTCCAGCATCGCTACCGGAACAGCTCCGACTTGAGGGCAAACACGCCTTCGACGACCACCATCTCTCCGGGCTTGAGACCGGAGAGCACATGCGCGCGGACGCCGTCGTTCATCCCGATCTCCACCGTGCGCGCTTCTACCGAGGTTTCACCTCGGGACATGAAGACCGTGGGGACGCCGTCGACACGGGTGATCGCGGAGAGCGGGACGGTGATCGCTTTCTGCAGCGGCGCGCGCGTGTGGATGCGCGCGACCACGGACTGCCCTGGACGAAGCTGACCGGCGTCATTCTCGATCTCGACGCGGACCGGCGCGCTTCTCGCGTGGACGTCGATGACGTCGCCGACGTAGGCAACGCGTCCCTTCTCGACGTGCTTGCGCTCAGCGCCCGGGGCGAGCTCGACGGGATCGTCGGCGTGGATCGAAGGCAGCTCGCGCTCGAAGACGGCGAGCTCGACCCACAGCCGCGATAGGTCGGCAACGCGGAAGGCCATGTCGGTGGAGTCGAGGGTCTGTCCCTGGTAGATGCCCGACTCGACGATCTTGCCGTCGATCGGGCTGCGCAGCACCAGCACTCCCATCTCTCCGCTCAGTCCGCCTCCTGCGAGCGCGCGCACGGCCTGCTCGGCGGCGTACAGGTCCGCGCGGGCGGCTGCAGCGTTGGCCTTGGCCAGCTCGGCGTCACGCGCCGACGACACCTTCGCCTCGGCCAGGTGCGCTTCGCGCTTCTCGTTGGCCGTCGCCGCCTGCGCGTGGGCCCGGGCAGACAGCGCCGCCGATTGCGCCTTGCCCAGCTCCGCACTCTCGATCTCCGCCAGGGCCTCGCCCTTCTTCACGTGATCGCCCGGCACCTTGTGGATCTTGCGCACGCGTCCCGGTATCCGCGCCCCGATCGCGGCCACACGCTTCGGATCGAACTTCACCGTGCCCGTGACCGTCACCTGCGGCAGCAGGCTCTCCTCGGTGACCGGTCCGGACTTGATCCCAGCGCGAGACGCAAAGGCGGGAGAGTAACGGACGGTCGATCCCTCCAGGTAGGGCACGTCGCGTGCGGGCGCTGCCGCATCTTCCGAGCTGCCACCGCCTCGCGCACGCACCACCAGCACGCCTGCGACGATCGCCACCAGCGCAGCCGCCGACAGGGAGCCGATCAGCCAGGCCTTCTTGCGTGCCGCCCTGGAATGGTCCAGTGGCGCCGACGACGAGATGAGGATCTCGGAGTCGCGCGGCGGTACCGGGGGAGGCGGGATGGCTTCGAATCCGTGGGCGCTCATGACGGCCAACCTCCGGCTGCTCGCTCGAGGGCGATGCGCTCGACCCACGCGGCCTCGAGCGCATCCAGCCGCATGGCCTTCATGCGCACCAGATCGCGCGCTGCCGTGGTGACCCGGAAAATGTCGAATCGACCCGATCGCCAGCCTGTTTCGATCAGGAGCAGGTTGCGCTCCGCGGCCGGCACCGCCTCCTCCGCGAGAGCGCGGAACTCCG
>CAYMUE010000120.1:0-18709 GCA_964393505.1 uncultured Polyangiaceae bacterium
CGTGCTCATCGTGGACGCGCAGTACACGTCGGAGGAGTACGTGTCGAAGGTGGGGTGGGGGCACTCGACCTGGGAGCAGTGTTGCGAGCTGGCGCGAGAGGCGTGCGTGGGAGAGCTGGTGCTGTTCCACCACGATCCGCGGAGGGACGATGCAGCGGTGGAGGCGATAGAGCGAGCGGCGCGTGAGGAGTTCGCGTCGGTGCGAGCCGCGCGGGAGGGGGATCGGATCGAGCTGGGAAGGTTGGCGGATGCGGCTTGACCGGGGGGGGGTGAGCACGAGCACGAGGACTGGGACGGGAAGCTACTTCTGGGGGGCGACGGGGGGACGAGGAGGGGTAGCGATCTTGGAGGAGGCCGACGCGCTGGGGGCCGGGGCCGAAGGGGCAGCGGAGGCCGCAGCGGAGCCGGAGGTGGCGGGCAAGGGCTCACCGGGGTAGGCCCACTGGATGCGACCGAAGCGCGAGGCGCGGTGGAAGTTGCCCTGGTTGAGGATGGGAGACCAGGCGACGCCGCCGTTGTTCTTCATGCCGTAGAAGTTCATGCGCCAGGTGTCGCCGGGCTTCGGTGGCTTCTGCTTCGCCTTGTCGAGGGAGGTCCAGGGGATGGCGGCTTCGACGACGTAGCCCTTGCCTTTGTCGGCCTTGTCGAGCTCGCCGTCGACGGCGACCGCGGACTTGAGCTGGGCCGACCATTCCATGTGGCCGAACGTGCCCTTCTTGTCGTCCTTGGGCTCGTTGTACTTGTCGTAGCGCGTGTCGAACACGAGGTTCTGCGGGTTGATCTGGATCTCGTAGTAGTCGACGTTGTCGCCGTCGCCGTCGGGGTCGATCATGATCTCGACGGTGTCCTTCTCCCAGAGGTGCGGGTCCTTGGCGTCCTTGGGGAAGCCGCCGACGATGTGCTTGCTCTGGATTTCGAAGGCGACGTACAGGTTCTTGTCGTCCCAGGTGAGCTTGGAGGTTCCCTTGACGGTGGCGTTGTCGGGGACGGCGGAACCGTCACCCACGTTGACGAAAGGGCCGGCGACCGCCGCGGACTTCCACGCCTCCTCATCGAGCTTGCCGTCGATCTTGATCGTGGCGCCCTTGGCGAGGCGATCGACGCGCAGGCTCTTGATGGCCTGGTTGGCGGTGGGCTTGGGGGACTTGGGGGCGCCGGTCTTGAGGGTGGAGACGATGGCGCGGTTGTCGTTGTCGTGGGGGCCGGAGATCGGCTTGAGGCGAGCGTCACCCTTCCAGATGCCGGTGACGATCTTGATCTCGTGGGAGGCGATCTGATCGGGGAGGCGGAAGGTCTGCTCATCGACGTAGACCTTGCCCTTCTCCCAGAAGGAGGGGGCGAGGGCCTGGTGGTTGTCGACCCACTCGCGCAGGGGGCCGACGTTATCGACGTTGAGGATGCGCTCGCCGGCGGCATCGAGGACGTGGGTGAAGAGGTTCCAGCCGTCGCCGATGTTCTCGGTGGCCTGCCAGTACATGGTGAGCTTGACCTCGGCGCCCGGGCTGGCGGAGCCGGCGGGGGTAATCTTGTAGCCGAGGAGCTTGACCTTGCCCTCGAAGTCGATGTCGAGGCGGGTGCCGACATCGCCCGGAGCAGCGGGGAGGATGTACTGCTTGAGGGCCTCCTTGTTGACGGAGCTGGACTTGGAGCCGCCGACGCAGCCCAAGCCAAGGGCAGCGACAGCGAGAAGGGTCAGAGTAACGGTCCTGGCACGTCCGAGCATGACATAGCCCCTTGTTGGTTGAGTTGGGTGCTTGGTAGCACAGACGGGGGGCTGGGCGGAAGCGCCGACCCAGCGGCCTGCGGCCGCGGACCTGATTGACGACAGGGCGGGGCGAGTGGGTCGCGGTTCGAGTTTCGGGGAGGCTGACGCAAGGCGCGGGAGGGAGCGGAGCGGTGCGCAAATTCGCAAGAGGCTTGCGCACGTCGGGCGGGGGGATGCTCGACCTCCGGAGGCCCCGGAGCACGCGGCCCAGAAACCCGTCGGGGAGAGCATCGGAGCGCAGAGCGATCGTGACTGTGGAGCGATTATCGGACCGGAAGACGATCGTGAGGCTGAAGCTGCGTGGGCGGGTGGAGTGGAGGCAAGCTCAAGCCGTCCAACCTTGTTGCGGCGACAGAGTCCCCGCGGCACCAGGCGCACCATCAGATGCGACTTCTTTGGCCACTGCGTGTTGCCGCAACTGCCGTGCCGTCCACCAGCAGCGTCGAGGAGTCATCCCACGTCTCGCCCAGAGCCTCTTCGAGCTGCGCATTGACGATCCGCTCGCGCGTATCGTTGGGAATCGAAGTCCTCCTCAATCGACATGAGCACTCGCGGGTGAGCGCCGATCGCGAGCGGGCACGGGCTCACGGCGGGGAGGGTTCGCGGCTGGAGGCTGTAGTGCTCGCCCCACGCACGGTCGCCGGATTCTTGGACGACGAAGCTCGCCTCACTCTCGAGGCAAAGCAGCAAAGCATGACTTGAGTTGACGGGGACACCGACTGGGCGCAGACTTCGACAAGCTGTAGCAGGCTGGTCCTACCCGGCCATGCAGCTTCCTCAACCGGAGTACGAGTGGGATGAGCCGTCAGCTGAAGCCTTTGACAGAGGTGCCGGGACGCGGAACTCCCCTCTGCGCGTGCGAGCAATCTCGTGCACTGCGCGCACGCACGCGCATCGCTACGTTAATTGCAGCATCGGTGCTCATCGCAGGAACGTCATGCCAGCAGGCAGCTCCCACACGGCGGCAACAGGGCTCCGCGTCGCAACCGCTAGCGGGGACGGCGCCCATCGATCCGGATCACGCGACAGCTCCTGAGGTCATCGTGGGTTGGAAGGATGTTGCATACGGCACTGGGATGCCTGCTTCATTCCCACTAACGGCCACGATTACGAACCCCAGCTCCGAGCTGAAACAAGGACGGTTGTCGCTGGTCGCGTCGGGTTTGGACGGACGTCTGATCGAACGCGACCTTGGCGAGTTCTCCGTGGCTGGAGGAGCCAGTAGGGATGTATCGTTTTCGCCCGCGCTCGTGCCGCTCCAGAGCGAGATTGCAACCTCATTTGTGGTGTTGCAGGCTGAGGTGGCGCAGGCCGACGGTTACCTGATGCGGACTGGAACGCAGCCGCTATATTACCGCTTCCAAGACAATTACAGCACGATTCTACTGCACCATGTTGATGACGTTGCAGGTCTGCCTGGAGGCGGCACAACCGTCGCGGACACGATGGACGTTCGGGGGCGGGTATTCGAGAACAATGGACAGTGGCTGGTCACGGCCAAGACCGATGGGACCATCGGCGGCAAGCTCGGTCTCACCGGGGTGCGTGCGGTGGAGGCTGGCGAGGACGAGCTGCCGACCGCCCCGTCCGAGTCGAAAGCAGAGGATCAACCCGCCGCGCCGCTTTCTGCATCCATGACGCTCTGCTCCACCTGGCGTGTGCAGTATATCGACTCGGGGAAGGGCGAAGACGTCTACAACACAGCGAGTTCGTGGACGGATGTGCCGGCGGCTTTCGCCAAGGCATATGTGCTATCTGTACCTGGCAATGCACTGTATTGGCAAGGGCATCTCAACGCTTTCGGGTGTACTCCGTCGATTTCGCTCCCAGCGGGCACATTCCGGCTCCAGCAGAGCACCGCGAATGTGGGGTACGAAGGCATCCACTTCGACAATTACTACATGTCCGGCGGCGTCGAGTACACGTACGAAATCTGGGCCGACTTCACGTCGAGTGGTAGCGGCGCGTCCACGCTCAACGTGCATCCCACGTACAACAATGACGCAATCCAGGCAGCGGCGATCGCAAGCCAGGAGGTATATTGGCACTGGATCACCCTGTTCTTCGGTGGGGGCGGGCTCGGATTGGTCAACGGCACCTACAAGGTGCACGCGAATGAGGGCTGTGGCTGGCCCACGGATCCCCCGACCGACTCCTGTTACGACCCCAATCTGCAGCTGGTGCATCTTGGAACAAGCGTCGTCGGGGGATACACCGATGCGCACTGGAAGTACGTAGTTGCGCACGAGACCGGACACATGGTGCAGGACCGGGTGATGGGGCGTTACTACTACGACTACGATCAGTCGGCGTCGCAAGCATTATGCAAGTGCGACCATTACACGACGGAGTGGGGCAACCGCGCGCACTGCCTGCAGTCGCGAGAGCAATCGGGTGGGGCGCAGCAGGAAGGCTTCGCGCACGCGTTCGCTTCCCGGGTATTCAACAATCCCTTCCAAGCGGACGGGACATTCGTGTACTATAAGCCCTTTCTACCGCTCTTCGGTCCAGTACAGTATCCACCGATCGGACGCGACGCCTTCGCAGCTCAGCGCTGGATGGAGAACTACTGCCTGGGATCGCAGGTCGGAGTGGAATACGACTGGCTGTTGTTCGAGTACAACGTCAGCTCGCGTGATCGAGAGAACGCGACCGACATTCCGCAGCTCTTCGACATCTACAAGATGGCGTGCACAGGAACCACGACGCTCAAGTGCGCGTACAACCAGGACACCATACAGTGGTCCGACTTGCGCGCGAGCGCGCAGGGCTACTATGGGGCATTCGACCCCCGCTACCAGCGTTTCCATGTAACAGGTGAGGACTTCGGAGTCGACCACTGAATGAGGCCTTCGACGTCGTTGCGAGTTGCCAGGGACCGGCGCATTCGGTGCTTTCTTGCTGCCATTTCCTGGCTGTGTGTCTGTTCGGCAGCGGCCTGTGGAAAGTCAAGCTCCACGACCGAACGCACCATTCCCGCCGATTCCGGGCCGGAAGCAGCGCCTCCCGCTGATGCCGCAGAAGCTGTGGGCACGCCCCAGGACGCGCTTGCCGACGGGTCGCCGGACTCCTGCTATCGCGATCCGTACCTTCCCAACCACCATGTCGCACCTTGTGAGCAGCCTGCGGTCCAACCGTCCTGCAGCAACGGTTGGTGCGCCATAGAACCAGGGTGCTTCATCATGGGTGCACCATGGTGCGAGTGGGGCCGTCCGAAGTGGTTCACCGATCCGGTGCAGGTCACGCTCACGCACCGGTTCGCACTCCAGCAGAACGAGCTGACCCAGGGAGAGTGGTTAGACCACGGGGTGCCCAACCCTAGCGGTCTGATGCCGAACGGAACCGGCGACTGCATCGGCACTGATTGCCCTATAGGCAACATCACCTGGATGGAGGCACTTGCGTTCGCAAACCTGTTGTCCACCAGCGAGGGGCTCCAGGTCTGTTACGAGCTTGAGCAGTGCACAGGACAGCTCGGCAAGGGGATGGAATGCGACGTCGCGCGTGTGGCTGGCCCATCGGTTTATGAGTGCGCGGGGTACCGGCTCCCCACAAGCGCTGAGTGGGAGTATGCGGCGCGCGCGGGAACGAAGACCTCCGTGTACGCAGGCGAGGTGGTGGAGCACGCTCAGAAGTTCGAGTGCTTCGATGACCCGGTTCTCTCACCCATTGCGTGGTACTGCGCGAACGCTGGGGCGACAACACAGCCTGTCAGGCACAGGAAGCCGAATGGTTGGGGCCTGTATGACATGATCGGCAATGCCGTGGAGTGGGTGACCAGCGACGGGGTCCACGGCTATGGTGACGGCCCTTACGTCGATTGGTTCAGCTCGTTTTCTTTCGAGCACATCCTATCCTCCCCCGAGATTGAGCTTCACGCGCGCGGCGGGGGATTCAACATGTGGCCCAATACCCTGAGAGCAGCCGCGGTCTTCGGGCTGTCTGGAGCAGCGAAAGGTCCTTCTGGCGGCGTACGCCTGGCGCGCACACTTCCCCCACAGGGGGGGGCGGGTCCGAGTCGGGCTGCGCCGCACTTTCCGGAACGGTAGGTAGGTAGGCGAGCCACCAGCCGCTCGGGCAAGCCTGATCGGGCCCGAGATCATGCCATGACCCGCCGCGGGCAGAAGCAGGCCACGCGGCGGACCGTTGACAGAACCCTTCACCAGGCCTTGCGATCCAGGCGCTGCAACGTACCCCGCACCGAGGTGCGGGGCATTGGCGGCAACCAGAATGTCCTTGGGACAGGCCAGAGTGAATCCATGGTTCGATGGCACGAGCAAGCCCGGCTCCGGCGGGCTCTGAGCTCGATGTGGAATCCGGGGTTCGGTTCTCTCCCTCTCGCCGCCCTTGGCGGAGCGGCGCTCGAGGGAGGGTCACGGGCTTTCGGCCGCGGAGGATTGGATTGGGTAGCGGGGGGCGACTCGTCATCCGACGTCACGCTGCCACCGCAGGCCGCGAAGGAGAGGGCGGTGGACATCGCGAGGGAGGATGCGCAGGTGTGAAAGGGGAAGGCCTGGCGGATCTCATCGTGAACGAGGAGACGCGATCGCACGTGACAGGGGCGTGGGTCCATGGGGGGAGACGAGCGGGGTCGGGCCGCGCGGGGGAGGCAGGGCATCGTGAAGCGGCTTGCCAGCAACTCTCTTTTGAACTACTGTGTTGGATGCTGGTTTTCTGGGGCTTCTGTAGTTTCGCGAGCAGATGCCCGGCGAGGCGAATCCGCCCCTCGAAAGGAGCGGAATAGCGAATAGGCCGCCCGGCAGAAAGGTACGGGCGCGTCCCGGACTTCGTACTATCCTGAGAGATTCGTTGCCCGTCGATGGTCGTTTGCGGCGTCGCGGGCCCGAGCACATCGCGCAAAGGACGACCATGGCGAAGAAGCTACTGATCCGGGATCTGACGTTGCGGGACGGACAGCAGTCGCAGTTCGCGACGCGGATGACGCAGGAGCAGGTCGAGCGGGTGCTCCCGTTGTATCGGGAGGCGGGGTTCTACGCGATGGAGGTGTGGGGGGGAGCGGTACCGGACTCGATCATGCGGTACCTGGGGGAGAACCCGTGGACGCGGCTGGAGCGGATCCGGGACGTGGTGGGGGGAGTATCGAAGTTGACGGCGTTGTCGCGGGGCCGGAACCTGTTCGGCTACAACCCGTATCCCGACGGGGTGATCGAGGGGTTCTGCAAGAACTCGGTGGAGTCGGGGATCGGGATCATGCGGGTGTTCGACGCGCTCAACGACGTCGACAACATGAAGGCGACGCTGACGTATGTGAAGCGATACGGAGGGATGGCGGATTGCGCGGTCTGCTACACGACGGATCCGCGGTTCACGTTCGGGGAGCGCGTGAAGGCGGTGCTGACGGGGAAGAAGCTGCCGAAGGAGCTGTTCACGGTCGACTACTTCGTGAACAAGGCTCGGGAGTTGGAGGAGCTGGGGGCGGACATGATCACGATCAAGGACATGGCGGGTCTCATCGATCCGTGGATGTCCTCGAAGCTGATCAAGGCCTTGAAGCAGCGGGTGAAGGTACCCGTGGATCTGCACACGCACTGCACGCCGGGCTACGGGGTGGCGTCGACGCTGATGGCGATGGTTCACGGCGTGGATGTCGTGGACACGGTGATGCTGAACTTCTCGGGTGGGCCGGCGGCGCCGGGGTTCGAGCTCATCCAGCTGTTTGCGGACAGGCTCGGGTTGGAGACGGGCGTGAATCTGGAGGCGGCAGCGCGGATCAACGTCATTCTGCGCCGCATCCGGACGGAGCTTTCGAAGTACGATCAATACAAGCTGTTCCCGCGGGTGTTCGACATCTCGAAGGACGAGCTACCGCCGGAGATCGACGAGGTGTTCGACGCAGCGGTCAAGGCGGCGCAGGCAGACGACGCAGAAGCGACGCTGCGGCACTGTCAGCATATCGAGCGTTGGTTCAACTACCCGCCGCCCGACGACAACGTGCGAGACGCGCAGATCCCCGGGGGGATGTACACGAACATGCTGGCGCAGCTCCAGCAGACCAACATGGGTCACCTGCTGGAGCGCGTGCTGCAGGTGGTACCCACGGTACGGCTCGCGAGCGGATGCCCTCCGCTGGTGACTCCCACCAGCCAGATCGTGGGAGTGCAGGCGGTGAGCTGCGTGGTAGACGAGGCCAAGGGATTGCCTTTCTACACGACGAAGTCGGCGCAGTATGTGAATCTGGTGAAAGGCATTTACGGCAAGACGCCCTGGCCGGTGGACCCCTCGTTCCGCGAGGAGATCGCCGGTGTTCGGGAGGAGACGCCGTATGACACGGGCAGCTATGCGAAGCAGGACAACCCCGTGCTGCCGGAGCTTGGGGGGGTGAAGCTGGCGCAGAACGAGAAGGAGGAGCTGCTGCTCGAGCTGTTTCCGGCAGTGGCCGGCGCATACCTGCGGGGCGTGCGAGAGCGGGAGCACCACGCGATCCAGCGGGCCCTGGCGGAGGCGGAACGAGTCGCCGCGATGGAGGCGATGGCGCCGTTGATGAGCGGCATCGCCAGCGGGATCTGTCCGGCACCTGTCGATGCAACAGCAGCCGACTGATGGGTCGATGCGGGGCGAGGGGGGCCGTCCCCTTCCCCCGCGTTCAACGATTCATCGTCGATCGTTTTGCTCGCGCAGCCAGAGCACGGCAAGTCGCTCGTCGGTGAAAATCCGCGTGGGAATCGTCGGGTGCGACACGTTGAGGTAGAGGTTGCCCAGGGTCCTCTGGAGGCTCGACTCCAGCAGCAGAGCGATAGCGCTGACCGACGAGCGCTCCTGGCGAGCGAAGACGTCGCGAGTCTCCTTGCTCAGGTAGCGGAGCCTGCGGGCGTCGACGAGGTTGCCGCGTCGCTTGCCCTGGGACAGGGCGGAGGCGGCGGCGGTGATCTCGTCGACGTGACGAGGCTCGATGTCGACGCCCTCCCGCAGTGCGATGCACACGATCCCCTCTTCGTGCAGCGAAACCGTGGCGGCGGTCGTCTCCCTCATGATGGTTTCCGAGTGTACCTGCGAACGGCGGCGGAGGGAAGGTGCGGAGATGGGGTGAGGCTGGGGGCACTGCCGTCGCATGAGCGACTGGAAACGCTGTCGCGTGTCTGGCGAGGTTCTGCTACCGCCGTGAGGGATCCCCGCGATCCGGCATTCCCACGCCCGCGCCGTCCTTCATCGCTCGCGCCAGGACGCCGGACGCCCTGAACCTGTCTTCGCAGACTTCGAATGGCATTCGCACGCTGCCCCAGCCGCACGCGACCAACTGCGATGCATCGTCGCCGAACAGCTCGACGCTGCCGCCCTGGATGGCGCCCGCTCCGGCAGCGTCTCCGGCTCCAATGAGCTGCACGACGAGGCCGTCGGCGCCCGGTCTCCAAACGTCGAGGCCCACATCGCGTGAATCGCTCGCGGCGAGGTCAGAGCTGGCGAGCACGGAGATGTTTCTCGGGAGTCGCATGGTGCCGGATCCGCCGAAGTGCGGAGCGGTGCGCGTTTCGGCGCACGACGCTTGCGAGTGCTGCAATCGAATCCAATCACAGAGGTGTAACGAGGTGGCGGCCCACGGCACCGTTCGCTTGACCTCCCCGGTGGAGGGGTCGACGACGATCAGCTTGCCGTCGGGGCCGAGCTGCACGACGTTTCCATCGGAGCCGAAGGCGATCAGCGCCCCTGGGAGCTTCTCCTTCGCAGTCGAGACCACCGCGGGGACGGTCGTGTCCACGACTACCGGGCCGTCGAAGGATCGGGCCAGCGCCATTCGCTTTCCGTCGGCAGTGATGGCAGTAGGGCCCGCGGGCTTCGCATCGGACTTGGGAAGGCTGCGGAGCAGCTTCCCGTCGGGCAGACTCCACACCGCGAGCCCTCCACCGTGGGAAGCCGCCACGAGCGTCGTGCCATCCTGGGACACCGCGAGTCCGCCTGCGGTGGCATCGAGCTTGCCGAGAACCCGAGGAGGGGTCGCGCCCGTGGGGTCGACGAGGAATACGGTTCCGTCGTTGTCGCCGACGGCGAGGGCCGAATGTCCGGAGACCCAGGCGACGGAGCGAAGGAGGGTATTGGAGACGCGGATCAGGGGGTGCGAGGGACCACCTTCTAGGTTCCAGACACGGACGGTGCCGGCGTAGAAAGCCTGGGCGAGGCGCTTTGCATCGGGGGAAATCGCCAGGGCGCCGACGATGGTCTGCCGGGAGCGGAAGGACCGCAGGGATCGATCGGAATCGACGTCCCAGAGGCGAGCAGACAGTCCGCGCGTGTCCTGGCTGTGGTCGACGTCGAACGCGAGCAGCTTGCCATCGGCGCGATAGAAGATGTCGACGACGACGGTGAGGCCATAGGAATAGCCTCCTCCGCCACCGCCGGCGAGCACGGGAAAGCCTCCGAGGGAGGCGAGCCGGAGGGAGTCCCGGGGTTCCTGAGAGGAGGAGTCGCCCTGCAGGGCAGTCTTCCGGCTCGCGGTGGAGCTGCGAATCGTGCGCAGCAGTGCGCCGGTGGAGGCGTTCCACACGCGCGCGGTCTCGTCGGCGGAAAACGACGCCACCTGGGAGCCATCGGGGCTGAAGGCCACGCGCCACACCTTGTCGGTATGTCCGCGCATCACCCGGAGCTCGTTGCCGGTGTCGATCTCCCAGACCCGCACCGTCTTGTCCTCCGAGGAGGTGACGAGCTGCGTGCCGTCGTGCCGGAAGGCGAGCCCGCGGACCGTGCCCCCGTGCCCCTTCATCGTGCGAAGGAGCTTCCCGTCAGAAGCGCTCCAAAGACGCACCGTGCGATCATCGGAGGTGGAGGCGAGGAGCGATCCATCGGGGCTGAAGGCGACGCGGCGGGTGGAGCCTTCGTGGCCGGTGAGCGTATGAATCAAGCGTCCTGACGGGACCTCCCACACGCGTACGGTCTTGTCTTCGGAGGTCGTGGCGACCGCTCCGCCGTCGGGTCGGAAGGCCACGTCGAGCACCCAGCTCCGGTGCCCCGAGCAGGTTGTGAGGAGGTTTCCCGTGGCGGCGTCGACGAGCTGCAGGGTCTGGTTGCCATTGGCGATGGCGAGCACGGAGTTGTCGGGGCTGAGGCGGGCCGCGGTTGGTTTGGGATACGAACGATCCTTGAAGTGGGAGCGCACGGTCCAGGTGCGCGTGTCGAAGACGTAGACGTCGTCGCCGCTGGACAGCACGAGGAACTTCGCGTCCTGAGAGAGGGCAGCGCGAACGGAGGAGCCTTCGAGTCCCGGCAACGGTTCGAGTTGCAGGGAAGTGGGACCGTGCTGGGCTTCGAGCACGGAGGAGGCGCGGTCGAACAGAGAGCGAGCGAGGACCAGATCGCCGCCTCGTCGTGCGGAGAGCCCGGCGTCGACGAGGTACTGCGCGCGCTGCGGCCAGGCCTTCCAGGCGTCGAGAAAGGCCTCTCGGGCGCGGGTGTGATCCGAGGCGAGGTCGGCGATCATGGCGGAGCGAGAGGACTGCAAGGCGCGGGCGGGGTCGGGCTTGCGGTCTCGCGAGGCGGCGCTCTCGGTTTCGAGGCGGCGCAAGGCGGCTTCGCGCGTGGCGGAGACAGCTCCGGCCGGCGCACTGCCGAGCAGGGTCTTCGCTTCGTCGTAGCGGGCGAGATCGATGAGGACTTCGGCGAGCGACACGATCCCATCGGGATCGTCTGCACACTTCGCGAGCGACTCGCGCAAGGCATCCCGGGCGCGGATCAAGCGACCTTCGCGCCGGAAGGCGGCGGCGGCGCTGCGGGCCTCGGCCTGCGCGGGACAGCCCGAGCTTGCGACGGAGGCGGAGGGCGCTGCCGAGGTGGAGGCAGGTGTGGCGGGGGGCGCGGGGGGCGCGGTGGGAGAAGCGCCGCAGCCGAGGAGAGGCAGGGCGGCGAGGATAGCGCCGAGGGACAGGAGAGAGGGCGGGAGGAGTCGCCCGCGGCGGGGGCGTCGCGAGGTCATCGCCGTGACTTCTTGCGTGCGTCGCGCTCGCGCTTGCGAGCGGACTTCTTGGCGTTCTTCTCGGACTTCGACAGGGGGCGCATCTTGGTCATGCTGTCCTTGTCGGCGCCGGGCATGCCGAAGCCGGGCATGCCCATGCCGGCCATGCCGAAGGGGTCCATGCCGGGCATGGCGGGCATGCCGGGCATCCCGGGCATCCCGGGCATACCACCCATTCCTGGGAAGCCGCCGCCGCCTGCCGCGGCCATGGCGCGCTTCATCTGGCGAGCGGAGGCGAACTGCTTCATGCCGGGAATCTTGCCGAGCAGGCCGCCCATGCCGCCGCCCATGCCGCCCATGCTGGTCATCATCTGGCGCATGAACAGGAAGCGCTGGACGAGCTCCTGCACACCGACTTCGGGCTGACCGGATCCCTTGGACACGCGCTTGACGCGTCCCGGCTCGCGCACGAGCAGGTAGGCGTCGCGGCGCTCGTCCTGGGTCATTGACTGGATCATGGCCTGGATGCGCACCAGCTCGCGGTCGTCGAGGTTGACGCCTTCGGGGACGCCGCCGGGGAAGAAGGGCATCTTGTCGATGAGGTCCTTGAGCGGCCCCATGCGCTGGATGGTGCGGACCTGCTCGAGGAAGTCGTCGAAGGTGAACTGCCCCTGCAGCATCTTGGCAGCGGCTTCGGTGGCATCCTGCTTGTCGACGACGTCCTCGAAGTCCTTCATCAGGCCGACGACGTCGCCGAAGCCGAGGATGCGGCTCGCCATGCCGTCGGGCCGGAACTCCTCGAAGCGGTCGAGCCCCTCGCCGACACCGGCGAAGACGACGGGGGCGCCGGTGACTTCGCGGATGGAGACCGCGGCACCGCCGCGCGCGTCGCCGTCGAGCTTGGTGAGGATGCAGCCAGTGATCTCGAGCTTGTCGTGGAACGCCTTGGCGGTACGGACGGCGTCCTGCCCGATCATGGAGTCGACGACGAGGAAGATGTTCTGCGGCGTGACGCTCGACTTGATCTTGCCGAGCTCGTCCATGAGGACTTCGTCGATGGCGAGGCGGCCGGCGGTGTCGTAGACGATGACGTCGCGTCCCTTGCGGCGTGCTTCGGCGACGGCTTCGGCGCAGATTTCGACGGGGGACTTGTCGGGGAGGTTGAAGACGGGGATGTCGATGGACTTGCCGAGGATCTGGAGCTGCTCGACGGCGGCGGGGCGCTGCATGTCCGCGGCGACGAGGAGGGGTTTCTTGCCCTCCTTGGAGAGCAGGCGCGCGAGCTTGGCGGCGGTGGTGGTTTTGCCGGAGCCCTGGAGGCCGACCATCATGATGCCGGTGGGGCCCGAGTCGGCCCAGACGATGGGCGCGTCGGGCACGGCCATCATTTCGACGAGCTCGTCGTGGCAGATCTTGATGAACTGGTCGTCGGCGGTGACCTTGTGCACGACGCCTTCGGCTTTGACGCGCGTGCGAACGGTCTCGCCGACGGCGCTTTCCTTCACGCGGGCGAGGAAGGTTTTGACGACGCCGAGCTCGACGTCGGCTTCGAGGAGGGAGAGGCGGACCTCGCGCAGTGCGGGCTCGATGTTGCTTTCATCGAGCTCGGTGAGACCGGCGAGACGGTTGCGTGCCTGGCGGAAGCCTTTGGTCAGCGACTCGAACATGGGGGAAATCCTTGGCGGAGAGGGCTTGTAGCACGAGAAGGCGACGGGCTACAGGGGGGGTCAGAGCTTGCGCTTGATCCGCAGGTCGGCGACCCGGGAGTCGCAGGTGGCCATGAGCTCCTTGCCCTGCTCGAGCTCGATGTTGGCCTCGAGGAGCTTGCGGGCCAGGTCCTCGCGGTCCGGGGCGGACAGGGGGGCTGGGCCGGGCTCGATGCGCTTGCGGATTTCGGCGGAGAGCTCGTTGGCGCGCACGTGATGGGACCAGGCGTCCACGCACGCGTCGCGCACCGCGCACAGCTCGGGCGCCGTGCAGGGGGTCGCGCGCAGGCGCTCGAGCGGCTCGCGCTTCGCGGCGTTGGAGGCGAGGCGCAGGTCATCGACCAGACGGAGCAGGGAGGCGGATTCGGCCTTGGTCTTATCGCCGCAGCCGATGCTGGCCAGGGCGCACGCGACGGCGACGGCAAGCGGGAGCGCGCGGCTGCGCGGGGGGCGCAGGGATGCGGCGAATCGAGGGAGCAGCGTGGGGAGGAGCATGGGACGAGCGGACAGGAGCGGTTTCGCCGCGGGCGCGGGCGGCGTCAAGCGCGCCGAGGCGCAGCACGAGATCGCCGTCGGGCGGCGAGTTGCTGTAGGATGCCCCGGCTCGATGCCCTTACGACGCGCCGAACCCCTTCTTGCCGTAGTGCCCAGGATCCCTCATGGACGACGGGGGAGGCTCGTGCGCGTGTGGCGCACCCTGCGGAGCCTCGGCGTGGTGACGGGGTTGGCCGCGTCGATGTCGTGCTCGCTGCTGGTGGATACCAGCCCGGAGCAGTGCCAGACGAACGCGGACTGCGCGCAGTTTCCGGGGGCGCGGTGCGTGAAGAAGGCGTGCATCGCGCCGGAGGGGGCGGACTGCTCGACGAACCAGGACTGCATCGATCGCAACGGCGAGTACTGGATCTGCCGCAAGCGGGACATGCGGTGCGTGGGGCTGCTGAGCGACGAGTGCACGGTGGTGCAGGGGAACTGGGCGAGCGACGATGCGGTGGTATTCGGGTCAGTGCTGCCGACGACGGGACCGGACGCGTCGTTGGGGCGTCCGATGGAGAACAGCGTGCGGCTCGCGGTGGACGAGTTCGACACGCTGGCCAACGGGCTTCCGCCGGTGGAGAGCGGAGGAGCGTCGAGGCCGCTGGTGCTGATCGGATGCACGGACGAGAGCGACACGGAGACGGCGTTGCGGGCGGCGCGACACCTGACCGAGCAGGTGCAGGTGCCGGCGATTATCGGCGCGGCCTTCAGCGGGATCACGCTCGACGTCGCGACCACGGTAACGATTCCGCAGGGAGTGCTGCTGATGTCACCGTCGGCGACGAGCGCATCCATCACGGATCTGGCGGACGACGGGCTGGTCTGGCGGACGTCGCCATCGGACGTGCTGCAGACGGCGGCGCTGGCTAAGCTCGTGCCGATCCTGGAGGGGCAGGTGCGTGCGGCGGTGGGGCTGAGCCCGACCGAGTCGATCAAGCTGGCGATCGTGCACAAGGGAGACGCGTACGGGGTGGGGCTGGCGACGGCGCTCGAGGCGGAGCTGGTGTTGAACGGCAAGCCGCCGGAGGACAACGGCGCGGCCTACGAGCGGATCGACTACGGGGATCCGGGAGCGTCGGGGGGGACCAGCTACCCGAACGCGATCTCGCGCGTGCTGAAGATGCTGCCGCACATCGTGCTGGTGGTGGGAACGGTGGAGGGGATCGGGAGCGTGTTGGCGCCGATCGAAGGGCAGTGGCCGGAGGTGGGGTACTTCCCGCGCTATGTGCTTTCGGACGGCCTGATGATCGAGGAGCTGTGGGACTGGGTGGGGAAGGACGACGGGCTGCGCCAGAGGATCCTGGGGACGGTGCCGGGGACGAGCTCGGCGCAGTACAAGTCGTTCCGCCAGCAGTATCTATCCAAATTCGGACAGGACCCGAGCCCGGACGTATTCGGCACGGCGGGGAGCTACGACGCGTTGTACCTGCTGGCCTATGCCGCGGTGGCCTCGGGGGAGCCGACGGTGACGGGGCGGGGGCTGGCGGAGGGGTTGAAGCGTCTGGTGCCTGAAGGGACGCGGATCGACGCGGGTGGGGCGCAGATCAACCAGGCATACGGGGCGCTGCAGGCCGGCGAGAGCGTGGACTTCCAGGGCGCATCGGGGCCGTTGGACTTCGACGTGGACGCGGGCGAGGCCGCATCGGATATCCAGATATGGTGTCTTCCGAAGGACGCGAAGGGGGCGGCGACCGCGGCAGTGCACTCGGGGCTGTACTACGACGCAGCGCTCGGGACCCTACAGGGCAAGATCGCGTGCGACGGCCAATGAGCCGCTGATCAGAAGCTTCCGGAGAGAGCGACGCCGCGGGGAGACACGCGCAGCGCGGTCGAAGGCGCGGACGGAGCGGAGCGGTCGAGGGCGAGCCACAGGGAGACGCCGGCGCAGACGAGGGCGGCGCCGGCGAGGATGTCGGTGGTGACGGCGAACGCTTCGGTGTGGCTGCTCGCTTCGTGCAGGGCGTCGGCGCCGACGTTGACGCGCTCACGCTTGTCGGCGAGATCGTTGGAGGAGCGGAGGGCGAAGACTCCGGTGACCACGGCCGCGCCGGTGAGCACGCCGGTGGCGGCCCACAGGCCCCAGGGGACGGAGCGGCCTTCCTGCGGCGGCGCAGGAGGGGGCGTGTCGTGGGGAGCAGCAGTGGCCGACGCGGTGGGGATCGCACGCTTGGGATGCGTGGCGGAGGAGCCGGCCGAGGGAGCGAGGCCTGCGGGCTCGACGAGCTCGAGGAGGACCTCGGACTTGTCGCCACCGGCGAGGTCCACCATCTTCGTCGCGAAGGCGCGTCCGCGAACCGCGGAGATCTTCCTTCGCCCCGCGCTCACCAGCACGGGTCCGGGCAACGGCCAGGAGCCGACCTCCACGTCGTCGATCGAAACGACGGCGCCCGGAGCGTCGGTCGTAATCTCGATGCGCGCCACGCGTGCCTGGAGCAGATCGATCTCGCGGGTGACTTCGTCGCGCCGGGCCTTGGGGATCTCGTCGCGCCCCAGCTCAAGGTAGCGCTCGAAGCTCCGGAGCGCGGCGGCGTAGTCCTGCAGTTGGAACTGCACCTGCGCGATCGTGTACAGGAGCTTGTAGTTGGGAGCGAGCTGCCAGGCGCGCTGGAACTCCACCAGCGCACCGCGGAAGTCGTTCTCCTGGTAGAGCTGCTTGCCCTGCTCGAAGCGACGCTCGGCCTCGGCAATGGTCTCGGCGGAAGGAGCCGCATCGGGAGCCGCCGTCGCAGCCGGCGCGTGGAAGAGACACGCCGCGGCTGTGACCGCTACCACGAAGACCAAGCGCCCCGGCGCTCGCATCACTTCCATGGGCTCTCCGTGTCGATGGGTCGACGATCCCGCTGGGTCGGCGGCGCCTTGTCCGGAGCGGGACTCGTCACCGTGGGCGGAGCGGTCACCGTCGCAGTCGCCGTCGCCGTGGCAGTCGCGGCGGGCGCGGTCGCGGCCGGCGCGGTGCCGAAGGCCGGAGCGTGGGTCGAGGCAGCAGCGGTTACGGAGGCGTAGCCGGGGGGAGCCTGGAGCACGAGGTCGAGATCGACGTCGCGATCGAAGAAGACTTCGACGGAAGCGGAGGCGAAGCCGGGGGCTTCGGCGCGCACGGAGTGGCGAACGGAGTCGGCTGGCACCCTGGCTTCGTGGGGATTGGAGAGGATGGGGGCGCCATCGAGGAAGAAGCGCGCGATGGGAGGCTGGGCTTTGAGGCGCAGCAGGATGGTGGAGGGAACCGGAGACGAGGCGGAGGCGGCCGGGGTGTCCAAGGCCGACGACACGGGGACGGGTGCAGACTCCGCGGGGGCGCCGATGGGGGCGGAGGGGGCGCGGCTGCGGAGGATGCCGAAGGCGCCCACGGCGGCGATGACACCGAGCGACGCGGCGATCACGACGGGAGCGGTGCGATGCGGGCGCGCGGCTGGGGGCGCAGTGGAGTGGGACGTGACGTTGCCGACGAACGAGGCGCCGGTGGGGGCCGAGAGGGTGTCGGGCGTCGTGAGTTCCTGGGAGCTGGGTCGTTCGAGCACAGTACCCGGGCTGGACATGTCGGGCAGGGAGCCGCGGGGAGAATCGAGCAGGAGCCTGGGAATGCTTTCGGAAGCGGTGCCAGCCGCGGGCAAGGCCTGGACGTTGCGCAGCCGGTCCTCGATGACGCCTGCGATTCTGCGTCGCTCGTCTTCGAACAGCGCGGAGACGAAGTCTCCGATATCGGTCGGAGAGTAGCGGTCCCCGATTTCGGAGAGCCAGGCTTCGAGGGAGGTTTGCAGGTCGCGAGCGGTCGCGAACCGGTGGTGGGCGACGGGGGCGACGGCGCGCTGGACGATCCGTCGGACGCGTTCGGGGGCGTTGGGAGCGGCTTCGTCGATGGAGGGGATATCGCCGGCGAGCAAGCGTTGTACGATGGCGATACCGTCGGCGCCTTCCCAGAGACGGCCGCCGGCGGCGGCTTCCCAGAGCACGACGCCAGCGGAGAAGATGTCGGCGCGGCGGTCGACGTCTTCGGAGCGGACCTGCTCGGGGGACATGTAGGCGATCTTGCCTTTGAGCACGCCGCTGCCGGTGACGGCCTTGGCATCGAGGGTCTTGGCGATGCCGAAGTCGACGATTTTCACCTCGCCGGAGTAGGTGACGAAGATGTTGTGGGGGGTGAGGTCGCGGTGCACGACGCTGAGCGGGGTGCCGTCGTAGTCCTTGAGCTCGTGGGCGTAATGAGCGCCGGCCAAGGCGTGGGCCATGATCTGAACGGAGAGAGACAGGGGGATTCCGCCGACGCGTTCGGCGCGGCGAATGACCCGGTGGAGCGGCTGGCCCTCGAGGTACTCCATCGCGATGAAGTAGCGGTAGCCGTCCTGACCGACCTCGTAGGCGTGCACCACGTTAGGGTGGTTGAGGCGGGCGGCGAGCCGGGCCTCGTCGAGGAACATGGTGAGGAACTCGGCGTCATCGACGAGGGCAGGGCGGAGCTGTTTGAGGACCAGCAGCTTGTTGAAGCCGCCGAGGCCCTGGGCGACGGCGAGGTAGACGTCGGCCATGCCGCCGTGGCCGAGTTCGGCGATGAGACGGTATTTGCCGATGGTATTCGCGCCGATGGACGCCGTCACGATGAAGCCCCGGCCCACGCGGGCCGCTGCGGAAGAGCGATGAAAAGAGAGCAGTCCGATGTTACCGGATGGGGTGGCTGCCCGCAACGAGCGCGTCGGATCCGATGCGAAAACGGGCGGGAGGTCCACCCCCTCCCCCTCCTCACGCCCGCGGTGGAGGCGGGGGATGCCACGCGGGGGATGCCACGCGGGGGATGCCACGCGGGGGATGCCA
>CAYMUE010000120.1:18809-20340 GCA_964393505.1 uncultured Polyangiaceae bacterium
GGGTTGCCACGCGGGGGTTGCCACGCGGGGGTTGCCACGCGGGGGTTGCCACGCGGGGGTTGCCACGCGGGGGTTGCCACGCGGGGGTTGCCACGCGTGGGTTGCCACGCGGGGGTTGCCACGCGGGGGATGGCGCGGTCGACATCGCCGCCGGTTGAAACCGACGGCTGGACAGCGTCGGATGAGACAGAAATTCAAGCCCACTCCGTGGGCTCGGCGGATTGCAGTGAAGCCCCAATGAACCGTCGCGGGAATGGGGCTCGCCCGAGGGCGGCGCAGGCAACGCGGGCTCCCCCGATGCCGGGCAGGAGCACATCGCCGTTCCCTCGTCGCCCGCCCTCGAGGGACGCATCGACATCGGCCGAACGCTCGTGACTGCGCGAGCGCTGGGGGACCGCGACTACGTACTCGTCGTGGGATGAGCGCCCGTTCGTGCGGGAAGCGAACTTCATGGACGCGGGCAAGCTGCTGCTCGGCAAGCTCGTTTCGAAGAGGTGGATCGATACGTGGTTGAAGGTCGAGGTACGGGTGCTGATGCGGGATGTGTGACCCTCGGTCACGAAGACGATGACGAGAAGCGGGGCTCAGGTGGTCAAGTCCGCGCCCAGCTCATTGTCGATGGCCGCGCGGCATTCCCTCAAGAGAGCCTTCAGTTTCGGCATCGTGAGAGACACCCACTCCGGGTCCTCCGAAAGCCGGAGGATGTGCGCCCGCTCCGAGCGCTGGAGCTGTCGATAAGCCTCCAGCAGATCCCTCTCGCAGCCGATGCCGTGCAGGTAGCAGTCGCCGAGACGCCGAGCGATGTCGCTTTCGAAGCCCTCATCTTCGTCGAACGAATCGGCCTTCACATACAGGCTGAACGCCATGGCATTGTCAACGGTGACGAAGTCTCCATGCCGGTACATGTCTCCAAGCTTGTAGAGGGCATTGGGGTCGTCGAAACGCAACGCACTGTGTGCCCAGAGGTGGAAGGCCCTTTCGTGGTCAACGGCTGTCCCCTGGCCGTACGAGTAGTTGTAGCCCAAGTTGGAAAGCGCACGTTGAAGCACCGCGCCCTGCCCGAGCTCGACGGCACGCTGGAACAGCGCGAGCGAGCGCGCGATGTCGTAGGCAACCCACTGCCCTCGCTTGTACAGCGCACCAAGCTTCAGGCACGCACCGGCGTGGCCTGCCTCCGCTGCTTGCTGGTAGCAGCGCAAGGCCTCTGCCAGCTCGTCGGGGTTCGTGTTGTCCCGACTCGTCACCCTGTCAGCCCAGGCGACCATGGCATCGATGCCGCCTTCCGCGATCCTCCGCTTCAGCTCGTCGCAATCTGGCTCGGCTTCAGACTCCAAAACCCGGACATACTCACTTCGCCTCATCTTGGTCGCCCCATCATCGCAGCGGGACAGCCGGCGCTTGGCCGCTCTGTGTTCAAGGCCCGCCCTCCAGGGCTACCAGCATCCTAAGCTCGAGCACGCTGGCGCTCAACGCCGTCTGAAGCTCCCCCGATCTCGTAGACAGTCTTCCTATGCTGCCATGTTTCGGATCT
>CAYMUE010000121.1:0-2132 GCA_964393505.1 uncultured Polyangiaceae bacterium
GCGTTCTCCGCGATGATGAACGCCAGCCCGGAGGCCGCGAACACGGGGAGCGCAGCCAGTGCCCCGCGAACCGGCTCGCGACGCTTTCTCATTCCGATCGCCGGGACCACGACCATCGCCCCGGCCAGCACGAGCCCGAGGAAGAACATCCCTCGAATCGATGGGTGCAGAAACACCGAGTCGAAGACGGTTCCGCCTCCGTCCCGCGTCGGCGTCCAGTAGAAGTACGGGCGGTCGTCGCTGGCCGGCTCCATGTCCATCGGCAACGAGGCGATCAGAGCTGCACGCTGCGATCGAGTCGCGTGGCCGATCGCGGCGAAGAGCCGATTACTGTCGCGCGCTCCGGGGCGGGGGGCCTGCGCAAGGGGATCGAACACGATGTCGAAGCCCCCCTCTGCGGCGAAGGCACGCAGCCGGGCCACCTCTTCCTCGGTGAAAGGCGCCCCGGGCTTGAGAATCGCGTTCTCCCAGAACCCCTCCGAGACCACGGCCACATGCCTTCCCGGGTCTTCGATCCCCCGTTGCTCGAGCACCTGCAGGTAGGTCAGGAACATCTTGAGCGCGAGAGTCGGCGGCTCCAGATGCCAGTGGGTCAGCGCGATCATCCCGCCCGGCTCGACGAGCCGCACGTAGTCCTGCACCGCCTCGCGCGTGTACAGGAAGTTCTCCGTCAGGGCATTGCCCGCCGTCTGCACCGCGGTCAGCGTGTCCACACCGCTCGCGAGCACCACGTCGTAGCCCCCGACACGCCTCGACGCGTGCGCCCAGTGCCGAGCCTCGGCATTGTGTACCGTGACCCGTGTCTTGTCGTCACTTCCTAGCCACCGCGTGTACACCGCTCGCTCCGGGTCCTCCGGCCTCCCGAGCAGCAGCGCGTACATGTCCGGGTTGAGCTCGAGCGCGTCGATCTCGCGCACCCCGTGGAGACGTCCGATCAGGATGTCGATGCCGCCCCCAGGACCGATGATGAGCGATCGGCGGGCGTCGCCCCGGAGCACGTAGGGGGCAGCCCACAACGCGGACTTCAACAGCGGATCGGCTTGCGCCAGATCGTCGAACACGTACTGCCGCGAGTTCGCGCCCCCATCGACCAGGATCATCCGCCCCTGCAAAGGCGCGCTCCAAAGCCGCCGAGGAATCCCGTACCGGAACGACACCTGCTCCGACGTCCCCGTGGGGCTCACGTCGATCCGCGCCACCGCGTTCCAGTAGGTCTGCACCGCCGGCCCGAACAGCGCGAACTCCCGCTTCACCTCCGCTGCCTTGAACGACACGATGTCGAACCCGATGCCGCGCCGCAGCCACCCCGGTGCAGCGAACAGTAGCAGCGCCCCTATCAGCGTCGCAGCCGTCGAAACCGCGACCCTGCGCAACGCTCCCCGACGCTCTCCCGCGTTGAGCAGAAGACACGCGCCCCATGCAAGTGACGAGGCGACGGTGATGGCGCCGTAGGCACCACAGCGAGCGAGCACCCATGGTCCTGCGGCGGCGCCGATCGCAGCACCGGACAGGTCCCAGAAGTAGACGAGGGACGGGCGCAGGCCGGGGGCGACGAACATCGCGCTGATGCAGACGCCGGCCAGGAAGAAGACGGATGCGAAGAGGGCGAAGTACAGGGGCATCGCGAGAGCGCCGAACCAGCCCGGAAAGGAAGGGTCCAGGGGGAGCAGGACGAAGAGCGCAATCGACAGGGGAACGCTGGCCGAGTAGGCGGCCGAGTACTTCGCCAGACGCTTCGGCAGCGCGGCGTCGGCGCTCGCGAAGAGCCTCCCCCGCGCGTGAACCCACACGCCCGAGGCCCCGAAGCCGAGCAGGGCGATGCTGATGATGGCGAACGTGAAGTGGTGGTCGAGCTTGTTGGCGAACAGCTTGGTGAGCAACACCTCGAACATCAACGTCGAGGCGCTGAGCAACGCGAGCGCGCCGAGCAGCAGGGCTCGAGACGGACTCGGAGGGGGCAGAGGCATCGTCATGCGCCGAGCGTGGGGCCAGAACGGCGCGCGAGCCTACCACGCGCGACACCCCGACGGCTCGGACATCGGACGGAGATCGCTCAGTGCCGAGGGCTCGACTCCACCTGAGGAGGCGCCGTGTAGAACGGCTGCTTGGCGTCTCGCAGCCGAAGCAGCGTG
>CAYMUE010000121.1:2232-15166 GCA_964393505.1 uncultured Polyangiaceae bacterium
CCCTTCTGCTTCTTCGCGTTCTTCACCGGGACGTAGCCCCAGAACGCCGTCACCGAGGTGCCGGGGCCGAAGTCGTCGAGGACCTTGCCGAAGCAGAACAGACGCGGATCGAACTTCTCGCTCCAGGTTTCGCCCGGTCCGAGCTCGAGCTCCCGATCGCCGGGGCGGCCGAGCATGGAGGAGGGAAGAACGCATTCGACGTACTTCGTCTGGCCGACGGGGCGCACGAGCATGCGCAGGAGGCGGAGGTCGGCGTGGATCCTGACGTGCTGCTGCTGGCCGTTCTTGACGCGAAGGGTCCAAGGGCCGGAGGCAGTCGGCGCCTGCACGGCGACGGAGACGTCGGGCGGAGGGAGCTGGGGTTCCGGCTCGGGCTTCTTCGCTGCGAGGGAGCTCGGGGCGATGAGAGAGGCAGCGATCAGAGGAGCGGCGAACAGGACGCGATGGGAGAGCATCGCCGCCGGTGGTAGCACATCTCGCGCAACCATTGGAGCGTCGGCTCGCTGGGGGGACAGACACGGGAGCCGCCTGCGATGGGCTCGTGTCGTGAGGGAGGTGGAGAGGGAGGAGGGGGAGCCGCGGGAGGCGGCTGCGCGAAGGGCGGACTACTGGTCGGCCGCCTGCTTGAGGATCTTGAACTCAACGCGGCGGTTCTTCTGGCGTCCGGGCGCGGTCTTGTTGTCCGCGATGGGCTTCTCGGGGCCGAAGCCTTCGGTGACCATGCGGTCGCCGCGGATGCCCTTGCCCTCGAGGTACTTCTTCACGGCGTCGGCGCGGCGCTTCGACAGGTCGACGTTGTGGGCCTTGTCGCCGCGGTCGTCGGTGTGGCCGGAGATCTCGAGCTGCTGGATGCGGAGGTTGGCCCTGAGCAGCGAGGCGACGGCGTCGAGGATCGCGAAGCTCTTCTGGCCCACGATGTCGGCCTTGTCAGTGCCGAACTCGATGGTGCCCTTGATCTCGAGCTTGTCGGCCTTCTGCTCGACGAGCGTGGCCTTCGCGTCGGGGCAGCCGTCCTCGTCCTGGAAGCCGTTGAAGTTCTCGGGCTGGGTCGGGCACTTGTCGAGACGATCCGGGATGCCGTCCTTGTCCTTGTCGACCTCGGGGCAGCCGTTGTTCTCCTTGGTGCCGGGGACATCGACGCACTGGTCCTCGTTGTCGATCACACCGTCGCCGTCGTTGTCCGGATCCGGGCAGCCGTCCTCGTCCTGGAAGCCGTCGGTGTCCTCGGGCTCGGTCGGGCACTTGTCCGGAGCCGTGTCGGGCACGCCGTCCTTGTCGGTGTCGGGGCAGCCGTAGAACTTGCTGGTCTTGATGCGGACGACGTCGCCGCCGTTGTCGGGGCACTTGTCCTCGGCATCGGGGATCGCGTCCTTGTCCTTGTCCGGGACCTCGTCGGGGCAACCGTCGGAGTCGAGGTACTGGTTGACGGTCTCCATCTGGTTCGGACACTTGTCGTGCTCGTCGGGGATCGTGTCCGAATCGTTATCGGGATCGGGGCAGCCGTCCTCGTCCTGGTACTTGTCGATGTCCTCAGGGATGGTGACGCACTGATCCTTGCCGTCTTCGACGCCGTCGTTGTCGGAGTCGACGGACTCGTTGATGTACATGATGCCGACGAAGCCGCGGAACTTGGGGACGCCGACGCCCTGGATGACGCCGGCGCCGCCGCCGACGGTGAACTCGAGCTTGGACTGCATCGGGCGGATGCGCAGGGCGGGATCGACTTCGAGGCTGTTGGTGCCGTTCTTGTCGGAGAACTTGGTGGAACCGAAGCCTTCGACGATGGCGCGCACGACAGGGCTGAACTTGTAGCCGGCGGCGATGCCATAGCGGAACTCGGAGCCGATCTCGGTGGAGCCGAGACGGCCGGCCTTGCGGTACAGGCCCGTGACATTGGCGGCGAGGCCGAGGGCGCCGAGCTGCGCGTCCGCAATGCCGCGCAACCCCGCTACGAACGACTCATCCCCGATGTACTTGCCTTCGGCCATGGCCTTGCCGACCGGGGCCGTGAAGAACGCCGTACCGCCGAGTCCCATGACCGACTTGGCGTCGCCGATGAACCGCATCTTGGCCTGGAGCATGGGATCCCCGAGGCCGGCTCCCTTGAGACCATCGGTGGCAGGCAGTCCCGTGGAAGCGTTGATCCCATCGCCGTTGACGTAGCTGAACGGGACCCTCAAGCCGATCTGCAGTCTCTCGATCGGCGCGAAGGAGGCGATCATGTCGGCCGTGATCATGTCCTTGATCACGCTGACGTCATTCTTCTGGAGGGCGTTCGGGTTGTCGCAGTCCGTGTAGGACTTGCAGGACCGGACCATGAACGGGGAGTTGGAGTAGTTGCCGTAGAGGCCGACGGACCAGGCCTTCTTGCCGGTCCAGCGGAGGCCTTCGACGGTGACGTAGTTGCCCGGGCCCGGCGCCGGCGCGAAGCGCTGGACGGAGAATTCCCCGCTCTGGGCGTCCTGTGCGTGCGCGGCACCGGACAACATCGCGCAGGCCATCCCCAGCAAGCCTGTGAGGGAGAATGTACGCAGTCTCATCAACCGAGGTCTCCTTCCGGTCTCTCTCTGCAAACTCTGCAACCGACTCACCCCGTCACGGGACGGGTACCCCCGAAGCGGGCGGTAGAAGGCTCGCACGTTCAGGTGCCGCCGATCAACAGGTCTGAGCAATTCCGTGTGCGATTCCCTTGCGGGCCGGCGAGGACGGAGCTTCGCCCTTGGGGGAATCGGCCGGTTCGTTCAGGTTGCCGCCGCAACCTGCTATGCTGCCGGTCGTGTCTGTCTGCGCAGGGTGCATGAGCGTGTTTCCTCCCGGAGGACGGTTCTGCCCCAACTGCGGCGCGCCGGCCCCCGCGCAAGCGGCTCAACCCATCACCGCCACTGGCACCCGTCTCGACCTCGGCTGGGGCCAGGTCATGCTCGGCGACCTCATCGGCGAAGGCGGCATGGGCACCGTCTTCAAGGGTTGGCTCTACTACAACCCCCAAGGCCCCCGCGCCGGCACCCAGCCCCACCCCGTCGCGATCAAGGTCCTGCACCCCCTGCTCATCGCCCGGCAGTACATCCGACAGCTCTTCGTCGGCGAGGCCATCGCCTTGCGACGCCTCAGCCACCCCAACATCGTGCGGTTCTTCGAGCTGGTCGAGCCGCCGGGCCAGCTGGCGCTGGTGCTCGAGCTGGTGGAGGGGGACTCCCTCGACAAGGTGATCGGACGTCAGATCAGTCGGGCCCAGAAAGGGGGCTCGCTGCCCGGGCTCCCCTTCGCTCGCGCCTGGCACTACTTCGAGCAGTTGCTCGGCGCCCTGGCGGCCACCCACGAGCTGGGGATCGTGCATCGGGACGTCAAACCGGCAAACCTGCTGATTCGTACCGACGGGCTGTGCAAGCTGACGGACTTCGGGATCGCGCGTTTGCCGGCCGACGTGGCGCGTCGCAGCGGAGGGATGCAGCCGGGGACCGGGGCGTACATGGCGCCCGAGCAGGTGCTGGGCCGCGATCTCGACGGGCGCAGCGACTTGTACAGCGCGTCGATCGTGCTCTACGAGATGATCACGGGGCGGACGCCGTTCGACGACGAGACGCGGAGCGAGCTGATGGTTCGGGCGGCGCAGGTAGAGGAGGTGGTGCCGCCGGTGAGGCTGTATCTCCCGCAGGCGCCGCCAGTGCTCGACCTTCTGTTCGCGCGGGCGCTGGCGAAGGAGCCGGCCCATCGATTCGCGAACGCGGTGGAGCTCGGGAACGCATTCCGCACCGCGTTGGGGTTGCCGGTGACCACGGGGTGGCAGGCGCAGCAAGCGTTCGCGAAGCACGCGACGGGGATCGTTGCGCAGGTGACGCCGGAACCTGCGGGGCAGGCGCCGACGGTGGCCGCGCCATCTCCGGAGCAGAAGGTGAGCACGCGGGGCAGGACGCAGCCGATCCCGATTCCGCATGCGGAGTCGCTGCGGGCGGCGGTTGCGGGGGCCTACCGCTCGTAAGGGCTTGCCGCCGGGGCGCGCGCCGTGCGAGGGTCCCGCCCGCATGTCCCACACCGTCTTCGTTCCGCGCCTTGCGCGCCGTGCTCTCGCCGCGCTCCCCGTGCTGCTCGCTCCTGCCATTTCCCTGGCCCAGCCTGCCCGGCCCGGCACCGCGCCCGCGCAGCCCCCACCTGCGCAACCCGCCCCCGCCCCCATCGCGTCCGAGCCCAGCGCACCGCCCGCAGCTTCCGCAGCGCCGGCGCCTGCTCCGACGACGACCGCCGCGCCGACACCTACCGTCGCCCCGACTCCGGCGCCGCGCCCATCGATTGCGACGCAGGGCGCGATGACCCTAGGGACGGGCGGCAGTCCAGCGGTCACGGCTGCGACGGAGGGTGGACGCAACATGGAGCGGACGCGCGGGGAGATCGGTGCGCGGCCGAGCGACGTGTATGCCGAGGACTGGTGGACGTTCTCGCGTCCGGTGCTGGAGCTGCACGGCTACTTCCGCACGCGCGCGGAGCTGTTCCACAACTTCTCGCTGGGGCGTTCGGATCCCGCGGCGGTGGCGCTCTGGGCGCAGCCTGCGGACACCAGCTACAACCAGTGGTACGGCAACACGAAGACGCCGAGCCACGTGTCGCTGTGCGGATCGAGCGACAACCCGGCGGGCAAGAACTGCTCGGACAAGTCCCAGGCCAGCGCCAACATGCGGTTCCGCCTCAACCCGGAGCTGCACATCAGCGACAACCTGCGGATCATGAGCCAGATCGATCTGCTCGACAACCTGGTGCTCGGCTCCACGCCCGAGGGGTACGCGAACACGCCGAACAGCACCGGCTACTGGCGCACCAGCAGCTTCGGCTACGTGCCCATCGCAGCCTTCTCCCAGACCCAGGTCGAGCCCACCGCCAACCAGAACAGCTTCCGCAACTCCATCTCCGTCAAGCGGGTGTGGGGCGAATACGTCACGCCGATCGGCCAGCTCCGATTCGGTCGTATGCCGAACCATTGGGGTCTCGGCATGATGTACAACTCTGGCGACGGCTACGACGCGGACTACCAGTCGACGGTCGATCGGATCATGTTCACGACCGCGATCCGACCGTTGGATCTGTACGTGGGCGGGGCGTGGGACTTCCCGTCGGAGGGGGCCACGAGCGCCACGCTCAACGCGCAGCAGGGGCAGGCGTACGATCTGGCGCAGAACGACGACGTGAGCCAGTACGTGCTCATGTTCGCGCGTCGGAGGAACCCGACGCTGCAGCGGCTGGATCTGGCGCAGGGGGATGTGGTGATCAACGGAGGTCTCCACACGGCATTCCGGCACCAGTTCCTGGCGAACGACGAAGGGCTGAACGGGGTGGGGTCGGCGCTCGGGCAGAACCTGGGGACCGACAGCGACACGCTCAAGCAGGGGTACGAGCGCCGCAACTTCAAGGCCTGGATCCCCGACCTGTGGGTCCAGATCCTGTACAAAAAGTTCCGCTTCGAGGCCGAGGCTGCGATGGTCGCCGGATCCATGGACACGATCCCCGGCGGCTCCTATCGCAACACTGCCGACACCTCGAACAACGGCTACAAGCTGCGCCAGTACGGCGTCACCACGCAGACCGAGCTCAAGGCCGTCGAGGACCGCCTGCGGCTGAACTTTGGCTGGGGCTGGGCCTCGGGAGATCCCGATCTCGGCGGCTACAACGCCAGCGGCATCGGCACTCCCGGCGGGCTCACCCCAGGCAACGGCTTCTCACCGAAGGCCGACGCGAGCAAGCGAACCTATCGGATGTACTCGATGCACCCCAACCACCGCATCGACCTCATCCTCTTCCGCCACATCCTGAACCGGGTCAGCGGCTCGTACTACTTCCGTCCCTCGGTCGACTACGACTTCTCGCGTAACCCCAACGGCCAGCGCCTCGGTGGCGGCGCCGCCGTCATCTGGAGCCGCGCGAGCGAGTTCGTCCAGACCCCCGGACACCGCCGCGACCTGGGCGTCGAGATCGACCTCACGCTCTACTACCAGTCCAAGGACGGCCTGGTGAACGACGACCCCGACAAGATGGGCGGCTTCTACACCATGCTGCAATACGGCGTGCTCTTCCCGCTCTGGGGCTTGCAGCACATGGAAGGCGAGAAGGACGCCGCGGCGCTGCAGAACATGACCCTCGATACGTCGGCGGCGCAGACGCTCCGCTGGTACGCCGGCATCATGTTCTAACAGCGCTCGTGCCGCGGGCCCTCCCCCGGGGCCCCACTCGCATCCGCCATGCTTCCCCCCACGCAGACGCCGCTCAGGGCGCCTGGGTACCCTCGCAGTCGATCACCGCGACCGGGTAGGCGTCCGGATCCGTGATGCGCTGGAACGTAAACCTGGAGCCGCCCGACAGATCGTAGTTGGTCAGTGGCTTGGAGACGATCCCCGAGACGTCCCCGCAGATGAAGTCAGCGGGCTTGCACATGGCTCCCGCTGCTCCTGTCAGCGTGACCGTGGTCTCGAGATCGCTGCCCGAGATCGGGTTCGCGGCCCCAGCGACGGTGATGGCGCCGAAGTCCGCGACGAAGCTCCCATCGGCGTGGATCGGGAACGGGCCGCCGACGATCGGATCGCCGACCGGGGTCTTCTTGTCCGACACCTGCAACGGCTGGATCTCGAACGAGACCTCCGGTCCCGACGCCCCCTGTGAGATCTTCAAGGTGCCCACGCACAGGATCGGGCTCGTCGGCAGCAGCTTCGCCGACAACGAGAACAGGTACGGGTCGTCCGCATCCGTGGCACCAAGCGCCTCGCACACCGCTGCTTCGGGCGTTGCCTGGTCGGTCGCCACGACATCGTCCACTGCGCCATCTTGATCGATCGCGTCGGGTGACGAAGCATCCGGATCCGCCGCGTCCGCAACCGACGCGTCGAGCTTCGCCTGGCTCGCAGCGTATCGGTCGTTGAAGTCGTCGTAGGCTCCCTGGGGGTCGCCGCAGGCGGACGACAGCGCGAGCGCGAGGACGAGACACCCGACGCTCTTTTTGGGGGACAGCATGAAGGAGGATGTGCGAGACATGGGGCCGTCACGATTCGATGGGCAGTTGAAGGATTCGTACTGACAGCGCGGACCCTAGAACGATTCGGCCACGAGCGATACCGGGTCGGAGATGTCCGCAAGATTCTCCACGGAATTGACACTATGCGAAATCAGACCCGCTGCGTCGCGCTGGCTCTCACTCTGACCGGAGGCCTGCTGTGGGTGGAGACCTCACACGCATCAGGCATCTCCACGGCACGATTCGGCGCCGAGCACGGTACGCCGGTCTCCGCCAACCCCACCGCCATCTACTACAACCCCGCCGCGCTCGCGTTCTCCGAGCACAGCTACGAGGTCTACTTCGACGTGAACGTCGCGCTACGGAGCGCGTCGTACCAACACACGGCGGCGCCGACCGACGAGGCCGAGCCTGCCGGGGCGCAAGGGGCCAACACCGACAAGGCGACGCTGTTCAACGTCCTGGCGGTCCCGATGTTCGGCGCGTCGGCGAGGTTCGGCAACCTCGCGGTCGGCGCCGGCGTCTACGTTCCCTTCGGCGGAACGTCGATCTGGAGTAGCAACGATCGGTTCAAGGACTACCCCTACCCCGGTCTCGTCGATTCGGGCTCGCGGTGGTACTCGATCAACGGGACGATCCAGTCGACGTACTACACAGCGGCGGCGGCCTACAGGGTTGGGAACACGGGGTTGAGCCTGGGTCTGTCGGGGAACCTGATCAACTCGGTGGTGCACACGATCCGGGCCCGCACGCCCAACGGGACCAACTCGATCCTGACCGAAGGTCGTTCGTATACCGACACGAGTGGCTGGCACGGCTCCTTCGGCATCGGCGCCCTGTACGAGGCCATGAAGGACAAGCTCTGGCTCGGGGCGTCGTACCAGTCCCAGCCCGGGGTCTACGGGAAGATCAAGCTCACGGGCAAGCTGAAGGGCTCATTCGCGGGCGCCGAGTCGGAGACGGCGGTGCGGATCGACGAGGCGTTGCCGGACGTGATCCGCGTGGGCATGCGCTACCGCGTCAAGCCGACCTGGGAGCTGCGGCTGTTCGGCGACTACACCCGCTGGAGCGTGTTCGAGGACCAGTGTCTCGGCGCCGAGAGCCAACCGTGTGCGGTCGACTCGAGCGGGGCGCCGTCCGCGGGCAGCGGCGTGATCCAGAACCTTCCGCGGCACTGGAACGACGCGTTCGGCGTGCGTGTGGGCACGAGCGTGTGGCCTTCGGACCCCCTCGAGCTGATGCTCGGCCTCGGCTACGACTCGAACGCGATCCCGGATGCGGCGCTCGACCCGGCGTTGATGGACTTCCACGACGCAATGGTGGCGCTCGGCGCGCGCTACCGGCTGCTCGGACACATCTTCGGGGGCATCACGGCGACGCAGTTCGTCAACCTCCCCCGCGACACCGGCGGCAAGAGCGGCAACGCCGCGTGGCAGATGCCGAGCCGCGGGCCGGACGCGGGTGGCAAGTACACGCTCAGCACGACGGTCATCAACGCGAACATGATGTTCGCGTTCTAGAGTCCGGCGCGAAGCTCGGTCCGCGCTGCAGGGGCACGATCGCCGCGCTAGCTGCCGGAGTCGGGCTCCCGCTCCTTGAGCTCGATCAGGGCGGTGACGCCGACCGGGTCATTGGAGGGTGCGCCGACGGGGAGGTGCTCGATCGCCTTGGTGATGCAGCGCACGACCTTGGGAGGGATGTTGCGCGAGCTGGCGACGATGATGCCTTCGGCGCGTCCTTGCGCGCGGACGAGGAACAGCAGCTTGAGCCTTGCGCTCCGGCTCTTGAGACCGCCTTCCTTGTCGACGCACTCGGCCATCTTCCCCTGCACGCGCTTGAGGGAACGGTGAGCGCGGCCGACGACGCCGTTCTCGAAGGAGACGGAGACCACGCGGGCCTTGAAGGCTCCGCTTGCGGTGCCCTCGTCGCCACCATCGGTCTCGGCGTCATCGGCAGGGGCTTCGGCGTCCTCGATCGGGCCAGCATCGGTAGACGCGGGCTCGGGGCCATGGAGCATGCCGAGCTGATCGGCGAGCGCGCGGGTGTCGGGGTGCACGTGCAACGGAGGATCGAGCTCTTCGGGCGCGAGGCAACGCTCGCGGCCGGTGTGGCCGTCGATCACGCTGCCGTAGTAGCAGAGCCTGCTCGACGACGCGGGAGGCGTCGGACGGGAGGCATCGATCGAGGGGCGGGGCTGAGCAGCATCGCCGGTTTGCGCGGAGGCCTCGACACCGGCATCGCGCGGGGCGCGTCGCTTGCGGTGCTTGGCGTTGGCATCGGACGAGGACAAGGCGAGAGTGGCGATCAGGGCGATTCCCGCACCGATCGTGAGCGCGCCGAGCGTCCTGGTTCGAAGGGGCAGCACGGCGACGTTGTGCCCCGAGAGGGGGGCGTTGTCGAGCCAAATGGAAACGGTCTTGGCGCGCCGGAGGCGGGGGACTACGGTCGCGGGCCGATGAATCGAAAGCCGCCGATCCCCACGAATCCGCCGCCCATCAGCACGCGCCAACTGTTCGGGACCGACGGGGTCCGCGGGGTTGCGAACGAGCACCCGATGACCCCCGAGCTGGCGTTGCGGCTGGGCCGTGCGATCGCCTACGTGGCGGGACGAGGCAAGGGGCGTCGACCGCGCGTGGTCATCGGCAAGGACACGCGCCTGTCGGGCTACATGCTGGAGACCGCGCTGTCGTCGGGCATCTGCGCCATGGGCGGGCACGTGATGCTCACCGGGCCGATGCCCACGCCAGCGGTGGCGTACCTCACGGTGAGCATGCGGGCCGACGCCGGGGTGGTGATCTCGGCGAGCCACAACCCGTACCGGGACAACGGGATCAAGGTCTTCGGGCCCGACGGCTTCAAGCTCCCGGACGAGCAGGAGCTGGAGATCGAGCGGTTGATGCTGTCGACGGAGCTCGACTCGCACAACCCGACGGGGTCGGGCATTGGGACGGCGATGCGGATCGACGACGCCAAGGGTCGGTACGTGGTGAACGCGAAGCAGACGTTCCCTCGGGAGCTGACGCTGGACGGGATACGAGTGGTGGTGGATGCGGCGCATGGCGCGGCCTACAAGGTCGCGCCGGCGGTCTTCTCGGAGCTCGGCGCGGAGGTCGTGTCGATCGGCTGCCGGCCGAACGGTCGCAACATCAACCGCGATCACGGCGCACTCTACCCGCAGAGGGCGCAGCAGGAGGTAATCGACCACGGCGCACACATCGGGGTGACGCTCGACGGGGACGCCGATCGGGTGATCCTGATCGACGACGCCGGGAACATGATCGACGGTGATCAGATCATGGCGTTGTACGGCACGGAGATGCTGGCGCGCGGGGAGCTTGCGGCGGAGACGGTGGTCGCCACGGTGATGTCGAACCTCGGACTCGAGCGAGCGATCGAGGCGGCGGGAGGCAAGCTCGTGCGCACCGCCGTGGGAGACCGCTACGTCGTGGAGGAGATGCGTCGCGGGGGATTCGCCTTCGGCGGCGAGCAGTCCGGCCACCTGATCTTCCTCGACCACGCGTCGACCGGCGACGGTATCGTGGCGGCGCTCCAGGTGCTCGCCATCATGCTGCGCAAGGGGCGTCCCCTGAGCGAGCTCGTCGCGGGAGTGATGCGTCGCGTGCCGCAGATCCTCAAGAACGTGACTCTCCCGGCACGCAAGCCGGTCGAGCAGATGCCGCAGCTCTCTCGGTCCATCGCTTCGATCGAGTCGCAGCTCGGGCGTGACGGGCGGGTGCTGGTGCGCTGGAGCGGGACGGAGCCGAAGCTGCGGGTGATGGTCGAGGGTCCGGACGAGTCGCGGATCGCTGCGTACGCCTCGGAGCTGATCGACCAGGCCCAGCGCGACATGCCGTCGGCGACGCGCCCCGGCGAGTGAACCCCCGATGGAACGGGTCATCGAAGCCCGCGGGCTGACGCGCACGTTCGCCGCGCAAGGCCGCTCGCGCACGGCGCTCGAGGGCGTCGATCTCGACGTGGCCCCGGGCGAGTTCCTCGCGGTGGTCGGCCCCTCCGGCTCGGGGAAGAGCACGTTGCTCGGCATCCTCGGGGGCCTGGACTCGGGCTATGTTGGCACGCTGGCGTTGTTCGGGCGAGATCCGGAGCACATGACGGACCGGGAGCTTTCGCGCCTGCGCGGCGAGCACATCGGGTTCGTGTTCCAGGCGTTCTTCCTGCTCGACCAGCAGAGCGTGATCGACAACGTCATGGTCCCCTCGTTGTTCGTCTCACGACACGATGCGCGCGAGGCCGCCATCTCCGCCTTGCGCGAGGTCGGTCTCGAAGAGCGGGCCAGGGACCGCGCCTCCGACCTGTCGGGAGGACAGCGGCAGCGCGTCGCGATCGCCCGCGCGATCGCGCACGGGCCGCAGCTCCTGCTGTGCGATGAGCCGACGGGGAACCTCGATCCCGGGACGACGCAGCGGGTGATCGAGGTGTTTCGGGCGCTGCACGAGCGGGGGACGGCGATCGTGTGTGCAACACACGAGGCGCGGCTGGAGCAGGCGGCCACGCGCAGGGTGTATCTGGAGGAGGGGCGCAGCGTGAAGGGCCGCGGCGAAGAGGCGCGGGCATGAGGGCGGGGAGCCTGTTGCTGCTGGTGACGCGGGAGATCGCGCGAGCGCGCGGCGCGCTCGCCTCCGCCGGCTTCGGCATCATCGCCGGCACGGCGGCGCTGTTCTTCTTCCTGTCCCTCGGCCTGGGCGTGCGCGAGGTGCTGCTGGGCAGCGTGTTCCCCGTCGACAAGGTCGAGCTCGAGCCCGTGGCGAAACCCGAGCCGGGCCTGCTCGCCCTCGTCTTCGGCTCCGCGCAAATGCCCGGCGTCGCCCCCGACACCGTCCGCTCCGTCGAGACCATGCCCGGCGTCGAGCACGTCTACCCCAAGCTCCGCTTCGCCTTCCCGTGCACCGCTCGCGGCGGCGCTGAGATCCTCGGCCACGAAATCGGTACCAGCGAGATGATCGGCGACGGCGTCGATCCCGCCCTCGTTGCCGCCGACGTCAAGCCGCCGTGGAAGTTCGTGGATCCGTGGGAGCAAGGCGGGGAGCCGTGCACCTCGGACGCCGCGTGCACGTCGCCGCGCTATTGTGAGCGCCCGACCGGGGAGGCGACGGGCAAGTGCGTGGATCCGGTGCCGGTGCTGGTCAGCCGCTATCTTGTGGAGCTCTTCAATCGTGGGCTGGCACCGGCGCACGGGTTGCCTCCGGTGGGCGAGTCGCTCATCTCGCGGGCGCAGGGGATCACGTTCACCATGTACCTGGGCGACTCGCTGCTCGGACGATCCAAGCAGGGGGCAGCGCGGCTGGTGCGCGCGCGTATCGTGGGAGTGTCGCCGCGCGCGATCGATCTCGGGATGACGTTGCCGCTTGGCACAGTGCGCAGGTGGAACCAGGAGTATGCCGGCGAGGCGGCGGCGAGCTCGTTCTCGAGCGTGCTGGTGGAGGTTCGTTCGGCAGGCGATGCGGGGCGAGTGATCTCCGACGCTGCAAAGCTGGGGCTGGTGCCACGCGACACGCGGGCTCGGGACGTGAGCATCCTGATCGACGGCATCCTCGCGCTGCTGACGGTGGTGGCGTCGGTGATCCTGATCGTGTCGGCCTCCAACATCGCGTACACGTTCCGTGCGCTCTTGCAGGATCGACGTGGGATCATCGGGCTGTACCGGGCGGTGGGCGCCACGCGTGGGGACATCCTGGCCTGGGTGCTGTCGCTGGCGGCGGTGGTCGGGCTGGCGTGTGCAGGGATCGGGCTCGGAGTTGGCTGGGGGTTCGCCTTGATTTCCGATCGAGTGGCTGCCACGCGCATTCCGGACTTCCCGTTCAAGCCCGAGTCGTTCTTCGCGTACCCGCCCTGGCTGGTGGCGGGCACCCTGGTGTTCGGGGTGCTGTTCGCCGTGCTGGGAGCCCTGGGCCCTGCGCGAAGGGCGTCGAGGAGCGACCCGCGCGA
>CAYMUE010000121.1:15266-17654 GCA_964393505.1 uncultured Polyangiaceae bacterium
TGACGGCGGGCAGCTCCGGATTGCGATCTACGGCAAGGGAGGCATCGGCAAGTCCACGCTGTCGGCGAACCTGTCCGCAGCGTTCGCCGACATGGGCAGGAAGGTCCTGCAGATCGGCTGCGATCCGAAGCACGACTCCACGCGCTTGCTGGTGCGGGGCAAGAGGCTCCAGACCGTGCTGCAGTTTCTCGAGAACCCGTCGAGCCAGAGTGGTTGGTTCGCACTACGACGCAATGCCTTGGATCCATCCAGGCAAGCGCGCGACGCGATCGCCGCGGGCCGCGGCATTCCGGAGGGGATGAGCGCCGAGCAGATCGTTCACGAGGGCTTCCGCGGCGTCCGGTGCGTGGAGGCGGGCGGTCCAGTGCCCGGGGTCGGGTGCGCCGGACGCGGCATTCTGAGCACCTTCGAGCTGCTCGACAAGCTCGGGATCCGGATGGCGGACTTCGACGTCGTCGTCTACGACGTGCTCGGCGACGTGGTCTGCGGAGGCTTCGGAGTTCCGCTCCGCGAGCACCACGCCAATCGGGTCATGCTCGTGACCTCCGAGGAGTTCATGCCGATCTACGCGGCGAACAACATCCTGCGCGGGGTGGCGAGCTACCAGCGCAAGGGGAGCCGGCTGACAGGCATCTTCCTGAACCGCCGGGACAATGCCGCGTCGGATGCCCCGCTGCGACGGTTCTGCGACGCAGTGCACCTTCCCGTGATCGGCGAGCTGCCGCGCAGCGCAACCATCCGCAAGGCGGAGCGGCTCGAGCAGACCGTGATCGAGGCATTCCCGCAGAGCGTCGAGGCCTCGGCCTTCGAGGCGCTGGCAAAGCGCCTGCTGGCGGATCCGCGGCTCCACGAGGCGAAGGCGCTGACCGACGATGCACTGGAAGCTGTCGTGCTCGAACGGGAGCAGACGGCGAGCGCCCCGGTGCCCGCGGCACCACGCGGCGACGTCTCCACGCGGCCTGCGCGTGCCGGCGGCGAGCCGTTGCGGATCGCGATCTACGGCAAGGGAGGAATCGGCAAGTCGATGATCGCCGCGAACCTCGCGGCGACCTTCGCGCGAAAAGGGCGTCGAGTGCTGCAGGTCGGTTGCGACCCGAAGCACGACTCGTCGCGTCTGCTGCTTGGCGGCAGGCGGGTCCGGGCGGTGCTCGACCCGAACGAGGCGGGAGGGCTCGACGGAGGCCTGTTGCAGGACGTGGTCCACCCCTCCGGTCATGGCGTGGACTGCGTCGAGGTCGGTGGACCGGAGCCGGGCGTCGGTTGCGCAGGACGCGGGATTCTGAGCGCGTTCACGCAGCTCCAGAAGCTCGGGCTCGACGAGAGCCGCTACGACGTGGTGCTCTACGACGTCCTGGGCGACATCGTGTGCGGAGGCTTCGCCATCCCGCTGCGCAAGGACTACGCCCACGTCGTGATGCTGGTCACCTCCGAGGAGTTCATGCCGCTGTACGCGGCCAACAACATCCTCGGAGGCATCGCGAACGTCTCTGGGACGGCACGCAGGGTTTTCGGGCTCTTCCACAACGCGCGGGACAACGACGCGTCGTGGGCGTGCGTGGACGCATTCGCCAATGCGGTGGAGCTCCCTGTCGTTGCGAGAATGAGGCGCAGCACCCTGGTGCAGGACGCCGAGGCGGCGTGTCGTCCCCTTGCCAGCTTCGCTCCCGAAAGCCTGGAAGCGCAGGTGTTCGACAAGCTCGCGGAGGCTCTCCTCGCATCGCCGGATCTGCATCCCCCCAAGTCGCTGGTGGCCGAGGACCTCGAGCAGGTGGTCCTTCGCGGCGAGGCCCCCATGCGCAGCGCCGTCACTGCGCGGAAGCCGTCGGACGATTGCGCGACGGAGCCCTCGGGCTGCTTCACCAAGGGGCTCGAGCTCAAGTTCACCGGAGTCGAGGCTCCCGTGAGCGATCCGTTCTACTACCGAAAGAAGCCGATTCGTCCTCCGGTGATGGAGTGCGCCTTCGACGGCGCGCTGATGATCGCGCTGAAGCTGCGTGACGCCTACGTGGTGGTTCACGCCCCGGCGAGCTGCGCGCACATGCGGCGCATCGAGATCTCGGGGATGTCGGCGCAGCTCTTCCGCAAGCGCAAGGGCTTCTACCCCGACCCCATGGTGCCCAACCTCGTGTGCACCGGAATGAAAGAGGAGGACTTCATCTACGGCGGAACCGACACCCTCGTCGACACCTTGCAGGCCGTGCTCGCCAACAAGCCGCCCGTCGTGTTCCTCGTGACCTCCTGCACGCCCGCGATCATCGGCGACGACTACGCGGACGCGATCGAGCGGGCGCAGCCGGTGTCTCCGGAGACGAGAATCATCCCGCTGCGATCGGACGGGAACCTCACGGGGGGCGCGTTGAACGGGATGCTGAGCGCGCTGTTCGACGG
>CAYMUE010000121.1:17754-20081 GCA_964393505.1 uncultured Polyangiaceae bacterium
GAGCACTTCCCCAGGGGGTTCCGCGAGACCGAAATCTGGCTCCGGGAAATCGGCGCCTTCTTCCACATCGAAGACCGCGTCGAGGCGGTGCTCGACCAGGAGCGCCGCACGTATCTCGAGGCGATCGCCCGCTATCGCCCCGGCCTCGAGGGCAAGCGGCTGGTCGTCTTCACCCGCGGACAGCCCATCGACGACGTCGTCGATGCGGCCCTGGACGTGGGCATGAAGGTGCCGTTCATCGGGGTCATCGCGACGAAGCAGGAGTCGCTGTTCCGGACGCGCCACGAAGCCGCGGTGGAAGTGCGCTTCAGCGTCCATCCCGACGAGAGACTCCGAATGATTCGTGAGCACGCAGCGGACGCGGTCTTCACGATGGTGCGCAACGACCTGCCGCCCGGCGTGGTGTACCTCGACTCGGTGGGCGCAGTTCACGGCGGTTTCGGAACCTGCGTGCGTCTCGCGGAGCGCTGGAGCGCCCTGTTCCGCGCACCCAAGACAGAGGCGTGGCGCGCGGACTTCGACCGTCTGTGCCCGGTAGGCCCGCCGGCCTTCCTCCAGGGCGCGCCGAGGGGCAGGTAGCCATGATCAGGAATCACCGTGACGCGCTCACCTGGCCCGACGGATTCCTCGGCGGGATCCACGCGTTCGAAGGGATCGAGGATGCGGCGACGATCCTCAACGCCCCGACGGGGTGCAAGCTGTTCCCGGCGCGGACGATCGAGCTGCAGTATCCCCGGGAGTTCGACTTCGAGGAGATGCGATACGCCGAGGAGTTCTTCTTCGGCCAGGCCCGTCTCCCGTGCACCTATCTCGACGACTACGACTACGTGTTCGGCTCTTCGCAGAAGCTCGAGTACGTCTTCGGTCGTGTGGCGGACAAGGGATACCGGCTCATCGGGGTTCTCAACTCCCCCGGCGCGGCCCTCATCGGCGACGATCTCGACCGCTACCTCCAATGGTCCGGAATCACCATCCCGGCGGTAGTGATCGACAAGCCGGACTTCAGCCTCCCCTACGACGTCGGGTGGTCCAATGCTGTCCAGCGCACGCTCGAGGTGATCGCGCCCGCTCCGATGCCCGTCGACGAGCACTGCGTCAACCTCGTCGGGTTGTCGATCTGGAACAAGAGCTGGGACGGCAGCATCATCGACCTGCAGGAGCTGCTGAGCCGCTGCGGAATCGCGGTCCACACCGTGCTGTGCGCTGGCGCCACGGTGGAAAAGCTCAGGAGCCTGCGCAGGGCGAAGTGCAACGTGGTGCTCCACGACGAGCTCGGCAGTCGTCTCGGCGCCTGGATGCAGCAGCAGTACGGGATGCCGATGGTGCGATCGCCCGAAGGGGCCCCCTTCGGGTTCGACGCGACCGAGCACTGGTTGAAGCTGGTATGCGAAGCCGTGGGCGTGGACTGTGCGCCCGGGGTCGAGCTGATCAATCGACGCAGGGATCAGGCCTGTCGGAAGCTGATGGAGTTCAGCCTCGAGACCGGGCTGCCGCGGGGGGCTTCGTTCGGCGTCTGTCTCGACGCATCGCTCGCGCTGCCGGCGGTGAAGTGGATGCACGCGTATCTGGGCATGGTGCCTGCGGTGGTGCAGGTCCCGGACGAGAGCCAGCCGCTGGCCGAGGCGCTGCGCGAATACCTCGCCGCCAATGGGATGCACGACGCGTGGAACGCGGAGCTGGACGGAACGAATCCGCCCCATGCGGTGATTTCGAACGACGCGATCGTGCGTCGGGTGATGGTGGACAAGAAGCTTGCCGCAGGGGTTGCGGTGGCCATGCCCGACATGGAGACGACGGAGTTCGTACAGCGGTCGGTGCTGGGAACGCTGGGACCGCTGTGGGTGTTGGAGCGTCTCGCGGCCGGGCTGTGGACGCTCGTGGAATGAGGAGCCATCGATGAACCAGACGCGCGCACGCCGCGCAGCGCAAACGGTCCGTGGAGTCGCGCCGCAGCTCGTGCTCGGGGGCGCGCTGCTCGCGGTGTTTGCCCCGCGCCTCGCACACCCGCAGCAGACGCCCGCGACCAGCCCGTCCTCCGAACCAACGGCACCTTCCGCTTCGCCGACGACGAGCGCGACACCTTCATCGTCGCAGACAACGACGCCGGCAGGGGCACCGAGCGGATCGGCGCCCCAGACGGTGCCAGCCCCTGGGGCGTCGTCGCAATCCCCCGGAGCAGCAGACTCCCCACCTCCGCACGCGAGCGCCCCAGTCCCTGCGACGCCGGCGCCATCGTCCTCCGCGCACCATACCGCGCCGCTTCCCCCGTGGATGTCCCGCGCGCCCGTGCTGAAACCCATCGACGTGACCGTGCAGGGGATGAGGCC
>CAYMUE010000122.1:0-6817 GCA_964393505.1 uncultured Polyangiaceae bacterium
GATGTCGGCGCCCATCTTGTTGAGCACGCGTGCGAGCTCTTCGACCTCGGGCTCCCGCGCGCAGTTGATGAGAATGGTGCGTCCACGCGCGAGCGCAGCGGCCATCATCAGGTTCTCGGTGCCGGTGACGGTGTTCAGATCGAAGCAGAACTCCGTGCCCTTCAGACGTCCTCCGTTGGGGCACTGCGCGATCACGTAGCCGTGCTCGAGGATGATCTGGGCGCCCATGGCCTCCAGGCCCTTGAGATGCTGATCGATCGGACGTGCGCCAATGGCGCATCCGCCGGGCAGCGAGACCTTGGCGCGACCGAAACGGGCGACGAGGGGACCGAGCACGAGGACGCTGGCGCGCATCTGCTTGACCAGCTCGTAGGGCGCTTCGGGGTTGGTGTTGCCGGTGCCTTCGAGGACGCGGACCGTGCCGGGGCCGACGACGCACTTGCGACCGAGGTGTTCGAGCAACGCGACATTGGTCTCGATGTCGCGCAGGGCGGGGACGTTCCGGACGAAGGACTCACCATCGGAGAGGAGTGTTGCGCAGACGATGGGGAGGGCGGCGTTCTTGGCGCCGCTGACCTTGATACTGCCCCGCAGGGGGCGTCCGCCGCGGATGCGAATGGCGTCCATGAGCCGACGCTTGTAGCACGACGCGCGGAGGAATGGCGTGTCGGGCTACACGAGCTTGCCGGGGTTCATGATTCCCTGGGGGTCCCAGAACCGGAGCGACGCGCGAATGCCGTCCACGCCGAGGCGGCCTTTTTCCGCCTCCAGCCAGGGCTGGTGATCGACGCCCACTCCATGCTGGTGCGATATGGTTCCCCCCCCCGCGACGATCGCGCGCGAAGCCGCTGCCTTCATGGCCCGCCAGCGCGCAAGGGTCTCGTCGGGATCCAGCGCGAGGCGGAACAGGTACGTGCAGTAGATGCTCGAGCCGGTCGGGTAGACGTGGGACAGGTGGCTGAAGACGTGCACGCGCTCGCCCGCAGGGGCCAGGGCGCCGTGGATCGCGGCCTCGATCGACGCCACCATGGTGGGCACACGGCTCCAGGTCGTGGCGGTCTCGAGCGTGTCGATCGCGTAGCCGGCCTCCCACAGCGTGTTGCGCAGCAAAGGCGATCGGAAGCGGCTTCGTGCCCATTGGGCGCCCAGTGGAGTGCCCGCATCGACGGCACCGTGGCGCTTCACGATCGCGAGGGCCGTCGCGCGCGCGAGCCTCGTCGCCTGCCTGCTGCCCGTGAACCCCAGCACCAGCATGCAGCGCCCCGTCCGTGCGCCACGCACCGACAGGTACGCTTCGAGCACCTTGCGCAGCCGCGCGTGCCCGGCAAGCGCGAGCATCGTCTCGGTCTCGGTCGGTGTGCTCAGGCGCACCATGGAGCAGCCCACCGACGCCTGGCCGATCTCCCTCACTGCCTCGACTGCGCTCTGCCAATCCGGCAGGAACGCGCCGTGGAAGACGTCCTGCTCGGGGAGCCTCGCGATGCGCACGGTCGCTTCGGTGATCACCCCCACGCGCCCCTCGGACCCGAGCAGAAGCTCGCGCAGATCCGGCCCTGCTGCGGAGGCGGGGAACGGCGCGAGGTGAAGCTCGCCTGCAGGCGTCGTCACCTTCGCCCCCGCGAGCAGACGCTCGATGCGTCCGTACCACGCCGATTGCTGACCGCTCGACCGCGCGGCAATCCATCCCCCCAGCGTCGACTGCTCCCAGGACTGCGGATAGTGCCCGAGCGTGTATCCTCGCGCCTGGAGCTGGTGCTCGAGAGCAGGCCCCGAGATGCCCGCACCGAACGTCGCAAGCAGGCTCTTTTCGTCGAGCGCGACGAGCCGGTCGAGGTGCGAGGTGTCGACGGTGATCGACGGCAGGTCGGTGGGCGGGTTGATGTGTCCGACGACGCTGGTGCCGCCGCCGTAGGGGATGAGGGCTGCGCCCGTGCGCGTGGCGAGGTCGATCAACCCGCGCACGTCAGCGGCGCAGGACGGTCTCGCGATCGCATCGGGGAAGGCTGGGATCCTACCGGTCCGAAGGGCGACCCAGTCCGGCAGGCTTTGCCCGCGCGCGTGACGCACGCGGTCTTCGGGCTGGGTGGACAGGCCGGAGGCATCCGGCACGCGGGAGGCCGGCACGCGGGAAGCGACGTCGTGGAGGCGGGCGTCGACGGGGCGCATTGCGAGGCCGACGCGATCGACAAGGAACTGAAGGGCACCTTCGGGGAGCGGGTAATCGACGCTGTCGTCGCCCCAACCATTCCAGCGCTTCATGATCGATCCGTGTACGTGCGGAGCGTGCGAGGCGCAAGCGAAGGCCTACTCGCACGGTGGCGGGGCTGGATCTGGGGAGGGCGCGCTGCAAACAGAGAGGACCGGGGGGGGTCAGGAGGATCTGCCGGGGATGCGCGGGACGAGGTTGCGCAGTCGAGCCATGACTCCGGCCAGCTTGCCGCGCTTCATGCACTCCAGCACGGCGTCGGCCCAGGCGTCTTCGTAGGCCGAATGGCGCTCCACGGTTTCGACGAACTTCTGCATGGCGCTCTCGCGCAGCTGATGAAGCTGCAGGCCGATGCCGACTTCGGCGAGGGCGGCCCGGATCTCGTCATGCTGTGCCCGAAGCCGGGAGGTGTCGCAGGCCGCGTCAGGAGCCGCCTCGCGGTGCTCGTCGAACACAGGAAAGACGTGCAACTCCTCGAAAGCGAAGTGGCGCTCCGCCAGCAACTCGATGGCGTTGAGGACCGCGTCGGCGGTGGTCCAGTTGTTCGCATGGACCGCTTGCAGGAAGTCCTCGAACAGTCGATGGACCTCCGCGTGGTCGGCCGCGAGCAGGTCGTGCAAAGCAGAGGCATCCTTTTCTCGGCCAGGCATGGGGTCCTCGTGTCGGAATCAGGGGCCCGTGGAGTCTAGGGCGCGTTGCTTCGACATGGAACCCAACGTGGAGGGGGGCAAGCGCGGTCGTTGGCTGCGCGGAGGCTCCAGTAGACGTTTGGAGCCGACGGGGCAGCGCGCCGGAGGCGAGAGGCTCGTGGGTGCGAAGGACCGAAGGGGCCTCGCACCTCGAAAGAGCGGGTCGGGCGATTGGGGTTGGAACGGGCCGGCGGATTCGCGGTAGGCTTGCCCCGTGAGCAAGAGATGGATTGCGTTCGTGGCCGGAATTGCGGCCGCACTCCCTCTTGCTGCTTCCGCGGCACCCGCCGGGCAGACGGCGCCCGAGGCAGAGGCCGCGAGCGGGACGATCTCGGCCGCGGACGGGGGCGCCCCCGTTCCGGCGGCATCGGACCAGGCTGCGCCGATCGATTCGGCCGCGTCGCCCGAGGACCGGGGCGCTCGTCGTCATCGGGAGGGACGCCATGCGCCACCGCTGCAGGAGGCGATGCCCTGCGAGCCGCTGCTGGTGCCCTCGCTGAGGCCCTCCACGACCGAAGAAGCGGAAGGCCCGCACCTGCGCTACGCCCTGGAGGCGATCGAGATCCGGGGCAACGACCGCACCTCCGAGCGGGTGATCCGTCGGTACGTCAAGCTGCGCAGCGGCGATGTGCTCGATGTCGACAACCCCGAGCTGCAGTGGACGCGCTATCGGCTGCTGGGCACGGGGTTCTTCAGCTCGGTCCAGCTCTCGCTGCGTCGGGGCTCGCGACGCGGCGCGGTGGTGCTGGTGGTCGAGGTTGCGGAGCGCAACACGCTGGTGGTGAGCGACCTGTGGATGGGGTTGTCGGCGGATGCGGACACCCGGGGCAACGCGCGTCCGCTCACGGCCTACGGCGGGTTGGACCTAGCGGAGACGAACCTTGCGGGCACGGGAATCACGCTCGGCGGAGCGATGGGGGTGGCCCAGGAGCAGCTCGCGCTGCGAATGCGCTACTTCGACCCGTCGTTCCTCGGCAGCTCGTGGATGACGTCGGCAACGCTTCTGCACAACGATGCGCGGGACTTCTACGGGAATCGCGACGTGCTCTACGACGATCCCGCGAACGCGACGGAGCGGGTGCAGGACTACGCGGTTGTGCGCTACAAGCGCTTCGGCGGGAGCTTCGGGTTGGGACACGACCTGAGCGTGCCGGTGCAACTGTGGCTCGACTACCGGTTGGAGCGCATCGACGCGACGCTCCCGCTGGCGGCCTCGCATCGTCGCGGATTGGATCGGGAGCCGATCGAATTCGGACTCGAAGGCGGTCTGAGCCTGCTGTCCACGCTCCGGGGCACGGTGATCTACGACACGCGGGATTCGCCGTTCCTTCCAACGCGAGGGTGGCATGCGACGCTCACCGGTGACGTGTCGTTGTCGCCGCTGGGGTCGAGCTACGCTTACCAGAAGCTCACGCTCAACGCTTCGAAGTGGTGGCAGCTCCCGTGGCGCCACGTGGTGCGTCTGCAGGCGTTCGCCGGGGCCATCGGCGGCAACGCGCCGCTCTACGAGCGATTCTACGTCGGCGACTTCAGCGATCTGCTCCCGGATCGCATGCTCGATCTCAACACCGATCGGCGCCCGTCCCCAAACTTCTTCAACACCGACATCGTCGAGGTGCGCTACGGAAGCTATGCTGGCAAGGTCCAGGGGGAGTACCGGATTCCGCTGTATCGGGGCCAGCGTTCGGTTTACGGCGTGGATCTGTTCGGATCGGCGGGCATCTACGGGTTGGCGACACCGCGGGACCTGAACGATCCGCCGCGCGGATACCACGGGCTGTCGCGCGTGCCGGTGGACCTGACCTTCAACCTCGGAGTCCGCCTCGACACCAACGCCGGTGGGTTCATGTTCGCCTTCTCGAACGTGCTCGGGTTCATTCCGGTTCGGAGCGAGGCGCGGCCGTGAAACGCTGGATCGCGTCGCTCGCGACCGCGTGCGCCCTGGCCCTGGCTGCCCCCGCGCTGCTGGCCCAGGAGCCGGCCCCCACGGCCCCCGCGCACCTGCCCGCGAAGCGCGCATCCTTCTCCTGGGACAAGACCAACCTCGTGCTGCGCTCCTCCTTCGCCTACCGCGAGGTCGTCGATGCGGAGGTCGAGCGCAAGCTCCGCAGCGGCTTGCCCACGGTCATCGTGGCCCGGGCCTATCTCTTCCCGGACTCCAAGTCGTCGCCCGTCGCGGGCACCGTCAAGTCGTGTCGCATCGTGTTCGATGTCTGGGACGAGGTGTACCGGATCCAGATGTCCCAACCAGGCGGGGAGACCTCGTCGGTGGCGCTCAACTTCGAAGGCGTCCTGCGCCGCTGTTCGGATGTCAAGGAGCTGCCCGTCGCGCACCGAGCCAATCTCGAGCCCGATTCCTCGTACTTCCTCGCCGTCATGGTGGAGGTGAACCCCATCTCCAAAGAGATGCTCGAGAGGATCCGTCGCTGGGTGACCCGGCCGCCCGGCACAGCCGCAACCCCTGGAGACTCCCTCTTCGGCTCGTTCGTCGGCCTGTTCGTCGCCCGCATCGGCCAGGCTGAGAGAACCCTCTCCTTTCGCACTCAGTCGGTCGTCGTGTCGCGCTAGCTTCGCACCCGCGGCGGCGTCCGCAGGGAACGGATGCTCACGGGGATGCAATCAGGCACGATTGCCGTGGACAACGCTCGCGACGAGTTGATAGCCTGTGACGGATTTGAAGGTGCCCAGCGTTTCCGAACGTGCAGGGAGGTAAGAGCGATCATGCAGTCCCGGTTCGACGTTCGTCCGGTCCGCCGTTTTGCCGCGGTGGTTCTCACTGGTTTCCTCTGTGCGATGGCGATCTCGCCCGATGCAACGGCACAGGGAAAGGCGGCCCCTGCCAAGGGTGCGCCTGCCAAGGCCCCGGCCACCGCGAAGGCTCCGGCCGCCGCCCCCAAGGGCGGCGCGGCTGCGAAGCCCGTGGCCCCCATGAGCGATGCGAACAAGAAGGCCGCCGCTCGCAAGGCCTACGACGAAGGCATAAAGAAGCTCGAGGCGAAGGACTACGCCGGCGCTTTGGCGGCGTTCCAGAAGGCCGATGAGCTCATGCCTGCCGCCGCCGCGAAGCACAAGATGGCGCTTTGCCACGACGGTCTCGGGCACGTGACCGAAGCAATCGCCAACTTCGAGGCGTTCGTCGCCGCCGCCAACCCCGAGAAGCAGAAGGAGCAGATCGACTCCTCCAACAAGCGCCTCACCGAGCTCAAGGCGACTCCCGCCGCCGTGCGCGTAACCACCGTCCCGCCCGATGCTTCCATCGCCGTCGACGGCCAGGCCCAGATGGGCATGACCCCCATGGACCTCAAGCTCGCCCCCGGAAAACACACCGTCAAGGCCGTCGCTCCCGGCTACGAGTCCGCCGAGCAGCAGATCGACCTCAAGCCCGGTGAGAAGGCCCCCGAGCTCACCCTCACCCTCACCAAGAAGGCCGAGCCTCCTCCCCCGGCGCCCGTCGATACGCCGCCTCCTGCTACGCCGGCCGCAACGACCGCCACCACGACGTCCGCCCCGCCGCCCGCTGCGGCCGAGGACAAGCCCCGCTCCAACATTCCCGCGTACGTTACCCTCGGCATCGCCGGCGTCGGTGCCGCCGTCGGAACCATCTTCGGCATCAAGGCCCTGTCCGACAAGAAGGACTTCGACGACCGCCCCACCACCGACAAGGCCGACAGCACCGAGCGCAACGCGCTCGTCTCCGACATGGCCTTCGGCGTCGCGATCACCCTCGGCGTCACCGGCGCGGTCCTGCTCTTGAGCAACAGCAAGTCCGAGCCCGCACAGCAGCGCGGCGCCCTCGACACCGCCAAGAAGACCATGCGCTTCAGCCCCTACGTCACGCCCCACGGCGCTGGCGCGGGCGCCTCCTGGCGCTTCTGATCCCTTCCCTGCCCGCCCTCTGCCAGAGTCTCCCCATGAGAACGCT
>CAYMUE010000122.1:6917-15246 GCA_964393505.1 uncultured Polyangiaceae bacterium
AGCGGCGTGTGCAAGGGCGGATCGTGTCAGGCTCCGGGCTGCAACGACGACGTCCACAACGGCACCGAGACCGATCTCGATTGCGGAGGTCAATGCTCGTTGAAGTGCGGGCCCCTGAAGGGATGCTCCACCGGAGAAGACTGCGTGGACCGGGTCTGCACCAACGGCAAGTGCGCAGCGCCCGTGTGCGGTGACGATCAGCTCAACGGCAGCGAGACCGACACGGACTGCGGCGGGCCGGACTGCGACCCCTGCCCCGACGGCAGCAAGTGCAGCTCCGACTCGGACTGCAGCTCCGGACATCCCTGCGACCAGGGCTCCGGCACCTGCGTCGAGTGCACCTCCGACGATCACTGCCTCGACGACAAGGTGTGCGATCTTTCCGCGCACACCTGCTCGCAGTAGCGCTCCTCTTCCCTCAAATCCACGAAGGCCCGAGGTCGCCGCGCTCTCGCAGCACCTCTTCGGCAGCCCGTACGCCGTGGTACTGCGCTTCCTCGATCAGCGCGACCCCCGACAGATCGGTGCATGCCATGTGGACCCTGCCCACCGGGAGCGCAGCCCTTCGCCTCGCCTTGCCCCACACGAACCCCGGACGCGGGCGCACCATCGCATGCCCCCAACGGCACATGTCGATGCGCTCCACCAGGCTCGTGATCTCCGGGTGCGCACGCTCCAGATCGGTCACGATGGCCTCGGCCCACTCCTCGCGACTTGCCGACAGCAGCGACTCCCGCGCCCCGCGGGGATCCCCCGACGTCATCGCGTGGTACCACGTGAGCACCGTCGGGCCCTGACGCCGCCCACGCTGGTGCGTCGCCGTCACGTAGCCGAGCGACGTGCTCTCGTAGAAGACGTTGTCCCACGCGGGGACGAATCCCCGGTTCGCGGGGCGATCGCGCAGGAACAGGTTGGCCACGACCCACGGGGCGGTTTCGAACTCCCGGAGATCCGGGGGGGGATCATCCCGCCACGGACGCAGCACGCGCCCAGCGATGAACCTCGGCACCGCGAGCACGACCTGCTCGGCACGGATCTGCACCGCCTGCCGCGTCGTCGCGTCGAGCGCAAAAACCTGCACGTGATCCTCGTGCGGCACCAGATCGTGCACCAGCATCGAGGTCCGCAGACGCGAGCCGGCAACTCCGGCCAGGTGACGCACCACTCCGCCGTTGCCGTCGGGCCACGTGATCAGCGGCTGCGACGCCCCGCCCGCCGTGCGCACCCGCGACGCGAAGTAGAACAGCGCAGCCCACGCGCTCGTCGTGTCGAGACGACAGCCGTAGTCGTCGCGACATGCGTAGTCCACCCACCATCGCAGCCTCGGCGACGTCAGCCCGCGCTCGTCCATCCATTCGCCCATCGACTGCCGATCCAGCGAGACCACCTCCGCGTCGTCGGAGCTCGCCGCCATCGGCAGCGCGAAAGCGCGACGCCCTCGACCGTCGCGCCATCGCACCCAGCGCGCTACCTCGTCCTTGAAGCGATCCATCTGCACGTGATCGCCGGCCGTGAGCGCGGCCTCCGGCATCAGCCCTTCGTGCCATTCCCCCCGCCAGAACACCCGCTCCTCGGGCTCCGGCACCAGACATGCCTCGTCCACGATCGGCTCGCCGGCGTCGTCGAGACCAGTGACCACGTTCATCTCGCGCAGCAGGCGCACGAGAGTGCGGTTCGATGACGCGGGGGTCGGAACGTAGTGGGCGCCCCAGGGGAAGGGCGTGACCGGGTGTGCGCCCGGGCGCGAGGTTCCACCCGCGCACGACTCGAGCTCGAGCACGGCAAAAGGTGCCGCTTGAGAGGCAGCGAGACGCCACGCGGCGCTGAGCCCCGCGACCCCCGCGCCTACGATGACGACGGGGATCGATTCGGTGCGCGCAGCGATCGCACCGGCGAGGTCCTGCCGGAGCAGGTGGCCGGTGGTGACGTCGGCGCCGACGATGTCGCCGGGCGCGCGGGATCGACGCGCGCACGAAGGGAGCGCGGAGGATGCCGAGATTCCGAGCAGTGCGGTGAGGATCTCGCGCCTGGAGATCACGACAAGGGAGCCGCGCAGTGGGTGCAGAAGCGGATGCCCGCGCGCAGCGAAGCGCCGCACTGCGGGCAGTACTTCGGCGGCTCCACCCGGATCGGATGGCCGCAGCACTCGCAGAACTTCGCCGCTCGCACGCGGGTACCACAGCGCTCGCAGGTGACCAGCGACGGCACCGGCGTGGGACGCGACTCCGGCTGCACTGCGAGCTGGGGCGTGGGCGATGGCACGGGCGCCTGCTTCGCCGACATGGGCGGCGCGATCGGCTGGGCCACAGACGGCTCGAACTGCGGTGCCACCGCTGCCGGCGGCGGCGTCCAGTACTGTCCGCCTCCAGCCCCCTCCGAGACCGCCTCCATCGGTGGGGGAGGCTCCGTCGGCATGTCTCCCATCGGATCCTGGTCGTCGGGCTGCATCACCGGCTGCGCCTCCGCCACTCGCACCGCAACCGGCGCGACCGGCAGCTTCGCCACCAACGACTCCGACGCCCACCCCGCATCCACCGCCTGCGCATCGGGCTCCGCTCGCTCGGCGCCAGACGCCGCGGCTCCTCCCGCAGGCATCGTGGAGGGCACGTCGTCCCACCCGGAGTCTGTGCTGTCGTCGATGGGCTTCACTCCACTCATGTATGGCCTCGCGGAACGGCAATCGAATCGCGGCTCGGGGAGTCTGTCAACTAGCACCCGCTCGGACACGCATGGCGCGGCTCACCGGACCTGTCAGCGATGACGGGGCCCTTCCAATCTCTCGATGAAGCCGATCCTCCGGAGCCAGGGCCCATACGCCGCATCGACCTCCTCGAGCAGCGCATCCCCCTTGCCCTCGAACGGTATCTCCCGATCCTCCCCATCCGTGATCCTTGTCGGATACAACGACTTCCCGTGATAGGGGTCGTCCTCGTCGAGCTCGAAAAACAGCTTCCGATCCCCGAAGTGGATCACGAACCGATGCGGCGCGTCGGCAGACCGCACGTTCGAGATCACCTGGAACGGCTCCCCCGCCCCATCGTCGAACACCGAGGGCGCATCGAACACCCCCGCCGGTGGCACATACCCAAGCTCCGCCAGCACCGTCGGGAAGATCTGCATCTGGCTGATCGACCGATGCACGCGCTCGGGGCCGCGGCTCGGCAGACGCATGAGGAACACCGGGGTGATCTGCGGCTCGAAGAGGTTCGACGCGTGGGTGAGCCGCCCGTGCTCCATGAACTCTTCGCCGTGATCGCCAATCAGCACGATCGTCGACGACTCGTACAGACCGCGGCGGCGCAGCTCCTCGATGAACCTGCCCACCTGCGCATCGACGTAGTGGATCGCGTTGCGGTAGCGGTTCTTGACCTGCTCGAGCTCGTCGGCGGCGTAGCGCACCCGCGTGTAGTCGAAAGACTGCGTGACCGGCGTGAACTTCGGAGGCTGGTCCTTCGGCCACTCGTAGTCGTGGTGCGCGCTCTCCAGGAAGATCGAAACGAACGCTCGCTCGGGGATGCGATTCAGGTAACCGATCGCCGCGTCGATCGTGTGCCGATCCGCTTCCACCTGCGGCAGGTGCGAGAAGCTCTCGCGGGTGTCCACGAGCTTGAAACCGTCGCCGTATACCGTGCGATCGTAGCCCCAGTAGTTGAAGTCGGCGGAGCTGAACACCGCGAGCCGATACCCGAGGTTCTGCAGGATGCGCAGGCTCGTGGCCCCCTCGAACGACGGCCTCCCCAGGTACCTCTTCCAGTAGAACGGGTGGTGTCCGTGGAAGACCGCGTACCATCCGTGCATCGTCGCGTTCGAGTTCGACCACGCATGCTCGAAGCGCAGGTTCTCGTCGCCGAAACGCGTCATGTGCGGCGCCGTCTCCGGAGTCACGAACCCCGACCGCACACTCTCGAGCATGAACAGGAACACGTGCCGCCCCGCCGCCGGCCTCGGCACCGACGCGGCCTCTGCGATGACCCGCTCCTCTCCCGCGTCGGGACGCTCGATGCGCAAGCGCACGTCGTACACGATGCTCGACGGATGCGGCTTGATCGCCGGGATGTGCAGCGGGAAGGTCTGCTGGCTCGAGAGCCAGAAACGCTGATCCTTCGTCCGCAGGCTCACGTACTGCTCACCGACCAGCAGCACCGCGCTGCCCAGCAGCATCGTCGTCATCGCCGACACGCTCAACGCAGGCTTCCACGGAAGCCTGCCGGCCAGGCGCCGGGTCAGCATCGACATCCCGCCGCCAAACAGGATCGACACCCACGTGATCGACAGCATCCACGCCAGGTTCGCGCTCGACACGCGGCTCGCCGCCACCAGGTCCGCCAGGTCCTTCCACCCCCCGGTCCAGAACACCCGCAGCAGGTGCGTCAGGTGCATCCCCATGATGTTGAACAGAATCCAATCCGGAATCTGCGAGACCACCACCAGGAAAAACACCCCCGCGAACCATGCCCTCCACCACCGCCCGCGTCCGAGCAGCCCGTCGGTGAACAGCAGCGCCCCCGCACCAAACAGCAGCCCGTGCGTCAGCACCGACACGCTCAGCAGCACCATCTCCACCGCGTTGGCGTCCGGCACGCTCCGGTAGAACAGCACCGATCCCGCGACGTAGGTCCCGAGCAGAAACGCCAGCAGCAGCACGTCGATCGGTCGCGGCTCGCGGAGCCACCGCAGCAGCGCGGCGGCACGACCGCGCCCCGCCTCCGACGTCCCGGCTCCGGTCCGCTCCGCAGAGGGACTGCTCCTTCGCGCGCGCGCGTCGTCTCCAACGGGGGATTCGCGGGGCAGCTCGGTCGTCACGGCGTATCGACTAGCAAATGCCCGATGGAAAGAGAAGGGCTCGACCTGCGAACCCGCGAACGCTTCGCTCGCCCCCCCTACAGCAGCCGCCGCCACTCCTCGTCGTAGTATCGCACCAGCACTTGGTTGTTCAGCCGGTTCACCTCGGTCTCGATCCGAGCCATGTCGGGAGCGAACCGGAAGAGCGCGCCGACGTTGGAATCGTCGAGGTAGCGCAGGCCGGGCAACACCCGCTGCGGCACCTCCACCCCGGCGCGTGAGCCGATCACGTAGCCCCACTCCCCGAACGACGGCACGAACGCGTGATACGGGAGCGTCCGCAACCCAGACGCCTCCAGCGTGCGCACCACGCACCAGTACGACTGTCGCGCGATCAGCGGCGAGGTCGCCTGCACCACGATCGCTCCGTCCATCGCCACGCGCTCGGTCAACAGCCGGTAGAACCGCGTCGTGTACAGCTTGCCCAGCGTGAAGTTGTTCGGATCCGGGAAGTCCACGATCACCACGTCGTACCGCTGATCCCCCTCCGCCAACCACGCCATCGCGTCGTCGTTCACCACCCGCATCCGCGGGTCGCTCATCGACCGCCCGTTCAACTCCACGAACACCGGGTGCCCGGCCGCCAGCTCCGTCATCCCAGGATCGATGTCCACCATCGTCACGGTCTTCACGTCCGCGTAGCGAAGCACTTCCCGCGCTGCCAGTCCGTCGCCCCCACCCAGGATCAACACGTGCTCGTGACGCGCCACCGCCGAGAACACCGGGTGCACCAACGCCTCGTGATACCGGTACTCGTCCGCCGACGAGAACTGCAGGTTGCCGTCGAGGAACAGGTGGAACGCCCCGCGCCCCGAGGTCAGCACGATGCGCTGGAACCGCGTCTGCCGCGCGTACACCACCGGATCCGCGAACAGCAGGCTCTCCGATGCCCGCGTCAATCGCTCCGCGATACCGAACACCACCGTCAGCACCGTCATGATCGCGATCGCCTTGATGCGCAGCCCTCGGACCGGCCCGAGCATCGAGGCGAACAACCAGGTTCCGGCGAGGCCGACCAGCGCATTGAGGAAACCGAAGACGACACCCGTGCGCACCAGACCGAGGGTGGGCAACAGCACCAGGGTGAACAGCACCCCCGCGGTCAGCGAGCCCAGGTAGTCGAACGCCAGCGCGCGCGACACCAGGTCGTGGAACAGCACGCGGCGCCGCAGCAGACGGATCAGCAGCGGCACCTCCAGCCCCACGAGCGTGGCCTGCAGCACGACCAGCGCATATAGCGCCGCGATGAACGCCGAAGGACGCGCGAAGCACGCGAACAGCACCGGCGTCGACAGCCCCCCGATCAGCGCCGCCGCCAGCTCCACCTCGAGGAACCGCTGCGCAATGTCGCGCTCCACGTACCTCGACAACCACCCCCCCAGCCCCAACGCGGACAGATACACCCCGATCACGATCGAGAACTGCGTGATGCCGTTGCCCAACAGGTAGCTCGACAACGTGCCGAACAAGAACTCGTAGACCAGCCCGCACGTCGCTACGACCAGGACCGTCAGGTAGACCAGCGTCGGGAAGGTTCGGCTACTTTCCACCGCTCCAGCCGCCGCCCGTGGTTCCGCCGCCGCGCACCGTGCCGCTGCCGCCGTCTCCGCACATCGACATGCACGAGCCGCACGCGATGAGCACGAACACCAGGATCACGATGAGCCCCACGATCGCGTTGACCGTGCCGCTGCCCGACGACTCGCCCGACGACGCCGTCACCGGCGGTGGCGCCGCGGTCACCTTGAAGGCCGCCGCAATCGCCGACCACGGGATCTGCCGCGCGTACGACCACGACACCTCGCTCTGCATCGCCTCGCGCGAGATCAGATCCGTGCCGCTCTGGAAGTCCGTCGCGAGCACCGTCTCGCCCACTGTGACCTTCCAGTAGAACTCCCCCAACACGTACTCCACCCGCGCCTGGTTCTGGTTGCGCTGATGAAACGTGCGCCCCCTCCACGTCACCTGGTCCGGGAATCCCGAGGTGTCGATCTCCGCCAGGTTCGCCGGCTCCACGAACAGCCAGTTGCCCTCGTCGCACACCAGCCAGCGAAACCCGATCGGCTGCGAGAACAGCAGATACTCCGTCCAGCTGAACAGCTCGTCGTCGAGCGTCGCCGAACGCTCCACGAACCCGATCACCGTGTACTCCCCGCCGTTGAGCGCACCCGACGCCCCCAGCGGGATCAACGGCTGCGTACGGGCAGCCTGCTGCCGCGCCACGATCTGCTGGCTCACCGTCTCGGCGATCGTGCCACAGTAGATGCACGCGATCCGCTCGACCCGGTTGCCTGCGACGAGCTTGAGCGGCGCGCCGCATCCCGGACAGTTCAACCCCTCCAGCCGGACTTCCTTCTTCACCCGCTCCGCACGCTGCGATATCGCGAGCTGCGTTTCCGGAAGCTGACGGCCCACGAACACTTCCGGCGGCGTGTTGCCTTCACCCCAATCGAGCGTGGCAAACCCCGCCTGCGGCCCCACCAGATCCGCGTAGTAGCGAGGCTGCCCGGGCCGAGGCGCGAACGGCAGCTCCCCTTCCGCCGACGCGATCTTCGCCTGCTTGAGCTCCACCACGCGGAACACGCCGGCCTGGCCGAGCTGCACCGGCGCCTCGAGACGCAACTGTTGCATCGACGGCACCGGCGGGGCCGGCTCCATCTTCGAGGTGACGTAGAAGTTGCCCTGCGCGTACGCAAGCCACCCCCACCCGCCTCCCTGGAACCCCAGGTACCACTCGTCCCAGACCCCGCCCAGATCGTGCTGAAGCTGCACTCGCCCCAGCACCACGAAGCCCCGCCCCGCGATCGTTCCCCCGTCCCCTACCGCAACAATCGTCGGCGTGTCCGCCAGATCGGCCATCCGGCCGAGGTTCTCTATCCCGCGATCCGAACGACGCGACGTCGTGTTGCAGTACTTGCAGACCGCCGTAACCGACGAGCCCGCCCTGAACTCGATGGGGGATCCACACCCCGGACACTGTCCCTGCGCTGCCGCCATCTGGTCCTCGTTGGCTCCACGAGTCGCCCGGTGCACGCACGCACCGGTCCGCAGATGATGTCCCGGCCTCGCACCGAGCGGAAGCCAAATCAACCCCTCTTGCCCCGCCAGCCCCGGAGCGGCATGCATCCCCTCTCACCCATGCCCGCCCCCACCATCACCCTCCTGTACTTCGCCGCCGTCCGCGACCTGTGCGGGCTGCACCAGGAAACCCTCGAGTTGCCCGCCGCTCCCCTGCGCGTGCGCGACCTGCGCGCCCTGCTCGAGCAGCACCACCCCGCTCTCCAAGGTCGCCTGCACCGCGTGCGCTTCGCTCGCAACGAAGCCTTCGCCGCCGAGGACGCCGTCATCGAGCCGGGAGACACCATCGCGGTGATCCCTCCCGTCGGCGGGGGGTGAGCTGGAGCGAGGGCCCAGGGATGAGGGCGCAGGGAGGAGGGCGCAGGGATGAGGGCGCAGGGATGAGGGCGCAGGGATGAGGGCGCAGGGA
>CAYMUE010000122.1:15346-20056 GCA_964393505.1 uncultured Polyangiaceae bacterium
GCCAGCTTCGCAAACACCTTGTGAATGCCCGTCGCGCTCGCCAGCACGCCCGAGCCCACGTACGCAATCCCCAGGATCTCCAACAGACCCTGCAGACAGCCGTCTTCGCCGAAGCGCCCGTGTGTCGCGGGAAACGCGACGTCGAACGCCTCCGACGCGAGGGATGCCGCGAGACCGGCCCCCAGCTCCAACGCCACCGCGTCGTGCCCCGCTTTGCGCAAGGCACCGCACACTCCGGCGGCGGAACGGCGCGAGACCTCGGCTTCTGCCGACGGACCTCCCTGGATGACGGCGACCTTCATGCCTTGTTCTCCTCGGTGCCCCCCGGGACCTGCAGGTGGAGCAGCTCGATGCCGAGCTGCGCCGCAAAGTCGAATATGCGTTGATCGCGATAGAACTCGCCGAACACGATGCGACACAGCCCCGCGTTGGCGATCAGCTTGAAACAGTTGAAGCACGGCGACGCCGTCACGTAGATCGTCGCCCCCTCGATCCGCACCCCGTTGCGCGCCGCCTGCACCAGCGCGTTCGCCTCCGCGTGGATCGTGCGCACGCAGTGCCCGTCCTCCATCAGGTGCCCCGCCTCCGAACAGTGCGCCAACCCCACGATCGAACCGTTGTAGCCCGTCGCAAGGATCGACCGATCCCGCACCACCACCGCGCCCACATGCTTCCGATCACAGGTCGCCCGCGTGGCCACCTGTCGCGCGATGTTCATGAAGTACTCGTCCCACGTGGCGCGCGGCTGCATCGTGTCCGAATACCGCTTCGGGGCATTTCGGTCCAGAAACAGGCGAGCCGGTGGGGCGCACCTACCGCTTCGGAAGACGAATCTGCACCAGCCCCGGAGAAGGCGCCTCCGGCTGCAAGGTCACATGGTCGATCCCATGACGCTCCCGGATCGCTCGCGCCGCTTCCGCCACGACCTCCGTCCCGTGCCGCTCACCGTCGAGCACCACATGGGCCGATACCGCGTGGAACCCGTCGGAGATCGTCCACGCGTGGAGATCGTGCACCTCGCATACTCCGGGTACCGAACGAATCGTCTCCTCCAACGCCGCCACGTCAACGTGCTCCGGTGAGCCCTCCATCAACACCGTCGCGGTCTCCTTCACCAGCCTCCACGCCCCCCACAGGATGACCGCCGCGATGAAAAGGCTGACCACCGGATCCGCCCGTCGCAGCCCGAAGACCATCACCAGCACACCCGCGACCATCGCCCCGACCGAGCCGAGCGCGTCGCTCAACACGTGCAGGTACGCCGCACGCGTGTTCGCGTTGTGCTCCGAGCCCGAACGCAGCACCGCCGCCGACAACAGGTTCGCCACCAGACCGCCCACCGCCGTCACCAGCAACCACCCTCCCCGCACCGCCACCGGCGAAATCAGCCGCTCGACCGCCTCGTGCACGATGAACAGCGCCGTGGCGCCAAGCGCGATGCCGTTAACGAACGCCGCGAGGACCTCCGCCCTGCGTGATCCGAACGTGCGCTCGTGGGACCGCGGCCTGGCGGCGACGCGCTGAGCGAACAAGGCGAGACCGAGCGCCGCAGCGTCGGAGAGCATGTGGCCGGCGTCAGCGAGCAGCGCGAGAGACCCCGCGAACCAGCCGACCGACGCCTCGACGGCCATGAAGCCAGCGGTGATCGCCAGGGCGACAGCCAGCCTGCGAGAAGGCGTGGAACCATGGCCGTGACTGTGACCGTGACCGTGACCGTGACCGGCTTGGTCGTGGTCGTGGTCGTGGTCGTGGTCATAGTCTCGACCGTGACCGTGACTTTGGCCGGGCAAGGAATCGTGGCGGTCGGAGGGATCGTTCAAGGCAGAGGGATCGTCGTGCTTCGGGGGCGGCGAGGCAAGGACACAGGCGGGGCATTTTCCGGATGCCGGGAGCCGAGGCGCGTGGTAACGATCCGGCGCCCTTTCGGGGAGTCGCACAGCCTGGTAGTGCACAAGCTTTGGGTGCTTGATGTCGGGGGTTCAAATCCCCCCTCCCCGACAAATTGATCAAATTGGGCTCGTTTTCAGCTGATTCCTGAACGAGCCCGTTTTCGTTTCCACACCATTGCCATATCCGGTCCGGCTAGCCCCAGATGGCGTCCAGCGAGCGCAGGGCGTGAACGTATCGCTGGGTCGTCTTGAGATCCGAGTGGCCGGCTGCTCGCTGCACAACCGGGACGGGGATGCCCCTGTCGATCAGGGCCGAGCAGAAGTAGTGCCGCAAGCTGTGGAACGAACGGTGCCGCAGGCCGTTCCGCTTAAGCAGCGCAGCCAGGTCGTTCCAGAGGTCTTGCCGCTTTGGGGTGGTGCCGTCCTTGTTGATGACGACACGCGCCTTCGGCAGCTTGTCCTTGATCGCCTCTTCGAGGATGGGCCGCAGCGGCGGAGCGATGGGCATGGTCCGGTCTTCGTGGTCCTTCGTGTCCTTCTGCTTCTTGCAGCTCATCGCCCTGCGGATCGTGATGGTGTTCTTGGCCAGGTCGACATCGCGGACTTCGAACGCACGCACCTCGCCTGACCGCATCCCAGCGTACGCGGCCAACGCAACGGCGACCTTGAGCCACCCTCGGGCGAGCCGGACGATGTCCTCGACCTCCACATCGCAAGGGCTGTCGGGTGACGACTTCCTCTGCTTGGGGAGCTTGGGCCAGCTATCGGGGAACTTCTCAAGCGCGCCAGCCTCGACGGCCGCCTTGAGCACGCTCGAGACGAACGATTGGTGGGGCTTGATCTGCACGCCCCTGCCCGCGAGCTTGGCCGCGTACGCTCGCATCTGCATCCCGGTGATCTTGTCCAGCGGCACGGACCGAAGTGCGCCCTGACGCCCTGCTTGAGCAGGTCGTCGTGGCGCTCCTGGGTGGTCTCGGCGTAACCCGGCTTCCAGAGCTTCGACCACGTGCCGTCGACGAACTCGTTGAACGTGATCGACGCGGGGTGTGCCTCAAGCAGTGACGCCGCTCCCCTTCCCTTGTCTTCGGGCGGGGCTACGGCCGCGCAGACGCTTCCGGTGTCGGCAGCGAGCTTCCGCATCCGATCCGCTTCAGCACGTGCAGCGGTCGCCGTCTGCACGCTGGCGTCCCGTCGGTACCTACGCAGAGTCTGTCCCTTCGCGCACATCCAGGCATCCTCCTCGCCTCCTTGTCACGACAGACACGCTGTCCGGTCGAAAGGAGGCTGATCTGGATGGCCGGTGTACGGCAAGAGCAAGTAGGGCTAGCAATCCGAGCGCGAGGCACACCCGGAACCAGCCTCCCGCCTTCGCCAGCAACAGCATCGCCTCCTCCCGAGGAGGACAGTCGATCGGTTTTCGCTGCTCGGAATAGAGCTTCGGCAGCGAGGGCACCAACCGGATGAGCCCGCATTCGTGGGCCGCGCGAAGCAACGTCTTCAGCAGCGCGATGTGCCCTTTGACCTGCACGCCGCGCTTCAGCAGAGCCGCCGAGAATCGCCGTACTGCCATGACCTCGACATCGTCCAGGCGCGTGGTTCCGAAAGCGGGCAAGATGCTCTGCTGGAGGAGGCCGCGGTACCGAACGCGGGTCGACGGTCGAAAGCGCGGCATGTAGAGCGACTCGAATTGGTCTGCGACAAAGTCGCGCAGGAGGTATGCGGTGTTCTCGAGTCCCGTGATGTACAAGGTTGAGACGGAGTCCCAGCGCGAGCTGGGGAGTCTGGAGCAGAGCTTCGTGGACCGGCTGGTCCAGGACTTGAGCACGTTCCTGCTGGGCGGGCGGGCGTGGATGGTAGTCGGCATCCGCCACGAGGACAGGCTGGTGCGCGTGAAGCCGGCCCCACGCGGGAAGAAGCCGAGTTGGGGCGGGTTCCTGCCGCAGTTTTTGGGATACGAAATCTGCCAGGCGATGAAAGAGGTGCTGGCGAGCGACGACGACTACCCCTTCCTCGACGGCCGCGCGAAGGCGGCTTTGGACGAATGGCGCGCCGACTTCGGAGCGCTGCTGCGAAGTCGCGAGCCGATGCAGTCCGACGGCGACGCCGTGCACTGGTGGACCTTCGCCGGCGGCAGGATCAACCAGACCCTCAAGTACGCGCTCGATTGGAAGGGCGGCTGGAAGGTCGTGCCGGACAACTTCTCGCTGCGGATCCAGGGCGACGGCCTGAGCGTGAACGCCGTGCGTGCGGTAATCGACGGCGTCTCCTGGTCGGACTCCGAGACCCGTCGCGCACTGCTCGCGCGGGTGCCCGAATACCGTCTCAGCAAGTTCCAGCGGGTTCTTCCCGACAAGTGGCAGGTGGAGATGGTGGGGGCATACCTTCTGGACTTCGACGGGGCGGGCCGCATGGACTCCGCGATGGATCGCTCCTGACCGCGAGCACGAGCACGACGGTACGGCTCGAGGTGACTGCGTTTCGGGTTGCGTCCGCGTGTCGATGCGCAGAGCTATCGGGCATCGGGATCCGCAAGCCAGTCGGCGAGCTCCTCGGCCGACAAATCGAGGACCACGTCACCCAGCCGCTCGGGACCGAGCGTCGAGAGCCGATCGCGCACCGTGAGCCGCTCGTCCTCACTCAGTGCGCGGGTCAGGCGGCGCTCGACCACGCGCACCACCGCTCCGACGCCCTGCGCGACGCCCTGCGCGACGCCCTGCGCGACGCCCTGCGCGACGCCCTGCGCGACACCCTGCGCGACGCCCTGCGCGACGCCCTGCGCGACGCCCTGCGCCGTCGCCGTCCTGATCATCTCGTCGTAGAC